>PMST01000337.1 GCA_003168295.1 Actinomycetota bacterium
CCTAAACGCCACCCGCTGCTAAGGGCGCCCTTACGGGCACCGCTGGCGCGGCTGGCTATATCGACCCGTTGACCCGGCACACGGGTCCCAAGGGCCTGGCCTGCGAGAACGACGGGAAGGCAGGACTCTCCCGGCCTTACTCGCGTTCGTTCATCCACACCGANNGGTTGAACCGCCGGTCCACCGCTCGCTGCACCCGCCGCCGCAGCGGATTGAACAGCGCCGCGGCGGCCAGCGTCGAGGCCGCCACCGCCGCCGACGAGGTAAGCGTCAGCACGTCGGTGGACAGCAGCACGATCCCCGCATACACCCCCACCAGCAAACCTGTGACGATGGCATACGCCAGCGTCCGGGAGATGATCCGGTCGATCTCGAACAGTCCGTACCGCAGGACGGCTACCCCGATGCTCAGCGGGAGCGCGAGGAACCCCAACACACCGACGCCCCCGACCGTACCGGCCAAGCCGGTGGACCCGGCCACGATGGCAATCAAGGCGACAGCTGACCCGCACATCAGCCATTTCAGCTGCTGGCGGCGGTCCCCCGTCGAGCGCCGGTAACTGAGCACCTGGGCAGCGATCGACACCAGCCAGCCGGCCACCCCGAGCACCAAGAACACGTTCGACAGTAGTTTCCACCAGAAGGGGGCTTGGATGCCATTGCCAAGCAGCAGCAGGTTCCCGGCGGAATCCACCTCGGTGTGGTGGCCGATGACGGCACCCACCGTGAGAGCGGCGGCGCCTGGCTATCCACAGCACGCCCGTCGCGGCATAGACCCACACCACCCACCGCAGCCGCGGTGACGGCCGGCCTGCCGTCCGGGAAGAGCAGCACAGTCAGCCCGAACAGCACGATCCCCGGTGCCCAGCCGGGCTGCGCGAGCAACGCCACCCAGCCCAGCGGCAGCCCGCCATGCCGGAGCCGGTAGTCAGCCACCGTGTAGTAACTGGCATCCTCGCTGAGGGCGATCAAAACCGCCGTACCCAGGATGATCCAGCCGAGCGGGTTGCCCGGCTTGCGCCAGGCCAGCACGAAGCCCACCACCGCGAAGGGAGCCGAGACCCAGACCGGCAGCGAGCCGCCGCTGGCGTTCAGGCCCTGGCGCGCGAGGCCCGCCAGGGGGACATCGGCGATTATCAATGCCAGCACCAGGCCGCCGAGGACCAGCGCGGTCGTCGGTGACGCCAGCCGGATGCGGCGGCCCGTGACAACTGTCATCTCCGGTGCCTGCGTACCTGTGGCCTGCGCCTTCCCCACAGAACGCAACGCTATGCCCGGATCGTTCCGGGAACGTTACGGCTCAGCCCGGCCGCGGCATACCTCGCCCACGCAAAAGGCATACATCAGCCGTACAGCGACCCGCCCGCGTGTGGGCACTGCGCGCCGCGGTTCCGGCCCGGTACCCCTCCTGCCTGGGATGATGCGCCTGCGGGGGTCGCCCGGAACCACGTGGCTGCGACAACGTACCCGGAAGAGGCGTCTTTGATGAATTCCACAACGCTCCGTCCAGCTCATCCCGCCGCCTGGTGATCGAGGCTATGTTCGTGCTGTAACACGTCGCCACGAGCATAGGGAACGAGCCCGGGTCCGAGGACATCCGTCGGACTCCCCGTCGATGCGACGAGGCAGTCTCATTCCCAGGCTGCGATGACGGTGAGGCTGGCGGGCGTGTTGGTCCCGGTGGGCAGGTATGTGACTGTCCAGGGCTCGGAGGTCATGCTGGGCCCGGTGGCGTAGCCGTCGTCGCATCCGTAATTGAGAACGATACGGCCGGACACTTCGCCCGTGCCCTGGATCACCTGACATAGCTCCCCGTTGGAGAGGATCAGCACCCAGGGAAATGCTGCCCGGGGGACGAAGCCGGTCGAGCTGCCTGGCAGGGGCGGGCTCAGCGAGAGCAGAAGGAAGGCCGACCAGGGATCCCGGCCGCACAGAAGCTCCCTGACGTGCGCCCGGCCGGGCGGGGCGAAACAAGGGTCGTAGATGCCGGCTGTCGTAAGGCAACGCCAGGCGTTCTGGTTGCCGGGGTCTGCGATCGACGGCCCATAGCAGGGATTGGGCGGCGGCGCGCCCGGCTGGGGACTTTGCTGCGTGGCGCTGGATAGCCTGCCCGAGACATAGACGTTCGGGCCCGGCGTCCCTGAGGCGGTCCACGGGTTGAACTTCCTCACGACCGTCGATGCCGCAGCCGCTGGTGGCGAGGGGCTGGGTGACGTGGCGGGCGCCGTGATCCAGGGCCCGCGTGTCGTGGTTGAGGAGGCCGATGTCGCCGAGCCGGAGGTTGGCGCCGACAGGCTGGTCGTTGCTGTCACGGCGGCGCCGGTGCGGTGCGCCGAGGTGCACGCCGTGGCGACAACGGTGACCGCTACGAGCCCCCACCAGGCCCTTTTCACCGAGCCCCGCCTCCCAGTCGCCGCCCACCGCGGTTCCCTACATCGACTCCCGGCCCCACGGCAAAAGCTCCGGCAAAGCGACCCATCTGCCCGGAGACGCTAGCGACGGCAACCGCCAAGGTCCTCATAGCTCTGAGACGGTCCTGCCTACCGCTCAGTTGCCTCGTTCTGCGCTGGCCGCAGGTGATCTTGCGTCCACGAACAACGCCGCGGCCCTTGAGGTACCCGAACGCCGCCATGGCAGCCGCGATGAACATCTGGATTATCGGCGCCGGCCGCATGCCGGCCGCACAGCGGTTCCGGTCCCGGCCCCTCCTGCCTGGGATGATGCGCCTGCGGTGGGTCGCCCGGAACCAGTGAACATGGCTTGCTACCCGGAAGAGAGGTCTTTGGTAAATCCCACAATGGTCTGGCCAGCTCAGCCCGCCGGTTGGTAATCGAGGCCACGTACCCGCTCTGACATCCCGGTAGCAGTACCGGCTACTCGTGGCGCCATCCGAGAGCGGCAGTGGGTCAAGGCGAGTCCCGATGGCTGATCCATACCGAGACGTGAGCGGGTTCCAGAGCCTGGTGCACGGTACCGGCCAGGTCATCCCGGACCCGGTCCAGGTCCACGGCGTCCTTCAGGCGGGCCGTGAACGCGGCCACCGTGGCTTCGGTGTCATACCGGGCCCGATTGAACCGGCGGTCCACCGCCTTTTGCACCCGGCGCCGCAGCGGGGTGAACAAGGCCACGGCGGCCAGCGTCGATGCGGCCACCGCTACCGGCGAGTTCACCGACAGCACCCGGGTAGCCAGCAGCACCATTCCCGCGTATACCCCGATCAGCAGGCCGGTCACGATCGTGTAGGACAGCGTCCGCGAGATGATGCGGTCGATCTCATACAGCCGGTAGCGCAGGATCGCCATGCCGACGCACACCGCGAACGCCACCAGCCCAGCGTCGTTGAGCAGGCTGCTCATCTCCTGAACGGCTGCTGACGCGTGAGGGTCGAGCGCCGAGATGATGCTGTCGATGGCTCCGGCACCGAGGGCGGCAAGCGACCCGGTCATAAGCCATTTCAGCTGCTGACGCCGCTCCTGACCGGCCTTCCCCTGACCCCTCGCCGCGCGCCGCCAGGTCAGCACCAGCCGCCCCGCGAAGACCAGCCAGAACGCCAGGAGGATCGGGATCATCAGCGTGAGGACCGTAGACAGCCAGGCCGTCCGGCCCGCCGGATCGTCGACCGCGGCCAGGCCGCCTCCGGAGTCAACGCGCACGTCGTGCGAGGCGATGACGCTTACCGTGGCGACGCAACCACTCGCCAGCAGACCGGCCACGGCGGTCAGGTAAGCCCACATCGCCCAGCGCCAGCCGGGAGCGGGCAGCTTGCCCTCCGGGAACAGCAGGATTACCAGCGGGAATGCCACGAAAAGGACGATCCAGGCCATGTTGAGCAGCAGCGCCGCCGAGCCGAACGGCAGGCGCTGCCCGGACCGGTAGACCAGCCAGGCGTACGCCTGGCTGTCTTTGTTGAGCAGCACGCCGACTGGGATGCCAATCAGGAGCCAGCCGATCGGGTTGCGCGGCTGGCGCCGTGCAACGACCAGACCGGTCGTCGTGATGGCCAGGTAGGTGACCACCTGGCCCGCGTTCGAGGCCACGTTCTGCCGGGCCAGCACCGACAGCGGCATCAGCGCCACGGCGAGCAGGAGGGCCAGCAGCGCGATCGCCGACGCGAATGCGGGCAGCGCCAGACGTGGCCGCGCTATCGGCTCACGCGTCCGCACGCCTGGTGACTGTGCCATCCGCACAGAACATGACGCTACGCCTGAACCGTTCCGGCAACGTTACGGGTCATCACGCCACTGCGGGAAACCTGCCGCTATGCGGACCGCCGATAAAGCGGCGACAAGCCGGCCACGTGCCGACGCGACGTTGCGCCGCACATCTCGCTTCCCCGGCGGCTCCGGAGTGACTGGGAAGTTTCATCGTGCTCGAAGGGCAGGCAGGTTCCCGTATCCATTGGTTCCGGCTCGCCTCTCACGACCGTCTGGAAGGCATGAAAGTGACATCGTGCACCAAAGAGCGGTCAGGCTGTCACAGCCATGGGTTCCGCGGTCCGGTCAAAGCGGATAAATCAGGCGGATGGCGGCATGGGCGGGTGGCGGTGCGCCCACTCGGCGATGTCGCGGCGTTCGATGGCGGCGGCCATCAGGTCCGGGAACGAGTCGGGCGTGCACGCGAACGCCGGGACGCCCAGCTCGGCGAGGGCGGCGGCGTTGTCGTGGTCGAAACCGGGTGCGCCGTCGTCGGACAGCGCGAGCAGGGCGATAACCTGCGTCCCGGCGGCGACCATATCCCCGATCCGGTGCAGCATCTCGTCCCGGTCACCGCCCTCGTACAGGTCGCTGACCAGGACGAAGATCGTGCTAGCCGGACGCGTGATCAGCTGCTGGCAGTAGCCGACGGCCCGGTTGACGTCGGTGCCGCCGCCGATCTGGGTGCCGAACAGCACGTCGACCGGGTCGCTGAGCTCGTCGGTCAGGTCCACCACCGAGGTATCGAAGGCGACCACCGATGTGCGCAGCGACCGGATGGAGGCGAGCACCGCCCCGAACACCCCGGCGTAGACCACGGAGGAGGCCATCGAGCCGCTCTGGTCCAGGCAGATGATGACATCGCGCGCCACCGCCTGCTGCTTCCTGGCGTAGCCGATCAGCCGTTCCGGCACGATCGTCCGCTGCCGCGGCAGATAGTTCCGCAGGTTCGCGCGGATCGTCCGGTCCCAGTCGATGTCGGCGTGACGCCTGGGCCTGCTCGTCCGGCTCGCCCGGTTCAGCGCTCCGGCCACCGCCGACCGGGTCCGCTGGGCCAGCCGGCGCTCCAGGTCCGTGGTTACGGTGCGCACGACGGCACGCGCCGATTCCCGCGCCTGCTCAGGTATGACCCGGCTCAGCGAGAGCAACGTGCCCACCAGGTGCACGTCGGGCTCGACCGCGTCGAGCATCTCGGGCTCGACCAGCAGCCGGGTCAGGCCAACCCGCTCGATCGCGTCCTTCTGCATCACCTGAACCACGCTGACCGGGAAAAACGCCCGGATATCGCCGAGCCAGCGGGCCACCCGCGGGGCCGACGCCGCCAGCCCTGACCCGCGCCGCCGGCCGGTCTGAGAACCGCTGCCCTGGTCAGCATCGGAGTCGTACAGGGCGCTGAGCGCCGCGTCGATGCGCGCGTCGTCGCCGCCGAGCGAGGCACCTGTGCCATCGTCGGCACCCCCGAGGATCAGCCGCCAGCGGCGCATCCGCTCCTGGGGACCGGTGGTCATGACGCCGCCGCCCGACGGGAGGCGAACCGAAGCCCGAGGATGGCCGCGACCGCCCGGACCGCGATGGCCGCCCGGTCCTCGTCCAGCTCGTCATCGGGCGCGGCGGCGGCCGCCGGTACCCCGCTCCCACCCACCCCCCCGTCCCCCTTCACTATTCGCCCCGCCTTCTCCCCGATCGCCCTTCGCTCGGGCGGCGCGAACCCGCCGAAGGCCCGCCGCAGCGCAGGCAGGACCGCGGCGAAGACGTCCTCGCTCAACCCGGCCAGCCACCCGTCGACCAGGACGAGCAGCTTATCGTCGTGCACGAGCAGCAGCCCGCTTCCGGCCAGGAATCCCTCGGCCCAGCCCGCGGCCGACGCGGCCGGGGCGGCGGCGGACAGCTCGCGGGACATCCGCGCTGATGCCTCGTCCGTGGCGAGACGCCCCGCGTCGAGCAGCAGCCTGGTCAGGCGGCCGGACATCAGAGGCGGGCAGCGGGGGAGCAGTCGCGCCAGCGTGTCCAGCCAGCGCTCGCGGCTCTCACCGTCGGCGAGCAGCCCGGTGGCCGAATGGACGGCGTCGACGCGGTCCCGCATGGCTCGTTCGGCCGCCTCGTCCAGGGACGCCAGGGCGGCCGGGAGGCCGGCGCAGATCCGCGTTATCAGCTCGATCGCCACCTCGCCGAGCCGGGCCGGGTCGGTGCCCCGCACGTCACCGTACCTGGCCGCCCGGACCAGGGCCGGCAGCGCCGCCATCAGGTGGGCCACGTCGGTATCAAGAGCGGCACGGGCCCTGACCGCCGCGAGCACGGCCGGCAGGGCGTCGCCGAGGTCGGCCAGCAGGCACCGCTCGACCAGCGTCGTGAGCTCCTCCAGGGCCGAGGACCCGGAGGCTCCGGCCGCCAGCAGCCGGGCCCGCTGAGTGGCCGCGGCCGCCACCGTGCTGCCCCACATGCTCGCCTCGATCAAGGCCAGGTCGAGCTCGGGCCGCCAGGTCAGCTCCCACGTCTCACGGAACGTCCCGATGTTCCGCGTCCGGCCTTGCCGCTGCGTTCCCCAGCGGACACCGAGCAGGGCCAGGCGGTGCAGCAGGTGGCTGCGGGCCAGGTCATTGGGCTTGCGCAGGTCTAGGTCATAGTCACGCGGCGACGCCTCGGGCCGCAGCCGGAGGCGGCGCTGCCGGTCGTGCAGGTCTCGCTGCAGCGGCACCATGGGGGTCGCGGCCGGGACCGCGCCGAGCCGCTCGCCGACCACGAGCCGGCGCTGGATCAGCGCGGTCAGCAGGTCACTGCCCTCGCACAGCACCGCTCGGGCCGACTCGGTGACCTCCTCCAGGCCCGCGAGCGGCCGTCCGCGCAGCGCGGCGAGCGCGTCGGCCAGCCGGACGGCCTCGATCACGTGCGCCGCCGACACGCCGATACCCTCCTCGCGCAGCACCGCGGCGGCCTTGGCCAGCCACCGTTCGATGGGCTGCCCGGCGGAGGAGAACAGGTGGTCATACCATCCGGGGGAGCGGATCCCCGCGCCGTAGCCCGAGCTGTAGGACAGCCGCCCGTAGGTCCACGGCACCCAGGTCAGGGTGGCCTTCACCTTCGGCAGACCGCGCAGCAGCCGGTCGTCCGCCGCGGCGGCCGGGAGGCTTTGCAGGGCTGGGACATGCCAGGCGCCGCAGACCACGGCGATCCGCTGGTAGCCGTCCTTCATGGTCTTGCGCAGCACCTTGCGCATGTACGCCTCGCGGACCGCGTCGCGCCGGTCGGGTTCGCCGGTCTGCTCGCGCAGGATCCCGATAGCTTCGGCCAGGGCACCGAAGACCGCCGGTCCAGGGACGTGCTCGACCACGTCCTCCCACCAGCGCTCTGGGTCGTCGTACCCGGCCGCCGAGGCCAGCTCCCCGACGGGATCGACTCGCGACCGCGGACCCTCCCTCCTGCCGTCGGCCATCGCTAGCTGATGGGCGGCCGGCAGGTCACAGAACCGGACCGGAATCCCCGCGCCGAGGGCGTACCGCATCGCCTGCCATTCCGGCGAGAACACCGCGAACGGCCAGAACGCCGCCTGGCTCGACTCCCCGGCCACATATCCCAGCAGTGCCACCGGCGGGCGCATTTCCGGATCCGCCGCCAGTTCCACCAGCCCGTCCGCCTCCGGTGGCCCCTCGATCAGCACCACGTCGGGCTCCTGCTCCATGAGCGCCGTCCGCACCGCCCGCGCCGACCCCGGCCCGTGATGCCGCACCCCGTACAGCTCAATCACGATCTCCTCACCCGGCGGCTTCGCGGCAGGCCCGGTAGAAAGCGCTCCAGTCTTCACGCTCCCGGACCACGGTCTCCAGGTACTCCTGCCACACCGCCCGGTCCGAGACGGGATCTTGGACCACGGCACCGGTGATGCCGCCGGCGATGTCGGCGGGACGCAGCACGCCATCACCGAAGTGCGCGGCCAGGGCGAGGCCGCTGGTGATCACGGAGATCGCCTCGGCGGTGGACAGGGTCGCGCTCGGCGACTTGACCTTGGCGCGGCCGTCTTCGGTGACGCCCTGGCGCAGCTCGCGGAAGACGATGACGACGCGCTTGATCTCCTCGGCTCCGTGCGGGACATCCGGCAGGCCGATCGAGCGGCCGAGCTGGGCGACCCGGCGGGTGACGATGTCCACCTCCTGCTCGGCGGAGGCCGGTACCGGGAGTACTACGGTGTTGAACCGCCGGCGCAGCGCGCTGGACAGCTCGTTGACGCCGCGGTCCCGGTCGTTGGCGGTGGCGATGACGTTGAAGCCCCTGACCGCCTGCAGCTCGCCTTCGAGCTCCGGGATCGGCAGCGTCTTCTCGGACAAGATGGTGATCAGCGCGTCCTGCACGTCCGAGGGCATCCGGGTCAGCTCCTCGACCCGCGCGATCTGGCCGCCGGCCATCGCGCGCATCACCGGACTGGGTACCATCGCGGCCCGTGACGGTCCCTCGGCGATCAGCCGAGCGTAGTTCCAGCCGTACCTGACCGCTTCCTCCGCGGTCCCCGCGGTGCCCTGCACCATCAGGGTCGAGTCGCCCGACACCGCCGCGGCCAGATGCTCGGACAGCCACGTCTTCGCCGTCCCCGGCACGCCGAGCAGCAGCAGGGCCCGGTCCGTGGCCAGCGTGGCCACGGCGACCTCGATGAGGCGGCGTGAGCCCACGTACTTCGGCGTGATCTCGGTACCGTCGTCGGCGCGGCCGCCCAGCAGGTAGGTGGTCACCGCCCAGGGCGACAGCCGCCAGCCCGGCGGCCGCGGCCGGTCGTCGGTGACGGCCAGCACGGACAACTCGGCCTGGTACTCCTGCTCCGCGTGCGGACGCAGGACCGCTTCGGTTCCACGGTCCCCGGGGTTCTCAGCCGTGGCTGTGGTCAACGTCCAGCTCCTTCAGCATGTCGTAGCGAAACCGCAGCACCCTGATCGCGGCCCGGACGGCCAGCGGCGCGCCGGGCTCCGGCCCGGCCAGAACATCCGGTGCGCCGAGGGCCGGGTCGGCCCGGCGGGCCAGCCGGCTCAGGGCCAGGTTCTCGGCGGGCGTAGCCGGGGGCCGCCCGGTGAGGGCCTCGCTGATCAGCGCGGCCGCCCAGTCCTGGTTCCGCTGTGCGATCGCGGCCCGTGACCAGCCGACGAACAGCACCGGTGCCCAGTCACCTGACGGTACGGCGAGGATGGCGGCCGGCCCAAGCGCAAATGCGTCCGTCCAGGTGGGCAGCGGGGTCCGGGCGACCACCTCGAGCATGAGGCGAGTCCGGTCGGCGAGCTGCGAGCGTCCCGCAGCAGGCCCGGGGGCAATGCCGTCCCGCCGCATCGAAGCGTCGCACTCGGCCAGAGGGCTGGCGATCAGGCGGGGACCTCGGGGTCCTGCTTCGAGGCGCAGGCCACGCAGGCCGCGTCCGGCCATCCGCCGCCCGAGGGCCGATCCGGGCAGGCTGGCCAGCAGGTACGCGGCCCGGCTGCGCACCTCGTCGGCGCGGTCGCTGAGCGCGGCTTCGAGCAGCGGTTCATCCGCGGGGCGCAGAGCCGGGCCGGCGGCCAGGGCTGACAGGAACATGGCCCGCTCCGCTGCGCCTGCCGCGTCCCAGCCGGCGGTGATCATATCCCGGGCGCGGCCGGGATCGGCGGCGCGGAGGGCGGTCAGATAGGCACGCCGCTGGCCGGCGTCACCCAGCCGCCAGGCGTCGTCGCCGGCCGGGGTGTCCGCCGCCGCGAACGTCCACTCCGCGTTGAGTCCGGCCAGCCACCGGGCCCGCGGGCCGCCGGCCGCGGCCGCCAGGCGCTGCAACTCAGGATCCGCCGGCGAGACCCGCCGGGCCCGGTCAAGCAACCCGGGCAGCAGCTGGGCCGGAACCCGCAAGCCGCGGGCCACCGCCGCGGCGAGCCATTCGGTCAGCAGGTCAGGATTCTCTCCGCGGAGCATCCAGGCCAGGCGGTCGCCGGCGGCCGGGCTCACGAGGGGCCGCGGATCCGGCCCGGCCGCCGGCAGCGGCTCGGCGTGCCCGGCCGGCCTGCCTGCCCGCCGGGCGGCCGTCAGCAACACGGCCTGATCGAGCAGCGTCTCGGCCGGATCAAGCAGCACCGACGCCTGGTCGGGAGGGCTGCTCTGGGTGAACTTGGCTGCGCCGTGGTCATCGGTTGCGAGGTTGTCCGTGGCGGGCCAGCCAGGAATCCGGACCGGGGGAACCGGGGCCCGTTCTGTGCCGATAAGACTCGCGGTGACCAGGTCCTGCCACGCGCTCACAGCGGTACCGCCATCCCGCCCTCGTCCCAGGCGGTCAGCGGCCACAGGCCGCGCGGCGTCCACTCGCCCGCCACCGTCAGCGGGCGGCCGCCGGAGAGCGCGAACAGGGTCCAGCAGTCGCCCGCGCCCGGGTGCAGCGGCAGGGCGTCGCCGCTCGCATCGAACAGGCAGGGGCCCGGCGACCGGGCGGGGGTCGCGGTCAGGACGGCGGGCCAGCTGTCCAGCCAGGGATCCTCACCGAGCGCCTTGGCCCACGAGGCCAGCAGCTCCGCCACCCCCTGCACCCCCTGCACCCCGTTTACCTCCTCGCCGGGAGGCGGGTCCGGCCGGAACTTATCGCGGGAGGTCGCGACGAGCGCGCGCATCGGGATGGCGGCCGGGTAGAAGACCAGCTCCGCGTCGGCCCCGGTGCCGACGGTGAGCGAGTCGTCCAGCGACTGCCCGGCGGCGGCGAAGCTGAGCACGAGCGCGTACCGGCCGCTGGTGCGGCCGCGCAGCCACACCCGGCGGACCCGTAGCCGCTCCTGGTCGAGATCCCGCTGGGCCAGCACCTGCCAGTGGTCCCTGACCGGTCGGCCGGCGGCCAGCACGTCGGCCTGGCGGACGGTAAACCCGATCCGGGACCGGACGGTGTCGCGGAGAGGCGCCGGCAGCGCGGCCTGCTCGCGATAGGCGACGGCGAGCAGGCGGAGCAGCGCGTACTCCTCCAGCAGCCTGCCCTCCCAGCCGGGACCCGAATGCGGTACCGCGGCGAGCGCGCGCAGGCGCTCGGCCAGGCCAGGCGCCTGCGCGTCGACCATCCGGGCGGCGATGTCGTCCCAGTGCCGGTAGCCGGCCTGCTGGCTGGCGGCGAGGCCCTGGCGGACCTGATCGCACAGCCACCGGTCGAGTTCGGCCAGGCCGCTCGCGACCCGCGCCTCGCGTTGCGGTGTTGGCCCGCGGCGGCGGTCCCAGTGTTCGGCCACTATCGAACACTAGCGCGGCGTCAGGTCATCAGGATCGCGGCGTGGAGACCCCGGTCTCCAGGCCGAGGCGGAAACTCCGCTTCACCTCCCCGGAAATGTCGGCGATACCCGATAGTGTGTTCGCATGTCCCGATACCGGCTCCTCCCCACCCCCGCCCAGAAAGCGGTGCTGTGGGACCACTGCGCCCAGACCCGGTACGTGTGGAACCTCGCCGTCGAACAGCACTCCCACTAGCACCCCGGCCGCAAGGCCGCCCCGGGTTACCTGGAGCAGTGCCGACTCTCCCATGAGTTCTCGTCGGTTAGCCGCTCCGGCACGGACATAGCGGGCGACGTCTCGCGGTTAGATTTACTTGGGAGACGGAGGAGCATGCGACTGGTGCTTAATTTCCTAGCCACATCTACGCTAGCTATGCGCTATGGGTAGTTTTTATCGGATCGGTGAGTTCGCCGCGCAGGTCACGGCGATGAGCCAGTTCTGCCTCGCCCGGGGCTTGGCGGTGGACGAGGTGATCCAGGAGACCGGCGGCGGGATGAACCTGCGGCGCCGCAAGTTCCTGACGCTGATGGACGACATCGACCGGGGCCAGGTCGCCACCCTGGTCGTCGCGCACAAGGATCGGCTGGCCCGGTTCGGGTTCGACTACCTGGAACACGTCGCCGCCAGGGGCGGCTGCGAGATCATCGTGGCGAACCAGGAATCGCTGTCCCCCCAACAGGAACTGATCGAAGACCTGCTGGCGATCGTGCACACGTTCTCCTGCCGCCTGGACGGGCTGCGACGGTACGAGAAGACGCTGAGGGACGAGTTGCCAGGCGGCCCGTCGTGAAGGTCACCCGTATTGCGTACTCCCGGCAGCTGAACAAGGGGAAACTCGCCGAGCTGGCAGAGCAGGCCGGGCGCCTCGGGCGGGTCCGGGCGGAGGTATGGCAGCGGTACGGGTCCGTCGCCGGCGCGGGGCTGACGGACCGGCAGGTCCGAGACGCGTGGCTGGCGGACGGTCACACTGAGTTTGGGGTTCTCGCGAACGCGTGGAAGGAAACCGTCCGCGACGCGATGGCTGATATCCGGGCGTGCCGCGAGGCGGCGGCGGTCAAGGTCCGCCGCGCCATCTTCCGCCGGACCAGCGATGAGGCCGAACGGAAACGGTTGTGCGCCGCGCTGAAAGCCGGCACGTGGGCCGCCGACCCGTACCTGTCGAGGATGATGCGCAAACACTGGCGGCGCGGCCACAGCCACGTGATGAACCAGATCATTATCCGCGCCGACAACGTACGCACCTTCACCCTCGCTGAGGGCGGCGACGTGTGGCTGGCTGTCCCCGGGCTGCTTCCCCGGCAGACCGTCAAGGTCCCGTTGAACACCACCGTCGCACCGTCCGGGACCTTGCGGGTGATCCTGCGCGACAGCCGGGTCGAGGTGCACTACCAGGTCCGCGGGGCCGCGCTGAAATCCTCCAGGCGACCGCACGGTGACCGGAGCATCGGCGTGGACAAGGGTTTCACCGAGGTGCTGACCGATTCTGACGGTGACCGTCACGGCCTGGGGCTGGGTGTGCTGCTGGCGGCGGAGTCGGACCGGCTAAAGGTCAAGAACCGGCGGCGGGCGAAGATCCGCGCTGTCGCGGCCAGGGCCGCGAAACGCGGTGACAACGCGAAAGCAGACCGGATCCGCCGGAACAACCTCGGCACCGTCAAGAAAACCCGCGTGCGCCGTAGGTTCGAGGCGCTGGTGCGGACAGTCACGTACGAAGCGGTCCACGCGGTGACGGACAAGGCTGCGACGGTGGTCGCGGAGGACCTGGCCCGGCCGTTCGCCGGGCGGAACTTCGGGAAGAACATGAACCGCCGTCTCACGCTCTGGACCAAAGGGCTGACGGCGCAAGCATTGCAAAGCGTGTCGGAGCGCAGAGGTTCTGCGCTCGTGCTGGTCAACGCGGCCTACACCTCACAAACCGATCCCTCTACGGGCACCCTGGGTGTCCGGAAGGGGGACCGGCTTCACTGCCCCGGCGGGGTTGTGTGGGACGCCGACCATGCCGCTGCGATAACCATCCTGCACAGGGCAAGTGACCCCGACATCACCCTGCACACCCCGCATTGGCGGGTCAAGCAGATCCTGCAGGAACGGACCGATCGCCACCGGGCCAGACTGCCGGCCCAGGACTCCAGCCCAGCAGCCAGGGGCGGAGAGCGAAATATCCTGAAATGCTCAGCAATGAGCAATGAATAGGAAGCAGGCATGCTCATGAAGGCAGTGCGATTCGAGGAGTACGGCGGAGTTGACGTCCTGAAGGTGGCGGACGTGTCCACGCCGGAGCCAGGGCCGGGCCAGGTGCTGGTCCACGTTAAGGCGGCCGGTATCAACCCGGGCGAGGCCAAGATCCGCGATGGCTTGCTGCACTCCAGGTGGCCTGCCACGTTTCCTTCGGGTCAGGGCAGCGACCTGGCCGGCCTGGTGGCGAAGACCGGTCCCGGCGTGACCGGCTTCTCCGCCGGTGACGAAGTGATCGGCTACACGGACAACCGCGCCAGTCAGGCCGAGTACGTGGTGGTCGAGGCGCAGAACCTGACGGCCAAGCCGGCCGGCCTGCCCTGGGAGGTCGCCGGGGCGCTGTTCGTGGCCGGGGCTACCGCGTACGCTGCGGTGCGGGCGGTCACGCTGACCGAGGGCGATACCGTGGTGGTCTCCGGCGCGGCCGGCGGGGTCGGTTCCATCGCCGTCCAGCTGGCCAGGCTGGCCGGCGCGACCGTGGTCGGGCTGGCCAGCGAGGTGCACCACGACTGGCTGACCGGACACGGGGTGATCCCCGTGACCTACGGCGACGGGGTAGCCGACCGGATCCGGCAGGTCACCGGCAAGGTGGACGCGTTCATCGACACCGTCGGCGGGGACTACATCGAGCTCGCGCTCTCCCTTGGCGTGGAGCCTTCCCGGATCGACACGATCGCCAGGTTCGACGCGGTGGAGAAGTACGGGGTCAAGGCCGAGGGCAACGCGGCCGGCGCCAGCGCCAGCGTGCTGGCCGAGCTCGCCGGGCTGATCGTGGACGGCAAGCTGGAGGTCCCGATCGCCGGGACGTTCCCGCTGAGCCAGGTCCAGGAGGCCTATCGCCTGCTTGAGCAGGGCCATATCGGCGGCAAGGTCGTCCTCATTCCGTAACGGCACAGCGCGCCCACTCGGCGCCCGGCGAGCGCGTAGTGTCAGGGTATGAGCGAGATGCTGCCGTTGTTTCCGCTCGGAGCGGTGCTTTACCCTGGGATGCTCCTGCCGCTGCACATCTTCGAGGAGCGGTACCGGCANNTCGCGATCCGCAAGGGCCGCGAGACCGGCATCGACGGTGTGCACTCGCTGTACGAGGTCGGCTGCATCGCGACGCTGCGCCGTGTCGAGCAGCACGCAGACGGCCGCTTCGACCTCATCACCGTCGGCACTCAGCGGTTCAAGCTGGTCAGCCTGGACGAGACGCGGCCCTACCTCCAGGGCGAGGTCGAGGTGCTCGACGACGACGTGACCGACCAGGTCGCGGCGGCGCCTGTCGTGCGCACGGTGCAGACCGCGTTCCGCGGCTACCTGGACGCCCTGACCGAATGGGGCGGGGCCACCGTCAGGATCGAGGAACTTCCGGATGAGCCGACGCTGCTCTCGTTCATTGTCGCCGCCGCCATGATCATCGATCTGACGGAACGGCAGGGCCTGCTGGGCGAGCCCGACACGCTGCGACGGCTGAACATGCAGCGGGCCCTGCTGTCCAGGGAAACCGCCATGCTGCGGACGACCACCTCCCGGCCGGCCCCGGACCTGCGAAATACTCCGTACAACCCCAACTGAACCTGTCGAAGAAGCCGTCCCACTTAGTCGAACGGGGCAGGTGGGTAGGCGGCGATGGCGGGTAGGGGAAGGCCATGACTGAACCCGAAACCGATATCTCGCTCCGCGCGGCCCAGGTGGCGGCCGATGTCACCGAGGCGGAGCAACCGCAAGAGCGGCGCAGGCTGGTGAGCTCGTTCGCAAAGGCCGCCAGCTCGGGTGCGCGCGCGGCCGGCCGCGGCACGCGCGTGGTGCGCAAGGGCGCGGGGACGGGACGATCGGCGGTGCGGCGGCGAGCGAATGCGGGCACCGGCTACCTGGTGGCTCAGGTGATCACGATGGCGCCGCGGCTGCGGGTGCGTGACCAGGCGGCGCTGCAGGCACAGTTCCCCGGCAAGACGCCCGACGAGATCGCCGACGCGCTGATCGAGGGCGCGGCCCACGCGTCCGCCGCGGCCGGCGGAGCGGCCGGGGTGGTGTCGGTGCTGCCCGTCCTGCCCGCCTTCCCCGCCGAGGTGGTGGCGGAGACGCTGCTCGTAGTCGGGATCGAGATCAAGCTCGTGGCCGAACTCCACGAAGCGTACGGGACGCCGGCGACCGGGAAGTTCCCGGAGCGGATGAGCGCCTACGTCGCGGCGTGGGCGCACCGGCGCGGCGTTTCGATGATTCCCGGCGGGGTGATCTTCGCGGCCGGTTCCCCGCTGACGCGGCTGCTTCGCCGGCGCCTCGCCGCCCGGGCAGGCCGCAGCGCCTTCTCCCTCGGCCCGCTGCTGACCGGCGCCGCCGCAGGCGCCATCCTGAACGGCCGGGAGACCAGAAAGCTCGGCAACAACATTCGGAACGATCTTCGGCGACGTGTGCTCAGCGGACCCGAACGCCCCGGCCTTGACTAGCCCGTCCGGCCAGCACGTCCGGTAGGAGGTTGCGGTGACGCATCTCGCGTTCGAGCTCAGGACCAGTACCCCAGAACCGGTGGTCGCCAGTATCGCGAAGCGGGTCGAGGAGAGCGGTTACCGGTCTGTCTGGGTCAACCATCCTCCTGACGAGGACGGTATCGGTCAGCTGGCCAGGGTGGCCGCCGCCACGTCACGGATCACGCTCGGGACCGCGGTCATCCCGGTCAGCGCTGTTCCGCCGGAGACCATCCTGCGGCGCCTCACGGAGGCGAACGTGCCCGCGGACCGCCTTCGGCTCGGGATCGGCAGCGGCTCCGGGCCTGCGCCGCTGCGGCGGATGGCCGATGCCGTCGGCTACCTGGGACCGCGTACCCAGGCCGAAATCGTCGTCGGTGCCCTCGGGCCGCGGATGCGCGAACTCGCTGCTACCCAGGCGGATGGCGTGCTGCTCAATACGGTGACGCCGGAACTCGCCCGGGCCGCGGCGGCCGAGATCAGGGACCAGGCCCAGGCGGCCGGCCGGCCGGTGCCCGGCGTGTATGTCAACGTGCTCGTCGGGGTGGGCGCCAGCCAGATATCCGAACTTGAGGGGTCCGCCGCGTTCCTGTCCCGGCTGCCCGCTTATGCCGCGCACTTCCGCCGGACGGGCATCCGGCCAGCGCAGACGTCGATCGCGGCCGAACAGCTCAGCGACCTTCCCAGGCTGCTTGAGCAGTGGCGGGACACTGTCGACGAGGTCGTGCTCGTGCCCGTGAGCGCCAGCGAGGCGGGCCCGGCAGGTGACCTCGTCGACGCTGCCATCGCCAGCTTTTAACGTCCGGCGACGTTCTGCAGGCGTACCTCGCCGTGAGCGATGAGCCTGCCTGAGTCGTCGGTGATGTCGACCCGCCAGAGCTGCTGGGTGCGGCCCTGGCTGAGTGCGGTCGCTTCGACGTTCACCTGCCCGGCGGCCAGCGACCGCAGGAAGTGGGTGGTGTTGGTGAGCCCGACGGCGACCTGGCCCTTATCGCGCACGGCGTGGCTCGCCCCGACGCTCGCCACGCTCTCGACCGCGGTCGTGTAGACGCCACCGTGCACGATCCCCCACGGGGTATGGTGCTCCGGGCCGAGTTGCAGGTGGCCCGTGACCCGATCGGCGGTGATCTCATCAAAAACGAGGCCGGCGACCCGCAAAAAGGCACTGGCATCCTCAAGCGACGCGGCGTCAAGGCTCGGAGCGGCCGCGCTGGTCCTGCTGCCTTCAGTGTCCATCGCGGTGGTCTCCCGGTAGCTGCTGCGACCCGTTGAGCCCGGCGGCCGGGCGAGCCTGGCTGCCCGCGGCTGACTGGGCATCAAGGACGAGGCATGTCGTGGTGGCGTGCGCGTACAGAAGGCCGTCCGGGCCGGTGATCTGGCCTGACGCGGTGATGACACGCCGTCCCGCGCTTATCACCTGGCCGGTGGCCACGACGCCCGGCGTCTTGGTGGTCAGCGCCTTGACGATGTTCACCTTCAGCTCGAGGGTGGTGTACGCCTGGCCGCGGTCAAGTGAGGCGTGTACGGCACAGCCCATAGCCGAGTCCAGCAAAGTGCAGAAGACGCCGCCGTGTACCGATCCGATGGGGTTGTACAGGTGCTCGCCGACGTCCAGACCGAAAACGACGCGACCCCGTTCGACCTGGAGGATGCTCATCCCGAGCAGGGCGGCGATCGGCGGCGGCGCGATACGTCCCTCGGCGATCGCGAGCAGGAAATCCAGCCCGCTAAGGTCCCGGGCCAGCGCGGCGCCGACCAGGGGGTCCTCCCAGGTGACCTCGCGGCGGCGTACCTGTGCCGCGGCTGGCTCAGCCGCGGCGATCATGCGCCCGCCTCGGCGGGCTCAATGAGTTTTCTCACGGAACTCACTCTAGAGGGAGTGCGTTCTATGACACAACCCTCTATGCTGAGTTCGTGCAACGGACCAGCTTTGAGGACATGAACTGCTCGGTCGCTCAGTGCCTGGAACTCGTGGGGGAATGGTGGAGCCTGCTCATTGTCCGGGACGCCTTCCTCGGCGTGACGCGCTTCGATGACTTTCAGGCCCGCCTCGGCATCTCCCGCAACATCCTCACCCAGC
>PMST01000043.1 GCA_003168295.1 Actinomycetota bacterium
ACGGCCTTCGTGTGGGAAACGGTATCGATCCCGATGTCCAGATCGGACCAGTCATTTCGAGCTCGCAGCTCGACCGCATCCTGGGATACGTCGAGGGTGGCATACTTCAGGGCGCCGAGCTCGTGGCGGGCGGACGAAGGCTCGACGGCGAGCTGCGAAACGGCTATTTCGTGGCGCCCACGGTGCTCGCCAACGTCACGCCCGACATGACTGTCGCCCGCGAGGAGATCTTCGGCCCGGTTATTTCAGTCATTCCGTTCGATACCGAGGAAGAAGTGCTCCGGCTGGCCAACGATACCGAATACGGCCTCGGCGGAGCAGTGTGGACGACCAACGCATCGACTGCCATGCGAATGGTCCACGGCATCAAGGCCGGAAGTGTCCATTCACGGGGTAGCCCCGCAGTCAGGTGAGATTCTCCAGGTGCCGGACTACCTGTGATAGTGGTGCAGTGGCGTCGATCTCGATGGTGGCGGTCGCGCGCAGCAGTGGTTCTACCTCGGTGAGATCCCGCAAGATCAGGGCACGTTCCGCGGGATGCTTTCCGTACGGGTTGCTGGCCCGTGCGGCGATCCTGGCCAGGAGGACGTCGGCGGGCGCGCTGAGCAGGGCGATGTGGTCGAACTGGGCGTAGAACTTGCCCTGGTTGGTCTTGCAGCCTGCGACGAACAGGCGGCCGTGCTGGTGGGTGGCCAGCAGGGCTGCGATGGCGTCCTCGCGCCAGATCCAGTCTGGTGAGCCGCCGGGCGAGGTGACCCAGTGACTCCACTGGCCGGTGTCGGTGTCCACGACGCGGTGGCCTCGCTCGCCCAGTACCTGGAGGGCAGCGGACTTGCCGGTGCCGGACATTCCGGTGACCAGGACCTTCGGCATTCTGCGAGATTACGGGAGCTGCTCAGGCTGCGGCGGGGATGGCGGGCAGCCAGGGTCTGCCGGACAGGGCAGCGGTAATGGCTTCCAGCGCGGTGAGGCCGTGGGCGGCGGCGGAGTCCAGGTAGCTCCTGATGCGGCACCAGCGGGCGAGGGTGGCGAGGGTGTGCCAGTAGCCGGAGACGGCCTGGTGGCGCTTGGCGGCTTTCGCGCCGCGCTCGGCGACGTTGGTCGTCCAGTCCACCGCGAAGTCGCGGGTGAACAGGAAGACCTGCTCCTTGTAGTCGCGCAGCCAGCAGCCCAGCGCGTAGCCGGGGTGGTTTCCCGCGTGCCAGTCCCGCAGCCGGTTGTGGATGATGCCGAAGGCGGCGGCCTCGTCGTAGCGCTGGCGGAGCTTGTTCACCAGTTCCGCGCCGAGGGCGGTGCTGCCGCGGGCGCGGGCGTCTTCGACGGCCTGGTGTGCCTCGCGCAGGATGGCGATGATGTCGCCGGCCCAGGACTGCAGGCCGCCGGGGCCGAGTTTCATGACCGCCCGGCATCGTCTGATGACGTGCTGGCAGCATTGCTGGATGCCTGCCAGCCGGGTGAGAAGGTGCTGGTAGCCGGTGTAGCCGTCGGTCATCAGCAGACCGGTGAACGCGGCCGGGATGCCCGCGGCGACGTCGCGCTTGCGCCGGGAGGCCAGGGCCTGCAGCCAGGTCAGCCGGCCGTCCGGGGTCCGGACGATCAGCACGTGCGGGGCACCCGCAGCCGCCTTCTCCTTGCCGTCCGGGTCCTGTTCCTCCCCTTCTTCCCGCGCAGCGGGCTGCGGGGCATTGCTGCCCAGCACGTTCACCGGGGTCTCGTCCGCAGCCAGCGCGTCCTGGCAGGCCAGCGCCGCGAGCATCGCAGCGTCGAACCCGGCCGTGCCCAGTTGCGCCGCCAGCCGGGCGCTGGCCTTATCCACCCAGCCCGGCGAGACAGCTATCCCCAGCAGCATGGCCATCACCTGCGCGGCCCGCTCGGGCGGCACGTTCCCGTACGCGGTCAGCACCACCGCGGCGGCGTTCAGCACCGCCCCGTAGGACACCGAGCCGACGTGCGCGCCCGGCGGCGGCCCGGCGAACGTGACCGTCCCGCAGCACGGGCACGCCCGGCCCGGCAGCAGCCATTCGGTCACCTTCCGGATCACTTCCACGTCGATGACCTGCGCCCACCGCGAGCCCGTGGCCGCCACCCCGTCCAGGGGAGCCTTGCAGCTGCGGCATTCCGCCGGCGGTCCCGCTTCCTTCACCTCATCGGGATCCGGCTCCCGGGCCAGGCCTTTCCCCGGGTGCCCGGGCTGCCCGCCCCGCTTGCGGTCCCCGCGCCGTTCCCGCTCCGATTCCTGCCGCTGGCGCCCGGCCTTGCGCCGCTCCTTCGCCCCGATGCTCTCCTTCGACGTCGGCGTCCCGGAGTCCGTACTGTCCTGGCCCAGCCGGCGTTCCAGCTCCGCTACCCGCAGCTCCAGCCGCCGGTACCGCTCCAGCGCAGCGTCCAGCTCGGCGCGAAGCACCGCGTTCTCAGCGTCCTTCGCCTCGATCACGGCCCGCAGCCGGGCCAGCAGCTCACGCTGCCCCCCGGCACCAGCAGACGGATCAGGCACATCGGACACAGAACCCGATCATGCTCAACCTCAATTACAGGTTCAAGCACCTCGTACGCCGTGTCACGCCGACCTCACCCCCGTGAATGGACACTAGATGTGGCTAGGTGTCGTC
>PMST01000476.1 GCA_003168295.1 Actinomycetota bacterium
CGCCGGGCCGAGCTTATCGAGCGGGTCGGCCAGACCGAGGCCGACTGGGCGATCAACGTCGCCCGCAACCTGTGCCTGTACCCGAATGTGTACCTGATGGACCAGTTCAGCTCGCAGATCAGGCAGTACCGGCCGATCGCGGTGGACAAGACCGAGGTCACCATCCACTGCATCGCCCCGGTGGGCGAGAGCGCGCAGGCCCGGGCGGCCCGGATCCGCCGGTACGAGGACTTCTTCAACGCCACCGGCATGGCCACCCCCGATGACCTGGAAGAATTCCGCGCCTCGCAGAACGGTTTCCTGGCCGCCGCGTCAGCGCCGTGGAACGACATGAGCCGCGGCGCGACGCACTGGATCGAGGGCCCGGACGATGATGCGCGGGCGATCGGGATCAACCCGCTGCGCAGCGGCGTCAAGGTCGAGGACGAGGGCCTGTACCCGATCCAGCACCGGTACTGGCAGACGGCGATGCAGCAGGCCGTCGTCGCCGAGTCCAAGTCGCGGTCACTGTAAGACGCCCGGAAGGAACACCGATGGAGATCCAAGAGGTGGAGCAGTTCCTCTACCGCGAGGCGCGGATGCTGGACGACCGCGATTTCGAGGGCTGGCTGGAATGCTATGCGCCGGACTCGGAATTCTGGATGCCGGCCTGGGATGACGACGACACCCTGAGCACCGACCCGCAGCGGGAAATATCGCTCATCTGGTACGGCAACCGGGGCGGCCTGGAGGACCGGGTGTTCCGGATCAGGACCGAACGCTCCAGCGCGACCAGCATTCCGGAGCCGAGGACCGGCCACAACATCACCAACGTCGAGATCCTCGGGCAGGCCGGCGGCCAGTGCGAGGTCCGGTTCAACTGGTTCACCCTCTACTTCCGCTACGACGCCGTGGACACCTACTTCGGCACCTCCTTCTACACCCTCGATACCTCCGGGGGGCAGCCGCTCATCAAGAAGAAGAAGGTCATCCTCAAGAACGACTACATCCACCACGTCGTCGACATCTACCACGTGTAATGCCGGCGACCCAGAGCTGCCGCGGGAACTGCAGATGAGCCATCAGATCGCGCTGACTTTCGAAGACGGGGTGACCCGTTTCATCGAGTGCCGCGACAACGAAACGGTCGCCGATGCCTCCTACCGGTCCCGGATCAACATTCCGCTGGATTGCCGGGACGGCGTCTGCGGCACCTGCAAGAGCTTCTGCGAGTCGGGCCGGTACGAGCTCGGCGACTACGTGGTCGACGAGGCCATGACCGAGGACGAGGAGGCCGAAGGTTACGTCCTGACCTGCCAGATGATGCCGGAGACGGACTGCGTGGTGCGCATCTTCGCCACCTCTGACATCGCCAAGACCGGCCCTTCTTCCCACCAGGGGCGGATCAGCGCCATTCAGCGGTTGTCAGAAAGCACGGTGACGTTCAGCATCGGGCTCGACGGCGAAACCGCGATCGGCTTCCTGCCCGGCCAGTACGTCAACATCGCCGTGCCGGGAACCGGGCAGACCCGCTCCTATTCCTTTAGCTCGCGGCCGGGTCGCGACCAGGTGTCCTTCCTGCTGCGCGACACTGCGACCGGCGCGCTGCCCACGTTCCTGCGCGGGCCCGCCGAGCTGGGCCACCCGATCGAGTTCCACGGGCCGTTCGGCACCTTCTACCTGCGCGAGATAAAGCGGCCGGTCCTTTTCCTGGCCGGCGGCACCGGGCTGGCGCCGTTCACCGCCATGCTCGCGACCATCGACCCGGACAGCGCTGCGTTCCCCATCCACCTCATCTACGGCGTCACCAGCGACACCGATCTGGTCAAGGTGGACGAGCTGGAGGACGCCGCGAAGCGGCTGGGCAACTTCAGCTTCTCCTGCTGCGTGGCGGACGAGGCCAGTACCAACCCGAACAAGGGCTACGTCACGCGCTTCATCGAGCCGGCCCACCTGAACGGCGGTGACGTCGACGTCTACCTGTGCGGGCCGCCCGTGATGGTCGACGCGGTCCGGGAGTACTTCAAGCAGCAGGGCGTGAGCCCGCAGAACTTCTACTACGAGAAGTTCGCCGACACCGGCCTGGTGACCGAGACGGGGTCCGAGCACCTGACCGCCGAAGCGTCCGACGAGGCGTTCGACGCCAAGCTGGCGCTGGAACTTGGCTCGGCGTCGCTGGTCATCGGCAAGCTCACCACGGACCAGCTGGCCGAATACCGACGGCTGGCCGAAGCGACCGTTCCGTATATTCAAGACGGCCGGTTCACCGACGTGGAAAGGTTCCGGCGGACCAACGCGGCCTTCCACGCCTTCCTGATCGAATGCACCGGCAACGCCGCGCTCCGTGACGCCTACCAGCGGCTGGCCATCGCGGAATACATGGCCGAGGCGCTGCGGCCGCGGCTGGCGGCGAGCGAGAAGATCACCCAGGATCACCTGGACCTGGTCAGTGCCTTCGAGCGCGGTGCCCTGGACGCCGCGCAGCGCATCCTCATCGAGCACAACGAGCGGAGCAAGGAAACGATGCGGGCCGGGATACAGCAGGCGGCCGGGACATGACCAGAACGACATGATCCACCCGGGCCGCTTCGAGGCGAAAGCCGCCGTCGTCACCGGTGCCGCGCAAGGCATCGGGCATACCGTCGCCGCGAACCTGGCCCGCGAGGGCGGAAGGGTCGCCCTCGTTGACCGGTCCGAGCTGATTCACGAGGTCCGCGAGGAGCTGGCCGACGAGCTACGCGACCAGCTCCCGGCGGGCGGCGCGGAGATCATGGCGGTCGTCGCCGACCTCGAGCGCTACGCCGACTGCCACACGGTCATGGCCCAGGCCCGCGCGCACTTCGGCCGCATCGACATCCTCATCAACAACGTCGGCGGGACCATCTGGGCTAAGCCGTACGAGCACTATGACGCGCAGCAGATCGAGGCGGAGATCCGGCGTTCGCTGTTCCCGACCCTGTGGTGCTGCCACGCGGTGCTGCCGCACATGCTCGAGCAGGGCTCCGGGACGATCGTCAACGTGTCCTCCATCGCGACCCGCAGCGTCAACCGCGTGCCGTACGCCGCCGCCAAGGGCGGCGTCAACGCCCTGACCGCGTCGCTCGCCTTCGAATACGCGGGCCAGGGCATCCGCGTCGTCGCCGCCGCACCCGGCGGGACGGCGGCACCCGAGCGGCGCAACGCCCGCGGCCCGGCCGCCCAGACCGACGAGGAGAAGGTCTGGTACCAGCAGATCGTGGACCAGACCGTCGAATCGACGCACCTCAAACGGTACGCGACGCTGGACGAGCAGGCTGCGCCGATACTGTTCCTCGCCTCCGACGAAGCGTCCTACATCGTCGGCTCGACCTTGCCCGTAGGAGGCGGCGACCTCGGCTGATCCCGCCCCGGCCATAACCTCCAGATGAAGCGCTCCGCGGGGCTCCAGCGTAGAATTGCCGGGACGAACGAGGGAGCGAGTCATGCCGAACTTGGTCTGCACCGGGGCCACGCTGCAGTGCTCGTTCGGCTCGACGCCTGCGACGTTCGCGGCCTCAGGCACCCAAACCTCGGCGGGCACCCCGGTCGGCGTAGTCACCGACATCGAGGCGGCGAACGTGCCGCCGTTCGGGATGTGCCTGTCGCTGTCTAACCCGCAGGTGGCTACGGCCACCGCTGCGGCGGAGACCTTTACCCCTCAGCCGTGCCTGCCTGTGCTGGCGTCACCGTGGGTGCCGGGCTCCGCGCAGGTGACGGTCAGCGAGGTCAGCGCGCTCGACGACGCGTCCCAGTGCACCTGTGCCTGGGACGGTGTGGTGACGGTGAGCGCTGCCGGTCAGGTCGCCGTCAGCGATCAGTGATCCTGACGCTCCTGGACCGCCAGTTTCACGCCGCCGACGTTGATCTGGTCGCCGGGCACCACGGGCACCTCGTGCTCGACGGTCACGTCGTTGACCGTGGTGCCGTTGGTGGAATGCAGGTCCTCGATGGTCATGTCCTCGCCGCTCAGCCGCATGATGGCGTGGCGGAGGGAGACGACGGAGTCCTCAAGCCGGATATCCGATCCCGCCCTGCGCCCGATGGTCTGCTCACCCTGAGTGAGGTCGAACACCCGCCCGGCGTCAGCACCCTCGGTTACGAGGAGCTGTAGTCCTGATCGCGTCGGCAGAGACGGGACGATCTGGGTCCCCTCCTCCTGGCCGGCCAGTTCNNCTTCATCCTGTTCGGGTTCTTCGTCCTGCTCGGACTCTTCGTCCTGCTCGGACTCTTCGTTCCGTTCGAGTTCTCGTTCCTGCCGCGGGACGTAATGGATCACCGTGTTCAGCCCGTTCCAGTTTTCGAGATCGTGCGGCATGTCGTGGCGCCCGGGGAGTCGCGGTTGGCCGATGAAGACGTTGCCGGTAATAGCCACCGCAGGCGGTGTGCTCCGCACCAGGAACAGCCCGAGGCTGTGGCTTTTCCAGCCTTTGTCCTCATGTTCGGCCTCGTTCGCTATCACGTTGCCTGTGACACAGGCCTCCCCGATCCCTGCGACGAATACCGTCTCGCCTCCCGGAAAGCGACTCTTGATCCGGCTGTCATGGAGGAGGACCGATCCTGCTTCGGCCGTGAAGTTGGCGACCAGCAGGCCCGCGCCGCCATGCGCACGGGCGATGATGTCATCGACCTGGCAATCACCGACATCCAGCCTCAGGGCCAGCGGCCCGCCGCGGTCCCGCCGGCTACCGCCGAAGCGGACGCGTGCCGCTTCCGTGCCCTCGAGGGCAGACTCTGGCTCCTCAGCGTCCAGGTTCCTGAACAGAGCATTGATCGCGCGCGGCAGTTCGGCTGACTCCGCGGTGTAGAAGTCGCTGAACGTCTGGCGCGCCAGGGCCAGCATGGCCGCATCGGCCGTGAAGACCCTTCCGGCGGCGGGGCGACCGCCGGCCCGATGAGGCGGGGGGATGACCTGGCCGATCGCGGTAGCCATCACGAGGATCCGGTCAAGCAGCGCGGCGCCCCCGCGGTTGGCGGAGAACTCCCGGTAGGCACCGGCGTCGCCGACCGCGATTCGGTCGAACATGACGTACAGCTCCGGGTCGGCGAGCGAGACGAACCAGAAGCCGCCGTAAGAGCTGCGGACCGTGTTCCGGTTGATCCGCACCGCGCCGATGTGGGCCATGACGAACGCTGGCACCGTCATGCCCTGGAACAGGCACTGCTCCATCGTCACGTCGTCGAGGCGGTGCGCTCTGGTCCTGCGATCGGGCCAGAATGTCGGCACCTGAAGGTAACCAAAGCTCAGCTGATGAGCGGAGTCGACCTTTCCGCCCGTCGTGAGGTCGTGGAACAGAGGCGCCCGAACCCGGTCCGCGGGCCAGCGCTCCCGCCGGCGCCGCCGCTGGTCGGTCCCGGCCGGGCCGGCGGGACCGAAGGCGCACCCCGTGATCTCGACGCCTTCCATCACCCCGGTCGCGAAGATCCCGGCGCAGAAGCTATTCGCCCCGCTGGGATCCGGGTACAGGAAGGTGCAATCCTCCACGGCGAGATCGGCGCAGTCGTGCCCGGAGATGCCGATCGCGACGTGCAGCCCGCGCGAGAATCGAGTGAGGAGCTCATGGTTGGCGCGGCGCAGGCCGGCGAACGAACGTGCCGTGGCCGAGAACCTGACGTGCGGCAATTCCAGCTCGATGCCGCGGATCGTGACCGAGGCAGCCTCCCGGACGGCGATGAGCCCGAACACGAACTCCTCTCCGGGCCTGCTCGGAGCCCGCAAGACCACACGCTCCCGGCAGGCCTGCAGCGTGATGCCGTCCAGTTCCGGCCCGAGAACGAGCGGTGCCCGGAGCGTGTAGGTGCCTGGTTCCAGGCAGACGGTGACGGGTCCCTGACGGGCGTAGCCGTCGAGAAGGGCTTGCAGCGAGGCCCCGCCGTCGACATCTGCCGGCCCGACGTCCACCGTGCAGCAGCCACCCTTCCGGCCCGCCGTCTCGGCCAGGCCGGAAAACTCAGGTATGCAGCTCGACGTCCTCGCGCACCCCTCGTCGTCCCAGGTCAGCACGGCCAGCGGGCAGGCCCAGAGGCGCGGGCCAGCCGGCGGCTGGGGTTCGGTCAGGTAGCGTTCCGGGTAGACGATGGCCGGCTGGATCGGCCGCAGCGCGAAGCGCCAGAAGTCGCCAGCATGGAAACGCTCGCTGGTGGTGAGCGTAACGGCGACGCCGGTGTCGCCGAGCAGGACCGGCTTTCCCGCCGGCGCCTGGGCCGTGGCCTGCCACACCCGCAGGTAGAGCTGCGGGGTCTTCTCCGGGGCCAGGTAGTCGCCCGGCGGCGAGCCCGAGATCACGAGCTCTTTGAGGGTCGGATCATAGGGTTCGGTGACCGCCGAGACGAAGCCGTGCGACGACGCGATGTGGCCGGCGTCGCCGAGCTTGACCGCGTCCCGCAGCAGCTCGACGGCCTGGTCCTTCACCGGGTAGTGGTAGCTGTCCACAGGCGCGCTGGCGAGCGTGAGAGCGGTGGTCGTTGCTGTACCTGAGCCCGGCTTCGCCTGGACCCGGTACAGGAACGAGGCGTCGTCGAATCCCCACACGATCGTGGGCTCGCCGTCCTGGTCACCGGTCTCGGTGACCATCACCCGGATCATCTGGTTCTCGGCGCCGAGGTAGCCGCCGCCCGGCACGGGCCGGCTGTGCGGCCGGGTCGCCGGGCTGTTCGGGAACGACACCTTCAGCCTCGCGGTCGACTCGGCCATCATCGACGCCGGGTCGAGCTTCAGCCCGTGGTCCGCGAGTGACCTCTCGAGCACACCGCGCGCGCCGTCGCAGCTGCCCGATTCGCTCGGATGGCGCGCGAAGCGCTGCAGGATGCGCCGGCGACCCATGGTGTCCGGGCCGCCGAGCGCGACGTCGGCGAGGGCGGGGTCCTCGACCGCCGAGACCTCCTGCTCGGACGCCAGCAGGTAGACGAGCTCGTGCCTGCCGCCTTTCCCGTCGCGTGACGCCGGGGGGTCCCAGAGCGGATCCGTCGAATGGTCGAGCCAGTCAGGCTGCGTGCGGTAATGCACCTCCTCATCTAGGCGGAGACGCTCACCACCGAGGTAGAGCGTGCCCTTGCCGATGGTGAAATGTTCCGGCGTCGATCCGCCCTCCGCGGGGACACCGGTGACGGCATAGCCGCCGTCGGGCGTCCCGACGGGGCCGACGATGTCGAGCGTCGCGTGCCGGTCGCGTTCCTCGCCGATCGTCGCGGCCTCATTCCAGTCCGCTTCGACGCTCACCCGGCCTTGCTGGGCTATGACCCCCCGCCACTGGCGGCTCGGGTCGTAGCTCACTCGTGCGCGGTCGCTGGCCATGGCCGTGCCCCTCTCCTGCCCCGGACGGGACGACGATCACGTGACATGGACAATCACGGGCGTGAGCCCCAATGGCATGTACTCGGCGTACTTGACGAGCAGGCCCTGCTCCTTGACCGGGTTCAGGTCTGCGGAGAAACCGCCCATCTCCGAGCCCGTCTGGGCCCCCGAGGAGATGGTCGCGCCCGTCGCGCCGCCGACGATCGCGGCGTCGGCGGTCTCGAGCAGCTGCCCGTACCCCGGCTCGCCGTACGAGTCACTCGTGAAGATCGCCGCGCCCGGCGGGATCACGGCCGACGCATACGGGCGGGGGACGGCGCTGCCGCTGGTGTAGGCGCTGAAGCGCACGCGGCCGGCCTGGGCGTCTTCGACGGCTGTGAAGTCCGCCAGGATCGAGTCGCTCGCCGCCAGCCGGTGCGCGGCTATGCGCCCGAGCACGGTGACCCGGGTGAGCTGGACCCTGGCGTCCGCCACCGCCAGGGCGGCCACGCCCAGGGCGACCGGGAACGCCTCGCCGAGCAGGCCGCGGTTCAGCGTCGCGAGCCGGGCCGGATCGAGCGTCCCGGCCTGCTCGGCCAGCGCGCGCACGGCCGGGCTCAGATGGACGCCGGCGAACAGCGCCGGGTCGTAAAGTGACGGCCCGTCCACGAGCGCGTTGAGCGCGGTCAGCAGCCCCCGGGGGAGTCCGGACTCCTGCCTGGCCAGCGGCCTGGCCTGGTACGCCCGCAGGGCGGCCACGGTCCTGGCGGGCATCGCCGCGAGCAGCGCGGCCGGCCGCGGCCCGGGTGAGAGGAGGCTCGTGGCCAGCAGCGACGGGTCGAAGACGTCTGGCGCGGTGAAGGCGCTGCCGGCCGTCGCGGGCAGGCCCTGGACGATGCTGTCGGTGATCGTGAGCTCCTCCACCGCTCCGCCGAAACGCGTCCGGACCGGCCCGAGGATGCAGCGGTCCACGAGCAGCCGGCGGATCGTTCCTCCCTCGCCCGGCGGGGCGCCGGGATCGGCCTCGACGAAGATCCGGCAGGGGGCGAGGGAAGCGCCGTCGACCGCCGCGGCGAGCGGCGGCGAGCCTGGTCCGGCGGTGCCCGGGTCGATCGTGCACGCGGTCATGCGCACCGTGTCGAAGGAGCCGCGCAGCACGACGTCGCACCCGGACACGGTGAGCCCGTCGAGGACGAGCCGGGCCTCGCCGCCGCCGGTGAAGACCCACGGCCCCGCGCGGCCGGCCGGCCTCAGGACCGGGCGCATACCCGGACCGGCGCGCACGAGCAGCGAAACGATCGGTTCCGCGCTCGATCCGACATCGGCCAGCGCCGTGTAGGTGGCGCAGTCAGGGGCGCTGGATTCGCCGATCGTGACGGTCCCGGTCGTTCCGGCCGCCCTAAGCTTGGCGTCTAGGCCCGTTCCGCCGGTCACGATGGTCTGTGCGCCGACGACCTCGGGGGGATCCCCGAGCAGGTCACGATCGTAGGGGCCGGCGCCGATCGTCGAGGAGAACCCGTACTGGTAGTCGACCGTGAGCGGCTGGGCGGAGGATCCGGGCGTCGCTGCGAACCGGCCGGCTTCCGGCCAGATCGACGTCAGCCGCCAGTTCCCGCCGAGGCGGTAGGGAGCCGGAACATCAGCGTCGGGATAAGGCGGCCGGGCCGGCGGCGGCGGGGATGTCCCGCTGTCGGTGATCGCGGTCGCCAGTGAGCTCGTCAGCGGGCCGGGAACCTGCCATTCGCGGACCGAGGCACGGGCCCCGGAGAGGTCGCCGATGTCGGGCGCGGGCGGCAGGAACAGCGGAATCTGGCGGCCGGTCGGATCGAAGGAGTACTGGCCCGGGTGCCCGGCCACCGCGACGGGCGTCCCGGTGAGGACGGGGAAGCTGCTGAGCCGCCACAAGAACACGACAAGCGTGGGGATCCCGAAGTGGCCGACGGCGCCGTGGCCGGCCCGGACATCGGCGGTGTGGAAGCCCTCGTCAAAGGCGGTGCCGGTGAGCGTCGCGCCGTGCGCGGACCGCAGGTCCGCGAATCCGCCGGCCGGCCCGCCGGTCAGCAGGCCGGTCAGGCCCTCCGTCTGCAGCAGCTGGGCCACCTCAGCGGGGCTCGCGTGCGGGAAAGCGGCTGGCCCGACGGCCGGATCCAGGCCGTGCCGGGTCCGGGCGAGGCGCCGGAAGCCCTCGACCACGTGCGCGGTCCAGCCGGTGACGTCCCGCGCGAGCTCCTCCAGGACGTCGAGGGTGCCCTTGCGCCGGCGGTAGTGGATCGTCTTGGCGACGTCGATACGCTGCGCCTGCGGGTCGAGGTGGTTGACGAGATTCACGCTGAGCAGATCGCCGATGTACGGGATGACCCAGTCGTCGCAGGTCTCGATCGACTGGTCCGCCCACAGCCGGTCGATGCTTCGCCGGACGACGGCTACTTGCGCGCCGATGCGGTTAAGCAGCTCCCGCAGCGGCCCGGCGCCCTCGAGGCTGGCGGTGTCGGCCGTTCGGTAGACCTCGGGGAGCAGCAGCCAGAGCCGCTCCGCGTAGTAGGTGTCGTAGCCGTCGTCGACGTTAGCCATCCGCGTTCACCCCCGTGATCTGGACTTTGTCCGGCGGAAGGAAGAACGAGCCCGGGCCAGGGTCGAAGAACTCGTCGAGGACTCGGTCGTCCCAGGTGACCACGAGGTCGCGGACGGCGGTGACGCCAGGCACCATGAGCGCGGCGTCGATGGCGCTGCGGTAGAGCCGTTGCCCGATCCCCATCCGGCCCGGGCTGAACAGGCCGGCTGGCGGGCCGTCGGGCGGGCTGGAGACCGCCGTCTGCGCCGCGGTGCTCACCGTGCTGGCCGACTGGCCCGCGGCTAGCACAAGCGTGCACGACAGGCTGAGGTTGATCGGCTTGGCGCCCAGCACCGAGACCGGCCGGTTCGGGTCCTCAGCGCCGGCCAGCGCGGCGGTCGCCGCGTTGACGGCCGCCTGATCGTCGCCCACGTAGACGGTCACGAGCGTGCGCTGCTCGGCGCGGTCGAAGGCCCAGGAGGCGGCGGCGCGGCTGACGCCGGGAGCCTGCGCGGCGGCTTGCTCGTAGTCGGTCGCCGAGATGACCCGATCGAAGCTGGCCACGCTGGCCGGGGCGTCGGTGCGGACGTCCTCGGGCGCCTGCGGGTCCGCGCCCGGGGACACGGCCACGGGGTTCTGGACCGACGCCAGGTTCAGCTGCGGCTGGCTGATCGTCGTCAGGCGCCCGGCGGGCGGGCTGGCCGCCCCCGATCCGTAGCGGTAGGTGGCGGTGACGGTCCCGGAGGTGAGCCGGGCGCCGTTCACGCCGTCGCCGAAGGTCACGGTGGTGACGGTCTGATCCGGCGACCGGGTTACCACAAAGACCTGGGCGGTGGGGGCCTGGCCGTAGAAGCTCGGGACCTCTTGCCACCGGATCTGGTCGACATACACCTTCAGGGTGCTCGACCGGCCGCTGCCGCTGGCCAGATACGTGAGCGGCGACTTCGACAGCGTGAACGACTGGCCGGCCAGCGCCGCGTTCCCGCTGCCGAGCACCTCGCCGGTCACGGTCGTGCCGCGTGACACCGGTATCAGGTTGACCAGGAGCTGAAGCGGCACCGCGAGCGATCCTGTGGCCGAGGGGTCGGTCGCGGAGATGGTGACCTGGCCCGAATCGGCGTCGCCGACCTGAACCAGGACGCCCGCGCCGGTCGTGTCCTGCAGGAACGCGGTCGTGCCTGCGGGCGGTGGGTAGGCAGCGGTGACGTGCGCCGGTTCGCTGCTGAGCGTGAGCTCCGGCGTCGGGACCCCGATGATCGTGCCCACGTCCTTGAAGCCGTAGCGGACGGCGACGGACGCGATCCAGGCCTGGAGTTTCGCCTCGGGCTCTGTGGGCGCGGCCAGCAGGACCTCCGAATCCAGGGGCGCGAGCGCGGGGTAGAGCACCGTGTGAGCTATGACGATGTCCGGCGGCGGGAGGATGATCCTCTCCGGCGGCGCGGGCTCTCCCGTGACAGCGTCGGGCTTGGGCCCGGAAGGTGGGCGGCCGGGGTCGGGAGAGCGTGGCCTTGCGGGGTTGGGGACTGTGTAGAGAGCCTCAGAGGTTCCGGTCACGATCGCGAGGGCCGACGCTTGCCCGGCACCAAAGTCGAACAGGACCATGTCACCGGGTGCGATCGCCCGGACCGCCGCCGATAGATGCACCTCCTGCACCCTGGGCGGCTTCGAATCGCGGACCTGAACGATCGCCCGCTCCTCGCTGGTCGCGTGCAGGGTGATCGCATTGAAGAGCGAGGCCGCGGCCGCCGGGCGCATCAGCCGGTAGGTGGTGGAGTCAGCGGACGACCCGGGACCGGGTGCCGCCGTGGATTTCTCCGGCGGCGGCGTAGGCCCCCACCCGCCGTGGGCGGTGGAGAACGAGACCTTGGTATTGACGACACCCGTGCCGGGGTCCGTCGCCGGCGCCACGACGGTCACTGTGACCAGCGACCAGTTATCGTCTGTCCCGTCGAAGCCGCTGCCGACCAGCACAAGCCGGTCCCCGGCCTTGACGCCGCTCACCCGGCCGGCCAGCAGGACGGACTGCGGCGAGCCGTCGGCGCCGAGCTTGAGGTCGTTGTCCGGACTGAGCGTGACCGGCACATTGG
>PMST01000244.1 GCA_003168295.1 Actinomycetota bacterium
CGCTGCGCTCGCTCGGTATCGGCAGCGTCGCCGTTTACAGCGACGCCGACGCCGGCGCCCGGCACGTCCGCGAGGCCGACGAGGCCATCCGGCTCGGCCCCGCCCCGGCGGCCGAGAGCTACCTGCACATCGGGCGGATCCTTGAGGCGGCAGGCCGCAGCGGCGCGCAGGCCGTGCATCCGGGCTATGGTTTCCTCGCCGAGAACGCCGCGTTCGCCCGGGCCTGCGCCGCGGCGGAACTGGTGTTCATCGGCCCGCCGCCCGGGGCGATCGAGGCCATGGGCGACAAGATCGCCGCCAAGGCGACCGTGGCGGCGGCCGGCGTGCCCGTGGTGCCGGGGGCCGGGCAACCGGGAATGACCGACGCAGAGCTGACCCAGGCCGCGGCCCAGGTCGGGTTCCCGCTGCTGATCAAGCCGTCGGCGGGCGGCGGCGGCAAGGGCATGCGGCTGGTGCGCTCGGCCGCGGAGGTGGGCGAGGCCGTAGGCGGAGCCCGGCGGGAAGCCCGGGCCGCGTTCGGTGACGACACGCTGCTCCTCGAGCGGTTCGTCGAGCGGCCGCGGCACATCGAGATCCAGGTGCTCGCCGACACCCACGGCACCATCGTGCACCTCGGCGAGCGCGAGTGCAGCCTGCAGCGACGGCACCAGAAGGTCATCGAGGAAGCGCCCTCGCCGCTGCTGGACGAGGCGCGCCGGGCGGCGATGGGCACCGCCGCGGTGCAGACGGCGCGCAGCGTCGGGTATGTGGGCGCGGGCACCGTGGAGTTCATCGTCCCCGGCGACCAGCCCGGCGACTTCTACTTCCTGGAGATGAACACCCGGCTCCAGGTCGAGCACCCCGTCACCGAGCTGGTGACCGGCCTGGACCTCGTCGAGCTGCAGATCCGGGTGGCCGCGGGGGAGCCGCTGCCGTTCGGTCAGGACGCTGTCCGGCTGTCCGGCCACGCGGTCGAAGCCCGGCTATACGCCGAGGACCCCTCCCGCGGCTTCCTGCCCACCGGCGGCACCATCCTCGCGCTGCGCGAACCTGCCGGCCCGCACGTCCGGGTCGATTCCGGCCTGGCCCCCGGCATGACGGTGACCAGCTCCTATGATCCGATGCTCGCCAAGGTCACCGCCTGGGGGGCGGACCGGGACACGGCCCTGCGACGGCTCGACGGGGCCCTGGCCGGCACTACCGTCCTAGGCGTGGGCACCAACCTCGCGTTCCTGCGGGCCCTGCTTACCCACCCGGACGTCGTGGCCGGCCGGCTCGACACCGGGCTGATCGAACGGCACCTGGGCCAGCTCACGGCGGCCAACGTACCTGACGAGGTACTGGCCGCCGCCGCGCTGGCCGGCCTGCTTACCCGCGAACCGGCCGGCCCGGTCACCGACCCGTGGGACATCCCGGACGGCTGGCGGCCCGGCGAGCCGGCCTGGATCCGGCTGCGCCTGACATGCGCCCCCCGGGACACGGCCGAGGTCAGGGTCCGGGGACGAGCCGGCCTGGCGGCCGAGGTGGCCGTGGGAGACACCGAACCCGTGCCCGCCCGCGCGCAGCGGCTCGACGGGGAACTCGTCCTCACCATCGGCGGCCGGACCGTCCGCTACGCATACGCAGAGCAGAGGAGCGCCCCGGGCGGCAGCCTGCTCTGGCTGGGCCGTGACGGGTACGCCTGGGCGGTCAGGGAGGAACCGCGGCTGACCGCCCGCACCGCCGGGACTCAGGTCACNNAACCGCTGCTCATCGTGGAGGCCATGAAGATGGAGCACACAGTGACCGCACCGCTGGACGGTACGGTGACCGACCTCATGGTCAAGCCCGGCCAGCAAGTCGCGATGGATGAGACCCTCGCCGTCGTCCGCGCAGGCGAGCAGGCCGGCTGATGCGCACCCCGCAGCGCGTGCCGCTCGACGGGCTGCCGCAGCGCGTCACCATTTACGAGGTAGGTCCCAGAGACGGGCTGCAGAACGAGTCCTCCATCGTCCCGACCCAGGTAAAGGCTCAATTCGTCGCCCGGCTCGCCGCCGCGGGACTGCGGGTGATCGAGGCGACCAGCTTCGTACGCCCGGAGTGGGTACCGCAGCTCGCCGACGCCGAGCAGCTGATCGCCNNGGCCTCGGCGTCCGGGACATCGCGATCTTCGGCAGCGCCACCGAAACGTTCGCCCACCGCAACCTGAACCGCGGGATCACCGAATCCATCGCGATGTTCGCCCCGGTCGTGGCACGAGCACGGGCAGCCGGCGCCAGAGTCCGGGCCTACGTGTCGATGTGCTTCGGCGACCCGTGGGAGGGCGAGGTGCCCGTCGCGCAGGTAGTGAACGTCGGTACCCGGCTACTCGAGCTCGGCTGCGACCAGCTTTCGCTCGGCGACACCATCGGCGTCGGCACACCCGGCCACGTGATCGCCCTGCTGGACGCGTTCGCGGCGGCAGGCGTCGGGCCCGGCCGTCTCGCCGTGCACTTCCACGACACCTACGGCCAGGCNNAGCGCCACCGGCAACCTCGCCACCGAAGACCTCATCTGGATGCTGCACGGCCTCGGCATCGAGACCGGCGTCGATCTGGCCGCCCTGGCCAGCGCCAGCGCGTGGATGGCCGGGCAGCTCGGCCGCCCCAGCCCATCCCGCGTAGTCCACGCTCTCGCCCCCAAATCACAGGAGTGAAGAACACAATGCTCGACTCGCCGTGGTGAACTCGCTGGGGCTTGGCCGGAACCCGGGCAA
>PMST01000579.1 GCA_003168295.1 Actinomycetota bacterium
GGCGAGTACGACGTGCTGGTCGGCATCAACCTGCTCCGCGAGGGCCTCGACCTGCCCGAGGTGTCACTTGTCGCCATCCTGGACGCGGACAAGGAAGGCTTCCTGCGGTCGGGCACGTCTTTGATCCAGACCATCGGCCGCGCGGCCAGGAACGTGTCCGGCCAGGTCCACATGTACGCCGATACGATCACGCCGTCCATGCGGCGGGCCATCGACGAGACCAACCGGCGCCGGGAAAAGCAGGTCGCCTATAACACCGAGCACGGCATCAACCCGCAGCCGCTGCGCAAGCGGATCGCCGACATCCTGGACCAGATCGTCCGCGAGGACGCCGACACCGAGCAGCTGATCGGCGGCGGCGGCCGTCAGCAGTCCCGGGGCAAGGCCCCGGTGCCCGGCCTGTCGTCGCGTGCCCGCGCCACCCAGGCCACCATCGGCCGCGGCGCGGATACCCCTGCCGGGAGCGGCAGTGTCGCCCGCGAGGAGCTCGTCGGCCTCATCACCGAGCTGACCGAGCAGATGCACGCCGCCGCCGCCGAGCTCCATTTCGAGGTCGCCGCCCGTCTCCGCGACGAAATCCGCGAGCTCAAGCAAGAGCTCCGTGGCATGCACGCCGCCGGCGTCTAACCGAACCTATACCACCGGCTCAATGGCCCATCGGTTCGGTGCAACCATTTGGTCACAGATATATGACCAGCTCAGACTGCTGTTACTTTCAATTTAGAATGCCACAGGAGTCACTTAGATATGGCCGGGCACTGCTAGGTAAATCACTTTAATCAGCATTAATCGCCAGGGTATAGTCCGGGGCGGTACAGACAGGGGCCGGCCGCCAGAGCCCGGGGGGACGATGCGACACAACTGGATGATGCGGCTGGCGGGCGCGAAGTGACGGAGGCGAGACGAGTGTCCTGGGTGACTCGCGATGTGATGGATGACATCGATGAGGCGGTGGGCAGGCGCTGGCGTGATCTCGACCGGATGCTTCCCGTGCCCCGCGACCTGCCGGAAGGGTGCATGCCGCCCCTGGTGGTCACCGGGGACAACGGCTGGCCGGCCGGGATCGGCGTCTGCCGCCATCAGCACGTCCCGGCCGACGCCCTGGAGCAGGTCTGGGGCCCGGCCACCAGGCTCGTCCTGACCCCGCGGCTACGCGAGCCGGACGCCTACCCGGCCCTGGATGAATTGCTCGCGCAGTGGCGCGACCATGTGGCTGGCCTGGCGGAAGCGGACAGCGAGGACACGGCGGCGATGATCCAATGGCCTTCCCGTGACATCAGCGGAGTGAATGCCCTGCTGAAGCACGGGATGCAGGCGATAACGGTGATCGCGGTGCGCCCCGCCGGACGCCTCATGCTGGCCGCAGACACCGACACGCCCGCCGATGTGGTCATCCGCCCGGCGGGACCCGATGATCTCGATGCGGTGACCGAGCTTGAGATGGGCGTGATCCGGTTCGACGCTCACTTCGGCGCGGCCATCCTGCGTCCGGCCACCGAGGCGCTGGTCCGCGACGCGACCCGTAAGGCACTAGCCCGGCGGCAGGCCTGGGTCTGGGTGGCCGAGCGAGGGGGGCGGCTCGCCGGGCTGGTCCACGTCCTGCCGCCGGATGAGTCGGCCTGGATCGCGGGTATGACCCGCCCGGCCACCACGGCGTACCTGCAGAGCATGTTCGTGGGGCCGGACGAGCGCGGCGGCGGACTCGGCGCGGCGCTGGTCAAGCACGCTCACCACGAGCTGGACGCACGCGGCATCACGATCACCCTGCTGCACTACGCGCAGATGAACCCGCTGTCCGCGCCGTTCTGGAGCCGGATGGGATACCGGCCGCTGTGGACCGGTTGGGAGTCGCGTCCGGCGGTCGCGCTCCGTTGACGGCGGCCCGGCATGATAGTTCATGTCCTAGCCGGAATGCTGAGGTTCTCCTGATGGTTGCCTCAGAAAAGAGGTTCGGCCACGTATGGCTGCCTGACGCCGGGAACGTGGACAAAGACGGTGAACGAAGACGGTGGACAAAGGCGACAGAACGCGGATGAACGGGCGTGGCAGTCGGCTAGCGCAGATGCCGGGGGAGGTGTGACATGGTAGTCAGCCTGATCGCGGCGATCGTCGCGGCATTGCTCTACGGCATTGCCTCGGTGATACAGGCGATCGCGGTACGTGCGGCCAGCCATAAGCCGGCCGTCGACGCCTCCGGAGGCATCGATCCCGGACTGGTGGTACGGCTGCTGCACCAGTGGCGGTTCGTGGCGAGCATCTGCCTGGACGCCCTTGGTTTCATCGCCCAGCTCATCGCGCTCCAGCGACTCCCGCTGTTCGCGGTGCAGGCCTTCGTAGCGGCGAACCTCGCGGTGACGGCGGTCGTGGCCTCGTGGGTGATCGGCGTGACCCTGTCCTTGCGGGAGTGGCTGGCGGTCCTCGGCGTGGTGGCGGGCGTGGGCCTGCTCGGGTCCTCGGCCGGTGCGGAGGGCGCCGCGCAGGTAGGCGCGGTGTTCAAGCTGGCGCTTATCGTCGCGATCGCGGGACTGGCCCTGGTCGGGCTGGCCGCGGCCAAGCTCAACGATCCGTTCCGGACCACCGCGCTCGGCATCACCGCCGGTTTCGGCTACGGGGTGCTGAGCATCGCCGCCCGGGTCCTGAACGGTTTCTCGCCGGTCGAGCTCGCCCGTGACCCGGCCGCCTACGCTGTCGCCGCGGCCGGCATCATCTCCTTTATGTTCTACGCCACCGCCCTGGAAAGCGGCAGCGTGACGGTCGCCACGGCGGCCGTCGTGCTGAGTGAGACCATCCCGCCGGCGGTCATCGGCGTCATCTTCCTGGGCGACCAGACCCGTCCCGGACTTGCCGTGGTGGCCTGGGGAGGGTTCTTCATCGCCGTTGCCTCCGCCGTCATGCTGGCCAGATTCGGGGAGGCACATCACGAAGAAGATGTCGCCAGGGCCGACGCGGTGGCACATCGAGGCGCAAATGCCGGGCCAGCCGCCTGCGGCCTGTTATTCTGGTAGTCCGTGGACCTGCAGTTTTTCCTTGCCCTACCGGACACCACGGGAGCCTCATAGTGGCCGCATCATCATTTCACTCACGGCCTGCGCAAACCAGACATCTCTTTGTCACCGGAGGCGTTGCCTCCAGCCTCGGCAAGGGACTGACCGCATCCAGCCTCGGCCGCCTGCTCAAGCTCAGGGGCCTGCGGGTCACGATGCAGAAGCTCGACCCGTACCTCAACGTCGACCCGGGCACGATGAACCCCTTCCAGCACGGCGAGGTGTTCGTGACCGACGACGGAACCGAAACCGATCTCGACGTCGGGCACTACGAACGCTTCCTCGACACCAACCTGGCGGGNNACCGGCCAGATCTACTCCACGGTGATCGCCAACGAGCGGCGCGGCGCGTACCTCGGGGATACCGTGCAGGTGATCCCGCATATCACGAACGAAATCAAGTCACGCATCCTGCAGATGGCCGGCGACGACGTCGACGTGGTGATCACCGAGGTGGGCGGGACCGTCGGTGACATCGAGTCGCAGCCGTTCCTGGAGGCCATCCGGCAGATCAGGCACGAGATCGGCCGGGACCGGTGTTTCTTCCTGCACGTCAGCCTGCTGCCGTACATCGGTCCCTCCGGTGAGCTGAAGACCAAGCCAACCCAGCATTCGGTGGCCGCGCTGCGCAGCATCGGTATTCAGCCGGACGCGATCGTGGCTCGCAGCGACCGCCCGATCAACGCCGGCCTGAAACGCAAGATAAGCCTGATGTGCGACGTGGACGAGGAGGCCGTGGTCTCCGCACCCGACGCGCCGTCCATCTACGACATCCCGAAGGTGCTGCACGCCGAGGGACTGGACGCCTACGTCGTGCGCAGGCTCGGCCTGCCGTTCCGGGACGTGGACTGGAGTGAGTGGGACGACCTGCTGCGCCGGGTGCACCGGCCGGCCCACAGCATCACCATCGCCCTGGTCGGCAAGTACGTGGACCTGCCCGACGCCTACCTGTCCCCAGCCGAGGCGCTCAAGGCGGGCGGCTTCGCCAACGACGCGCAGGTGAACATCCGCTGGGTGATCAGCGATGCCTGCGAGGAACCTGAGGGCGCCGCCAGCGAGCTCGAGGGGGTCGACGGCGTGCTGATCCCCGGCGGCTTCGGGGTCCGGGGCATCGAGGGGAAGATCGGCGCGATCCGCTACGCGCGCGAGCACGGCATCCCGATCCTGGGGCTCTGCCTCGGCCTGCAGTGCATGGTCATCGAGGTGGCCCGCGACCTCGCCGGGCTGACCGAAGCGGACAGCACCGAGTTCAACCCGGATACCCCGTATCCGGTCATCGCCACGATGGCCGACCAGGAAGACGTGGTGGCGGGGGAGCGGGACATGGGCGGCACCATGCGGCTGGGCCTTTACCCGGCTTCGCTGCAGCCGGGCACGATGGTCGAGGAGCTGTACCAAAGCACCACCGCGGATGAGCGGCACCGGCACAGGTACGAAGTCAACAACAGCTACCGCGCCGAGCTCGAGCAGGCCGGGCTGGTCTTCTCGGGGCTCTCCCCGGACGGGCACCTGGTGGAGTTCGCCGAGCTGGCTGGGCATCCGTTCTTCGTGGGCACGCAGGCGCATCCGGAGTTCCTGTCCCGCCCGACCCGGCCGCATCCGCTGTTCAGCGGGCTGATCGCGGCCGCCCTGGCGCGCTCCAAGGCCGCCAGCTCGGCCGCCGGAGCCCGGGCCGTGGCCAGCGCATGAACATAACGGATGTGGCCGAGCGATGGCCCGTGGTCTCCTCAGCGGAGCTGGTCCGTAGCCGCCTGATCACCGTACGGGCCGACAAGGTCCGCATGCCCGACAATCAACTAGCCGAACGAGACGTGGTGCTTCATCCCGGTGCCGTGGCCGTGCTGACCCTGGATGGCGCGGACCAGGTCCTGCTGATCCGGCAGTACCGTCATCCGGTCAGTCGGCTGCTCTGGGAGATCCCGGCCGGCCTGCGTGACGTCCGCGGCGAGGCACCGTGGGCCACCGCGCAGCGGGAGCTGGCGGAAGAGGCAGGCTACCGGGCCCGCGACTGGCGGGTGCTCGCCGATTACTATTCCTCACCCGGCTACAGCACGGAGCGCCTTCGCATCTTCCTCGCCCGGGACCCGGAACCCATCCCGGCCGCCGAACGCGACTTCGTCCCCGAGCACGAGGAAGCTTCCATAATCCCGGCGTGGTTGCCGCTGGACGAGGCGGTCCGCAAAGTCTTCGCCGGCGAGCTGCACAACGGCCCCGCGGCCCTGGGGATCATGGCGGCGTATGCTGCCAGGTCCGAAGGGTATGACCAGCTTCGCCGAGCAGATGCACCCGAGGAGCAATGACGCTCCCCGTCCAGGAAGGACCGCCATGAAAGTCGGAATACCCGGGGAAATCAAGGACAACGAGTACCGGGTGGCGATTACGCCCGCCGGCGTGCACGAGCTGGTCCGCGGCGGCCATCAGGTGGTCATCGAGGCCGGGGCGGGGGACGGCTCGTCCATTCCGGACGACGACTTCATCACGGCCGGGGCGAAGATCCTGCCGACCGCGGATGACGTGTGGGCCGAGGGGGACATGATCCTCAAGGTCAAGGAACCGATCGAACCGGAATACCACCGCATGCGCGCGGGTCAGGTTCTTTTCACCTACCTGCATCTCGCCGCCTCGAAGGCCTGCACCGACGCGCTGCTCACCTCGGGCATCACCTCGATCGCGTATGAGACGGTCCAGCTGCCAGACGGGTCGCTGCCGCTGCTGGCCCCGATGTCCGAAGTCGCCGGCCGGATGGCGCCCCAGGTGGGCGCGCATCACCTGCAGCGTGACGGCGGCGGCCGCGGAGTGCTGATGGGCGGGGTGTCGGGTGTGTACGCGGCCAAGGTGGTGGTGCTCGGCGCGGGCGTCTCCGGCATGAACGCGGCCGCGATCGCCCTCGGCATGCAGGCCGAGGTGCTGCTGGTGGACCGGAACGTGGCCAGGCTCCGCCAGGCGGACGCCATCTACCAGGGGCACTGCCAGACGGTCGCGTCCAACACCTACGAGATCGAGCGTGCGGTCATCGACGCGGACCTGGTGATCGGCGCGGTGCTGGTGCCGGGCGCCAAAGCCCCCAAGCTGGTCACCGACGAGCTGGTGTCGCGGATGAAGCCGGGCGCGGTCCTGGTCGACATCGCGATCGACCAGGGCGGCTGTTTCGAGGGATCGCGGCCCACCACCCACACCGACCCCACCTACCGGGTGCACGACGCCCTGTTCTACTGCGTGGCGAACATGCCGGGCGCGGTCCCGCACACATCGACCTACGCGCTGACCAATGTCACCCTGCCCTACGTGGTCGAGATGGCGAACCGAGGCTGGCGTGAGGCGCTTCGTACCGATCCGGCCCTGGCCCTGGGACTGTCTACCCACGCCGGCACGGTGAACTGCCTGCCGGTCGCGGAGGCGCACGCGCTGCCGTACACCCCGGCCAGCGAGGTCCTCACCTAGGAGAGCGTCAGCTAGCAGATGACCCAGACGCTGGCGGACGCGCTCCGCGGCTACCTGCAGTACCTGGTGGTGGAGCGCGGGCTGGCGGCGAACACGGTGGAGTCCTACCGACGGGACCTGCGCCGGTACGTTTCTGTGCTGGCCGGCCACGGCACCACCAGGCTGGGTGATGTCACCGCCGCCGACGTGGCGGAGTTCCTCGCCTCGCTGCGGGAGGGCGACGAGGAGCACGCGGCGCTTGCGGTCAGTTCGTCCGCGCGGGCCGTGATCGCGGTCCGGGGGCTGCACGCGTTCGCGGTCGCGCAAGGCCTGGCCGAACAAGACCCCGCCCGTGACGTCCCGCCGCCCACGCCGCCCAGGCGGCTGCCCAAGGCGATCACCCTCACCGAGGTCGAACGCCTGCTCGCCGCGGCCGGCCCCGCCCCAGATACCCCAGATACCCCAAATAACCCGGATGCCACGCTCGGACCCGCCCCTGCCGGCGTTGACCCTCGCCAACTGCGGGACCGGGCGCTGCTCGAGTTCCTCTACGGGACCGGGGCCCGGATCTCCGAGGCGACCGGCCTCGATATCGACGAACTCCAGCTGGACTCCGAGGACCCCATGGTGCGGCTGGTCGGTAAGGGCGGCAAGCACCGGGTGGTGCCGGTGGGAAGCTACGCCGTGCGCGCCATGGAAGCGTACCTGGTCCGGGCCCGGCCCGCCCTCGCCGCGGCGTCGCTGCGGGGGACCCCGGCGGTCTTCCTCAACGCCCGCGGCGGGCGCCTGACCCGGCAGGGCGCCTGGGGCGTGCTGCACGCCGCCGCCGGCCGCGCGGCCCTGGACACAGGCACCCAGGTGTCACCGCATACCCTGCGGCACTCGTTCGCCACGCACATGCTGGACGGCGGGGCCGACATCAGGGTCGTCCAGGAACTCCTCGGCCATGCCTCGGTCACGACCACGCAGGTCTACACCCTGATCACGGTTGACCGGCTGCGCGAGGTCTACGCGTCCTCCCACCCCCGCGCCCTCGGATTACCCGGCGCAAGTACAGAACCGGCCTGTTGGCCAACTCAAGAAAGGTACGCCCGTCATGCCCAGAAAACGCCTGTCCCGTCTTGTGCTCCTAACCGCCACTCTGATCACGGCAGCGGCTGGGGTCACGGCCGTCGGCGTCACGTCGTCCGGGGCCACCACCGCCAGCACGCCCACGCTGCCCCGGCTCAACGCGCCCGGCCTGCACCCGCAGGCGGCCCCCGATGCCACGGCCACGCCGCCGGCCAATTCGTGTGGTTACCAAGCGGCGATTCCCGCCGACCGGTTCAAGGGGATCCCGGTGTTCAACGCCACCAAGGCCGCGCAGCCCTACACCGTGAGGTTCTTCACCACGCAGGGCGTGATCACGGTGAAGATGCTCACCAGCGAGGCACCGTGCACCACGTTCTCGTTCCGGTTCCTGGCGAGCCAGGGATACTACAACCTGACTCACTGCCATCGGCTGACCACTGAAGGCATCTACGTGCTGCAGTGCGGCGACCCCACCGGCACCGGCGCAGGCGGCCCAGGGTACCGATTCAATGACGAGAACCTGACCGGTGCCACGTATCCCGCGGGAACAGTCGCCATGGCCAACGCCGGACCCAACACGAACGGCAGCCAGTTCTTCATCACCTGGAAGGACACGACGCTCCCGCCGCTCTACACGCCGTTCGGCACGGTGACCGGCGGCATGAACGTCCTGCAGAAGATCGCCGCGGCCGGCGATGACCAGCAGAACGGGCCAGGCGACGGCTACCCGAACCTCTACACCGAGTTCCTGGCCGTCCAAATCATCCCGCAGACCTGACCCGGCGACGGCAGCGGCCGCACGATCGCACCCGCAGCTGACATGCCCCAGGGCGAAATACACTTGATGTCCGGCTTGAAGCTGGCGGGCATGATCAGCGTGTGCAGTTACCCCCCAGGCGGCGGGGGGTAACTGCACACGATCGTCCTGCGGCCGGGCACGTGAAGGCGAAATGTATCTTTCGCCCGCTTCCTCGTCTTGCGGCGCGGTCATCGTAGCGGGCCGAGCTGGTCGGCAAGCGCGCTCAGGGTCGGCCCGAGCGGAGCGTCGAGGGTGGCGGTGGCGTAGGAGTCACCGCGGGTGGCTCCCTGGTTCACGATCACGACGGGCCGCTGCAACCTGGCCGCGTGACGGACGTAACGGAACCCGGACATCACGGTCAGCGAGGAACCGAGAACGATCAGGGCGCGGGCTCTTTCCACCAGCGCATAGCAGGCTTCGGTCCGCGGCCTTGGGACATTCTCGCCGAAGAAAACCACGTCCGGCTTGAGTACGCCCTGGCACGCGGAACAGCCGACGACCTGGAAGGACTCGGTTGCCTCGGCCGCGAGCACGGCGTCCCCGTCCGGATTGATCACGGTCGCCGTCGCAGCGTCCCAGCCGGGATTGGCGGCCGCGAGCCGCCGGTCGAGTTCGGTGCGTGACGTCCGCTGGCCGCACGACAGGCAGAGGACCCGGTGCAAGCTGCCGTGCAGCTCGGTGACCTCGGACGCGCCTGCCGCCTGGTGCAGGCCGTCCACGTTCTGGGTGATGATCCCGGTCAGCAGGCCGCGACGGCTGAGTTCCGCGACGGCACGATGACCATGGTTAGGCACCGCCCGGGCGATGTGCCGCCAGCCGAGGTAGCTGCGGGCCCAGTACCTGCGTTGGGCGGCGGCGCTCCCGGTGAAGGTCTGGTAGGTCATCGGCGATGCCCCAGCAGCCTGCCTGGCCAGGCCGGTCGGCCCGCGGTAATCCGGTATGCCTGACTCGGTGGACAGCCCGGCTCCGCTCAAGATGAGCACGCCGCCGGAGGTGACAAGATCAGCCATCAGCCCGAACGATCCGGCCGTTTTCGCCTCGGTCAGCTGGGTCACGATTCCATAGTGCCTTATAGCGCGGCCGCCCTGATCGCCTGGGATACGGCCGCGGCGGCCTCCCGGTCGAACAGGATCGTGTAGTGATTCACCCCGGGTACCATCTGCGGCCGCAATGCCGGGACACGTTCCTGCCATGCCGCGACCACCTCGGGCGGCAGCAAGCCCGGCGGCGCGCCGAAAAACCCCGCAGGGGCCGTCAGCAGCGGCGTCGGCCGGGTCAGGCGGCTGAGTGCGTCCGCGAACGGCTTTTCCGACAGCACATCGCGGCTGTCGGCGCGGACCGCGTCCTCGGCGGCACGCGAACGCAGGTGACCCTCCTCGCCGATGAGGTCGTACCGCGCATAGGCTTCCACGTCGGCGGTCCAGTGCTCGGCTAGCGCCGGATGCGTCCGCCAGAAATCCAGGTAGGCCCCGGTGTCGGGGTAGGTCTGCCGCAGGCGCGTAATCGCCGGACCCAAGGTCGCGTCCAGCACGGCGTCGGGATCAATTCCTTCCGGCAGCGGCAGCGGCAGGCCGCCGTCCACCAGGACGAGCCGCCGCACCAGCTCCGGATGCGCGTCGCGGGTAAGCAGGGCGACGTATGCACCCATCGAATGCCCGGCGAGCACCGAACGTCCGCCGAAATGCCTCAGCACGGCCGCCACGTCCCTGGCGTGCCGGTCCAGCCCGTAGGGCCCGGGCAGGTCGTTGCTGTGGCCGCGACCACGCAGGTCAGGAGCGGCCAGCGTCCAGTCAGGGGGCATGTGGCGCGCCACCGCCTGCCATGACATGCCTGAAGCGGTTATCCCGTGGACCGCCACCGCAACGCGTTTGCCCGTGCCCCACAGGAGCACCCGCAGATCGCCGCCGTCCACAGGAACGTTAAGCAGCCGGAGTCGCATCTTCACCCTCCACGGCCCCGGCGGTTATATCCAGGGCCGCCTATATATGAAACCTATTATCCGCCGTCAAGCCGGGTGCATGAGTCAGGTCGCGGATAAAGACTGACTCGCAAACCGTGCCATGCTGGACGGCGACGCTAATGCCAGGTAAAACCAGGCTTGGAGGTGAGCGGGCATGTCTGCAGCCCTTAGTTACTCGTCGGGAGAATCCGCGACGGCGCTGCTCGGCGATACGATCGGCGGCAACTTCGACGCTACCGTGCGCGCGTTCGGGGGCCGCGAGGCGCTCGTGGACCGGGCCGCGGGACGGCGCTGGACCTACACGGAGCTCGCTGCGGATGTCGACGCGCTGGCCCTCAGCCTGCTCGAGATGGGCATCGGCCAGGGGGACCGGGTCGGCATCTGGGCACCGAACTGCGCGGAGTGGACGCTTACCCAGTACGCGACCGCCAAGATCGGCGCGATCCTGGTGAACATCAACCCCGCGTACCGCACCCGTGAGCTTGAGTTCGTGATTAACCAGTCCGGTACCAGACTGCTGGTCGCGGCCGAGAAGATGAAGACCTCCGACTACGCCGCGATGATCGCCGAAGTGCGTCCGCGTTGCCCTGGGCTGACGGACGTTGTCCTGCTCGGCAGCCCGCAGTGGCAGTCGATGCTGGACGACGGGCGCCGGCTTGACCGCAGCGCGCTGGACGGCATCGAGCTGGACGTCGACGACCCCATCAACATCCAGTACACCTCGGGGACCACCGGTTTTCCGAAGGGTGCGACGCTCTCGCATCACAACATCCTCAACAACGGGTTTTTCGTCGGCGAGCTCTGCAACTACACCGAAGCTGACCGGATCTGCATCCCGGTGCCGTTCTACCACTGCTTCGGCATGGTGATGGGTAACCTCGCGGCCACCAGCCACGGGGCCTGCATGGTCATTCCCTCGCCGACCTTCGATCCGGTCGCGACCCTGGAAGCCGTGCAGGCCGAACAGTGCACCTCGCTTTACGGGGTACCCACGATGTTCATCGCGGAGCTGTCCGCCCCGGGCTTCGACGATTACGACCTGTCCAGCCTGCGGACCGGGATCATGGCCGGATCACCGTGCCCGGTCGAGGTGATGAAGCAGGTCATCGAGCGGATGTCGATGACCGAGGTGGGCATCTGCTACGGCATGACCGAGACCTCGCCGGTATCCACCCAGACCCGCGCCGACGACTCTGTTGATCGCCGCGTATCCACCGTGGGCCGGGTCGGGCCGCATCTCGAGGTCAAGGTCGTCGACCCGGCGACGGGCCGGACCGTGCTTCGGGGCACGCCCGGCGAGCTGTGCACGCGGGGATATTCAGTGATGCTCGGCTACTGGGAGCAGCCCGGTAAGACCGCCGAGGCGATCGATTCCGCGCACTGGATGCACACCGGTGACCTCGCGGTCATGGACGACGAGGGGTATCTCGCCATCACCGGGCGGATCAAGGACATGGTCATCCGCGGCGGCGAGAACGTCTACCCGCGGGAAATTGAGGAGTTCCTCTACACTCACCCGGACATCCTGGATGCCCAGGTCATCGGCGTACCGGACGCCAGGTATGGTGAGGAGCTGATGGCCTGGGTGCGGCTGCGGCCCGGCGCTGCGACGCTGACCGCCGAGTCGTTGCGGGAGTTCTGCCGCGGCCAGCTGGCGCACTACAAGATCCCGAGGTACGTGCACATCGTCGACGATTTCCCGATGACGGTAACGGGCAAGGTGCGCAAGGTGGAGATGCGCGAGCGCTCGGTGGAGATCCTCGGCCTGGATACCAGCGATCACTGAGACGGATTAGGGGTGGGAGCCGACGATGAAGGTCCTGATCGCAGGGGGCGCGGGCTACATCGGCGGCACGATCGCATCAGCCTTGTCCGACGCGGGCATCAGCCCAGTGGTCCTGGATAACCTGGTGACGGGCAGAGTCGAGTTCGCGGCCGGCCACGCGTTCTACGCCGGTGATATCGCGGACGGTCCGCTGATCGACCGCATCTTCGCCGAACATCCCGAGATCGGCGCGGTCATCCACTGCGCCGCCCTGATCGTGGTGCCGGACTCGGTGGCCGATCCGGTCGGGTACTACCGGGCGAACGTGGCGAAGAGCCTGGATTTCGTCACCCACCTGCTGCGCAACGACTGCCGCCGGCTGATCTTCAGCTCATCGGCCGCGATCTACCGCGCCCGCGATGACCTCACCGTTGACGAGGGCTCGGCCATCGACCCGCAGAGCCCCTACGCCCGGACCAAGGCGGTGTGCGAGGCGATGTTCGCCGATATCGCCGCCGCCGGGCTCATCCGCGTGCTGTCCCTGCGGTACTTCAACCCGATAGGCGCGGATCCGAAAATGCGTACCGGCCTGCAGTTGCGGCGACCGAGTCATGCCCTCGGCAAGATGCTTCAGGCGTACGAAGAAGGCAAGCCGTTCCTGATCACAGGAACTGACTGGCCAACCCGCGATGGCTCCGGCATCAGGGACTATGTCCATGTCTGGGACCTGGCCGCCGCGCACGTGGCCGCCCTGACCCGATTCGAGGCGCTGCCCGGGCCGGCCACGGCCATCAACCTGGGCACCGGAGCCGGTACCACGGTCCGGGAGCTTCTCGACGCGTTTAACCGCGTGGCCGATCGCCGGGTCGAGGCCGGCGAGGCGCAGCGGCGGCCAGGTGACACCGTCGGGGCCTATACGCGCATCGAGTGCGCGGAGCGACTGCTTGGCTGGCGGCCGCGGTACGACGTCACCGACGGCATCGCTCATTCCCTGCAGTGGGCCGCGATCCGCGACCAGATCCTGCCCGCCGAGCCCGACCCGCCGGCTCCGACCCCCAATCCGGTCAGCCTGGGCTGACCCCGGCCGGTCCCGTGTCGCGCTCGCCGAGTCCGCCGTCGTGGCATGGTCCTGCGCGAGCGTGTCCTCATCGCCCTGCGCCGCCTCGCCCAGGAAGACGCCTCGGCTCGTTACTTCGGATAGGGCTCCGGGGAGGCTCGCCCCTATGCCGAGCTCAGTCCGAGTTGTGATCTTTCGGTACCTCAACTATGTGCCAAAGCAAATGAGGTGAAAGATCTTCTGTGTTCCGGCAAGGTGATGATCGCGAACTTCAAGGCGGTAGTGATGGGTTAATGGTTGTATTGGCGGAAATAGGAGGAGAGCGTATGATCGTACAGCTTGGTAGACGGCCCCGCCCGCTTGCGGGACCGTGGGGGAGCGGAGATGAGCCAGGAGATTGAGCGACGCACACGGGGAACGCTTAGTCAACGGCCAGAACCACGGTCAGAGCCATCGTGGCGGACGGTGGCGGCTACCACGGTGCGTCTGTGGCTGGAACGCCACCACGTCGTCAGTCAGCGTCCGGCAGGCCGCCGCCGCCGGTTTCTCGTCGCGCTGAGCGCGCTTGCCGCCATGGCCCTCGGGGCCGGCATCACGCTGGCCTTCACGGGGACGAACCAGCAGGCGTCGCCGGGAGCGCGGCCCGGCGATGCGGTGCCGGGCGTTACTCCGTTGCAGCAAGCCGCGGACTACCGGCTCGCGGCGGCGAAGTGGGTCGTCGCGCAGGTGAGCGCCAGCGAGATCGTGTCTTGTGACCTCGAGATGTGCGGTGAGGTGCAACAGAGCGGCTTCCGAGGCCAGCTGATGGTCTTGTCGCCGACGGCCCCCGATCCGCTGGGCGCTGAGGTGGTGATCGCGACGCCGGCCATCCAGAGCCAATTCGGCGTCCGGCTCGCCACCGTCTACGCACCGCAAGTGCTCGCGAGTTTCGGTTCGGGTCCTGAGCAGGTTGTTGTCCGCGATATCGCGCCGGACGGCGCCGCCGCCTACAACGCCCAGCTGGCCCAGGATCGCCAAGCCCGCATTCGCGGGGGCGTACAGCTGCTGGGCAATAAGCATTTCCACCCCAGTGCGTCCGCCCGCGCTGAGCTACTCGCCGGTAAAGTCGATCCGCGCCTGCTTGTAACGCTTGCACAACTTACGGACGAAAAGCCCATAAAACTGGTAGCGTTCGATGACTCGTCGCCAGGTGAGGGTTCTGCCGTTCCGCTGCGCGGTGCTGAAATTGGTCCTGCTGGGTCAACTGAGCTTTCGGCGATAGCTGCGTACTGGACCGGTCAGCAGAACTTCGCGCCTGCCGGGGAGAAACAAGAAAACGTCAGCGGTGAGCGAGTGGTTGCCGTTTGGTTCGACGCCCCCGGTCCCCTGATCGTAACAGGCTTGTAGAGGTTTTAGCTCGGGGAGGGATCGACATGAGGTTTCCGCGTATAACGCACACGATAAGACGTGTCACCATGCTGCTGGCCGCCGCGGCCCTGCTGCTCGGGGGTCCGGCCGCCGCCGCTCACGCGTCCTCGGCCACGACGGGTACCGGGTGGATCAGGCTGGCTCACCTATCGCCCAACACGCCCGCCGTGGACGTATACCTGTATTCGTTCGGCAATTCCAACGCCCAGATCGTCCTTCATCACGTCGCCTACGGCACCGTATCGCCCTACGAGGCGGTAAACGCCGGTGACTACAGCGTCGCCATGCGCGCCGCGGGCGCTTCGGCTTCAAGCCAGCCCGTGCTGTCCACCAGCGTGACCATCGATGCCGACCACGCCTACACGGTGGCGGGCATGGGACCAGAGAAGGGCCTGCGGCTCCAGGTCATGGACGATGACCTGACCACGCCGCCCGGCAAGGCCCTGGTGCGAGTGATCCAGGCCTCCCTGAAGCAGCAGACGGTCAAGGTGACATGCAACGGTACGACCATCGTGCCCAAGGCGGCATTCGCCTCCGTGAGTTCCTACCAGGCCATTCCGGCAGGTACCTGGACGATGGCCGCGATCGGGAGCGGCGGGACGGCGACCCAGAGCGTCACGCTCGCCGCCGGGACTGTCCACACGCTGGTGGTCCTGGACGGCTCCAACGGCCTGGAGATGATCAGCCTGGAGGATGCCGCCGGCGCGGGCAAGCCGCCCCTGGGCGGCGCCGCGACCGGATTCGGCGGAACCGCGCCGCACGGGCCCGGCTCACCGTTGCCGTGGGCGGCGCTCATCGGAGCCGGCTCTCTGCTCGCCCTGACCGGCGGGTTGAGGCTGCGCCGCCGCGGGCTGCGTCGTCAGCTGCACGCCGAGGTCTGAGGAATGGCGTTTCGCAGGCCGGCCGCAATCATTTTCGCGGCCGGCCTGGTCGTGATCGCGGCCGGGTCGGCCGGCCTGCTGCTGACGCGTCACTCCACCCCGGCCATGCGACCCGTCGCGGCCGGAGTGGGGGCACTGCCCGCGCCGACCGGTCCGATCGTGGCCCCGCCGCAGTCGGCCGCTCCGCGTCCGGTGGCCGCCCCGGTCTCGCTCACCATCCCGCTGATCGGCGTCAGCACCAAGCTGATCACGCTCGGCCTGGCGTCCGACGGTTCGCTGCAGGTGCCGCCGATCACCAACACCGCCGTCGCGGGCTGGTATACCGGGAGTCCCCGGCCCGGAGCCATTGGATCGGCCATCATCGTGGGGCACATTGACACGGTAAACGGTCCCGCGGTGTTCTACCGGCTGGACGAGCTGCGCAAGGGTGATCAGGTCTACGTCCGGCGGGCCGACGGAACCTTGGTGAAGTTCCTGGTGACTACGGTCCAGAAGTACCTGAAGGACCAGTTTCCGACGCAGACTGTGTACGGCCCCACTCCCGACGCCGAGCTGCGCCTCATTACCTGCGGCGGGACGTTCGATCCCGCCACCGGTCATTACGTGAGCAACATCGTCGTCTACGCCACAGAAGCGCGCTGAGACCGTATCGGCGGCGGGCTGGCTGGCCCCCCTCCCAGCCAGCCCCCCGCCAGGCATGTCCAGTCATAACGGGCATGTGGGTTTCACCGCCCGGATGTCCGGCGGCTGCGAAGAATTTATCCGTTTGCCGGACGGTCAGGGGCAGCTCGGCAGAATCCCGGACAGCCTCGGACAAGCTCAGGAGCACGGAACCCGGTAGGTAATCCCGGGCACGCTGGTCTCCCACGCCGACCGGCTGAGCGGCTGGCCTTCGTTCGCGCACACCGCCGACGCCGCCTGCGCCGCGCTGGTATCCCATAGCCGGACCGTGCCATCCTCGCTTCCGGCGGCCACCACCTGGCCGGAATGAGAGAACGCCACCGAGTACACATGCCCGCTCGGCCCGGTGATCGTCGCCATCAGGGACGGGTGCGCGGGCGCGGCGAGATTCCACAACCAGACCGTCCCGTCGGTGACCCCCGCGGCCAGGGTTTTCCCGTCCGGGCTGAAGGCCACCGAGTAGACGTAGCTCGCCGGTCCGGTCAGCGGCGCACCCAGCAACCGGGGCCGGGCCGGGTCGCTGACCGACCAGAGCCGCACCGTCCTGTCCGCGCTGCCGACGGCGAGCAGGTCGCCGCGCGGGCTGAAGGCCACCGAGTAGGCGTAGCTCGCCGGTCCGGTCAGCGGCGGGCCCAGCGAGACCGGCCGGGCCGGATCGCGGACGGACCACAGCCGGGTCAGGCCGTCGGCACTCGCGGCGGCCAGCGTCTGGCCGTCTGGGCTGAAGGCCACCGAGAACACGTAGCTGCCCCCGTCGTGTTCTGTTTTCAGCAGCCGGACGGCATGAGCGCGAGCCGAACCCGGAGGAGGAACCGACCAGAGCCGAACGGTGCCGTCGTCACCGCCCGTGGCCAGGATCTTGCCGTCCGGACTGAAGCTGACGGACTCGATCACGCCGGAGTTCGAGGCGGTGAGTTCAGGCCCTAGTGGCACCGGAGCCTTACCTGTCGTGCGCCACAGCTGGAACATCCCGTTGCCGTAGCCGGCCGCCACCAGCCGCCCGCCGGGCGCGAACGCGACCGCGTTCACGAACGTCGCGCTGGGCGTGGGCAGGCTCGCCAGCAGCGAGCGGCTGCCCGGATCCCACAGCTGCAGGTTCTGGGCGCCGACGGCGAGCATGCTGTCGTCGGGACTGAACGCCACGCTGTTCACCGCAGCGCCCGCGAGCAGGATCGGCGACGGCAGCGACCAGAACGACACGGTGCCGTCCGCGTCGCCCGCGGCCAGCCGGTCGGCGCCGTCCCAGGCCACCGAGGTGACCGGGTCGGCCTGCGGCAGCTGCGCGGTCAGCGACCTGGTCGCCAGGTTCCACACCAGGACGCTGTTCTGGCTGCTTCCGGCCGCCACCGCCTGGCTGTCCGGGCTGAAGGAGACCGCGTTGACCCAGTCGGTGGCACCGGTCAGCGCGCCCTCCGGCGCGGCCTTCGCGGGCGCCGCGACGTTCCAGAGCCAGACCTTGTCATCCTGGCTGCCCGCGGCCAGGGTCTGCCCGTTGGGGCTGAAGATCACCGAGGTGACGATGTTCGCCGGTCCGGTGAGCGGCCGGCCGAGGGCGGCCGGGCGGGAGGGATCGGCGATGTTCCACAGCCGGACCGTCTTGTCTGCGCTCCCCACGGCCAGCACGCGGCCGGACGGCGAGAACGCGACCGACTCCACGTACCCGGCTGGGCCGCGCAGCGTGGCCAGCGCCTTGGGGGCCAGCGGATCCGCCAGGTTCCAGAGCCGGACGGTGTCATCCGCGCTCCCGGCCGCCATGATCTGGCCGTCCGGGCTGAAGGCCACCGAGTACACCGTGCTGCGTGGACCGGTCAGCGGCTTACCGAGCGGGACAGGACGGCCGGGGTCGGTGATATTCCACAGCGAGACCGTCTTGTCTTCGCCCGCCGCGGCCAGGATCTTGCCGTCGGGGCTGATCGCCGTGGTGTACAGCGGACTGTCTGGGTAGTTCATCAGCGGGCCACCCACGCCCGCGGGATGGCTCGGGCTGGCCACGTTCCACAGCCGCAGCGTCCCGTCCGCGGCGGCCACGGCCAGCAGCGTATGGCTGGGACTGAGGCTGACCGCCTGGACCAGGCTCGGCGAATCGGTCAGCTGGGCCGCGGACGGAGTGCCCGACGACTCGAGCAGGCTCGCATCGGCTTCCGGGGTGCGGGCGATGCCGTAAGCGGCCACGCTCAACTGCGCGGCCAGCGGAACGTCGGCGCCCCTGAGCTGCCCGGCCAAGACGGCCACCTCGCGGGAGTCGGCGTCGTCGCGCGCGGTGGCGGCCGTCGCACGCTGCTGGAACGAGTAGCCCGCCAGCCCGACCACCACGATGACCAGGACCGTCAGTGCGCCGACGAGCCGTCGCAGGCGGCGGGTGCGATGGCGTTCGGCGCGCTCGCGAGCCTGCTCCTCGGCGATCGCCGCGGTGAGGAACCCGCTCGCCAGCGGCCCCAGCGAATCCCGGTTGTCCGGATCCGCGTTCCAGTCCCTGAATATCGCCAGCTGCAGGCCGCGCGGCAAGGCCGAACCGTCCCGGTCGTTCTCCTGCCAGATGCGGGCCGCCTCGGTGATGCGCCGCCTGGTCCGCAGGTCGTCCTGGCCGGTATCGATCCAGGACCGAAGCCGAGGCCAGGCGGTCAGCAGCGCGTCGTGGGTGATCTGGACGGTGTCCGCGTCTACGGTGATCAGGCGTTCGTCCACGAACAGGCCGAGCAGTTCCTCGGTGTCCTGGCCGCCCACGGGAGTCAGTTCGGTCAGGCGGACGGCGCGGCGGGTCGGCGGGGCGTCGTCCGCGACATGCACCAGGCGCAGGAACAGGCGCCGCGCCATCTGCTGCTGATCGGCGGGCAGGCTGCCGAAGACGCCCTCGGCCGTCCGGGTGATCGCGTCGGAGATCCCGCCGCTGGCCAGGTAGTCGGCCACGGTGATCGCGCCGGTGCTGCTGTGCTCCCAGGTACTGAGCAGGGCGTGCGAGAGCAGCGGCAGCGCCCCCGGTTCGTGCGCTCCCTGCTCAGGCGCTCCCGGTTTCTGTTCGTTCGGTGTCCTTGGGTCTAGATCGCGCAGCAGGAGCTCCACCAGCCCGTCTTCGACCTCGAGGTGAGCCCGCCGGGCCGGTTCTACGATGGCCCGGCGCACCTGATCCGCGGTCATCGGCCCGAGGACGACCTGCCGGGCCTGCAGCGCGGCGGCCAGGACCGGATAGTGCAGCGCCTGATCGTAGAAGTCGGCCCGCAGCGCCAAGATCACCGTGGCCGTCTCCGCCAGCTCGCCGATCGCGCTGATGAAGGCCTGCCGCTGCTCTTGGTCCTGGCACCGGGTGAAGACCGCCTCGAACTGGTCCACGATCACGCACCGCGGCTCGGACCCCAAAGCCCCGGCAGCTGCCGGCAGGCCGGCCACCACGGCGGCGAAATCCGCCGCGGGCGTGGCCGTGGGCACGAACAGGGCCACCGGCCCGGTGAGCTGCGCCATCAACCCGGCCCGAAGCAGCGAGGATTTCCCGGAACCCGAAGGGCCGACCACGATCAGCGGCAGGCCGGCGCCGAGGTCGAGCTCGAACAGGCGCTGGATCACCTGCTCCCGGCCGAAGAACCAGGGTGCGTCCTCCCGCTCGAAGCTGGCCAGGCCGCGGTAGGGCACGTCCCCGTCGGCCCGAAGTGCCAGCCGCCTGCCTGGCTGGCGCCTGGCCCGGGCCAGGGCGTTGGTCCAGGACGTGAGCTGCGCTGGATCGGTCTCCCCGCAGGCGGCCAAGATCCGGTGCAGTGATCCTGCCTGCCCGGTCGCGGGCAGGTGCCGGCCGGAGAAGTAGTCGCCGACCGTGCTGGCGGGCAGCCCGGCCGCCCGTGCCACCTGCCGCACGGTCAGCCCGGCGCGATTCCGCAGTAAGGTCAGCCCGCGGCCGAAATCCTGCTGGGTTACGATCCGGTCCGGGTCGGGATCGGCATCGCTGAAAGACGACTGGTCGCTCATTTGGCTTCCCCCCGAGCGAGCTGTTCTGCTGTGCATAACTGGGCATAACTTGCGCACGATGCTACGGCCTCACGGCCTGCCGCAAGGCGGGCTTACCGGACGAAAGCAAAATTGTTGCGATCTAGGTGCGCTCTATTCCCAAAATATAACAGTGCTGTTAGAATTTGCCGCGATGGAGACCTTCGCCGGGCTCGGCACCAGGATGCGGCACGTGCTTGAGCTGCTCGACGGCGACGTCGCCCGCGTCTACGCCGACCTCGGCCTGCCCGGGTACCGGCCGCGGTTCAGCCCGGTGGTCCGGGCGCTCGTCGCCCTGGGCCCACTGTCCATCCGCGAGCTGGCCCGCGCCGTCGGCGTCACGCACTCCGCCGCCAGCCAGACGGCCGCGCAGATGGCCCGGGCCGGCCTGCTCACACTCGAGCCAGGCGCCGACGCCCGCCAGCGCATCGCCAGCCTCACCGTACGGACCCGCCAGCTGCTCCCGCTCATCGAGGCGGAATGGGCGGCCACGGATCTGGCGGTGGCTGAGCTTGAGGCCGAGCTTCCCGCCTCCCTGAGGGAGATTCTTCTTCTGGCCGAACGGGCCGTGGTTTCCCGCCCGATGCGCACCCGGATCTGCGACGCGGCCAGGACGCTGTCCGCGGCGCTTCCCCCCGATGATCCAGGCGCCGGGCCACGGGCGGCGCTGCTCGCGATCGCCGGAGAAGGCCCCGAGCCTGCGTGAAGAGCCTGCTGCCCGACTTCAGCCCGGTGCGGGACAACCCTGCGCTCCGCCGCCTGCTGGCCGGCGGCCTGCTGTCGTCTCTGGGCGGCTCGATGACGAGTTTCGCTGTCGTGCTGCAGATCTGGGACGACTCCAGGTCCACACTCGACGTCGGCCTGCTGGGCCTGACCTTCGTCCCTGTGCTGATTATCGGCCTGCTCGGCGGCTCGATCGCCGACGTGGCGGACCGGCGGAAGCTCGCGCTGGTCACCACCGCGGGCCTGATGGCGGTCTCGGCCGCCTATGCGGTTCAGGCTTACGCCCAGTTCGGTCGGCTGTGGCTGCTGTACCTGCTGGCCGGGGCGCAGGCGGTGCTGCAGGCGACCAGTGCTCCGTCCCGCCGCACCTTCGTGCCGCGGCTGGTGCCAGCAGATCAGCTCACCGCCGCGATCGCGCTGAACACGCTCACCGGGCGCATCACCATGCTGTTCGGGCCGGCGCTGGCCGGGGTGATCGCCGGAGCGTTCGGCCTGCGCATGTGCTACGCCGTCGACACGGTCAGCTTTGTCGCGTCCTTGTACGCGACCGCGCGGCTTCCCGCGATGCGCCCGCCGCCCCAAGCCGGGACGGCGGTCAAGCCCGGGGCGGCCGGGTCCGGCCGGGCGCGGCGC
>PMST01000084.1 GCA_003168295.1 Actinomycetota bacterium
TGTTCGGCACCGTGCTGAACCGCTTCACCATCCAGTCGGTCATCGGGCACCCGCTGACGGTCTACGGCGGCGGGAACCAGACCCGGGGCATCATCGACATCAGGGACACCGTCCGCTGTGTCCAGCTGGCGTGCGAGACCCCGGCCAACCGGGGTGAGTTCCGGGTGTTCAACCAGATGACCGAGTCGATGTCGGTGGCCCAGATCGCCGAGACGGTCAAGGCGGCCAGCCCGGAGGACGTGACGATCGAGCACCTGGACAACCCCCGGGTCGAGCTGCCCGAGCACTACTACAACGTCAAGCACACCAAGCTGGTCGAGCTCGGCCTCGAGCCGCACCTGCTGTCCGACACGCTGATCGAGTCGCTGTTTGAGATCACCAAGCGGTACGCCCACCGGGTCCGCCTTGAGGCGCTCCGGCCCACCGTGAAGTGGCGCTCGCCGACGGCCGGGTAAGGACCGCAAGGCAGCTGGCGAGGGGTGTCACCACGGCCCGTTCGGTAAAATGAGCTTTTCATTTCCCGAACGGGCGGTGGTGTTTGTCCATGGCAACTTTCGTGTGCGCCACCTGCGGTAACCATTTTCCCGGGCCGCAGCCGCCGGTGTGCGCGGTGTGCGCGGACGAGCGGCAGTGGCTGCCGCCTGGCGGCCAGCGGTGGACCACGCTGGCCGAGCTCGAGGCGGCCGGGCACGCCTGCGACGTACGGGCGGTCGAACCCGGGCTGACCGGGATCGGCGCGGAACCGCCGTTCGCCATCGGGCAGCGTTCGCTGCTGGTGCATACCCCGGAGGGCAACCTGCTGTGGGACCCGTCCGGGTTCATCGATGCCGCGGCGGTGGCGGCGGTCCGCGAGCGGGGCGGGCTGGACTTCGTGACCGCCAGCCACCCGCACTTCCACGGCGCGATCAACGAGTGGGCGCGCGCGTTCGGCGCGGAGATCTGCGTCCCGGACGTTGACGCGGCCTGGCTCCGGCCCGGCGCGAAGGCGCGGGTGCGGACCTGGTCCGGGACGCTCGGCGTGCTGCCCGGGTTGACGCTGGTGCAGTGCGGCGGGCATTTTCCCGGCAGCGCGGTCGTGCACTGGGCCGGCGGCGCGGACGGCCGCGGGGTGCTGCTCAGCGGGGACACGATCATCGTGACGCCGGGCGAGGACCGGGTGACGTTCGTCTGGTCCGCGCCGAACCGGCTGCCGCTGTCCGCCGACGCCGTGCAGGGCGTCGCCGACGCGGTGCGGCCCTATACGTTCGACCGGATCTACGGCGGGTGGTGGACTCCGGTGCTGCGTTCGGGCGCGTGGGAAACGGTACAGCGCTCGGCGTCGCGGTACATCGAGCACCTGCAGGGCACGGCCTAGCGCGTCCTTCAGTCAAAGCCGCGACGCAGGGTCCAGCTGCCGGTGTCGGCTTCCCGGCGCAGTTCGTAGACCCCGGCCGTCATGGCCGGCCCGGGAGATGCCTCGACCCGCCAGAACTCGAGCTCGGGCTGACCACGTTCAGCCTCGGGATCTCGCCACCACTCATGGTTGACGACCCAGTGCTCGAGGATTGCGCCCACGGTGTACAGGCGGCTCCGCCAGACGAACCGGCACGGCCTGCCGTCATCCCTGGCCTGAACGTGGACAGGCTCGCCGTACACCATGTTCATGCCGCTGCCGCCTCCCTGCCCGCCGCGGAACCCCGCTCGTCGCTGCCGCTTGGGGGAAGACAGGCAGTACTATCCGTGATCGGCACCAACCCGGACCTGGCACCTTTTATCGAATATAGATTCATTCGAACAGGGATGCAAATAATCTTTTCCAGCTGACCTGGGGCAATCCAGAAATGTCAGTGGTCTTCGGCATAGTGGTGGTAGTCCGGCCACCCCGAGGAGGCAGCTATGTGCTGGATGTGTAACCGTCCGGGCGCCACCGAGCGCGACTACCTCGACCACATGCGGCAGCTGATCAACACGTACGGCTGGGCCGTGCAGGGCGTGGAACGCGACGGCATCCATCCGCCCTGGGCCTACACCGTCGGGCTCACCCCGCACCGGCGGCCCGAGCTCGTCATCACCGGCATGGGGCTGACCCGGGCCACCGGGGTCCTCAATGGCGTGGCCGCGCACCTGCTGCACGCGGACGTGCCCGCCCCGGGAACGCAGGCAGCCCTGACCGACGGCCCGCTCGTCGAGATCGTCCAGGTCACCGCGCCGTGGGCGCACCTGAACGTGGCGGTCGAGCTCTATGGCCAGCGCATCGCCGGACTACAGCTGGTGCACGCGGATAAGCGCGGGCGCTGGCCCTGGGACCGCGCCTACCAGGGCGTGCGCGGCGGCCAGCCGGTCCTGGGGCCCCGGGAGCCACCCGAGCGCCGGATCCGGGTCGGCTAGGGGTCCCGCGGGTCGCGCCCGTCCCAGCCGGGGATGGGGTAGGACGCCAGCAGCTCGCGAACCTCGGCGGCGATGCGCTCGAGCACGGCCTCGTCGTCCTTGGCGGCGGCGGTGATCGCCTCGTCCATCCAGGCGGCGATCGGCTCCATGTGCTCCTCGCGCAGGCCGCGGGTGGTGATGGCCGGGGTGCCGATCCTGAGGCCGGAGGGGTCGAACGGCTTGCGCTGGTCGAATGGCACCGTGTTGTAGTTCGTCTCGATGCCCGCCCGGTCCAGCGCCTTGGCGGCCGGCTTGCCGCCGATGCCCTTGGAGGTGAGGTCCATCAGGATCAGGTGGTTGTCCGTGCCGCCTGAGACCAGGTCATAGCCGCGGGACAGGAGCGCATCAGCCAGCGCCTTGGAGTTGGCCACGACCTGATGGGCGTAATCACTGAACTGCGGCTGGGCGGCCTCGTGCAGCGCCACCGCGATCGCGGCCGTGGTGTGGTTGTGCGGACCTCCCTGCAGGCCGGGGAACACGGCCCGGTCCACGGCCTTGGCGTGCTCGGCCGTGGACATGATCATGGCGCCGCGCGGGCCGCGGAGCGTCTTGTGCGTCGTGGTGGTGATCACGCCGGCGTGCCCGGCCGGCGAGGGGTGCGCGCCCCCCGCGATCAGCCCGGCGATGTGCGCGACGTCGGCGACCAGCAGGGCGCCCGCCTCGGCGGCGATGGCGGCGAAGGCCGGGAAGTCGATGGTCCGCGGGATCGCGGTGCCGCCGCAGAAGATGATCTTGGGCCGTTCCTTGAGCGCCAGGTCGCGCACCTCGTCCAGGTCGACCCGGCCGGTGTCGTGCCGGACCCCGTACTGGACGGGCCGGAACCACTTGCCCGTGGCCGACACGGACCAGCCGTGAGTGAGGTGACCGCCCATCGGCAGCGCCATGCCCATGATCGTGTCTCCCGGCTGGGCGAAGGCGAGGTAGACCGCGAGGTTGGCGGGCGAGCCCGAGTAGGGCTGCACGTTGGCGTGGTCGACGCCGAACAGCGCCTTGGCCCGGTCGATGGCGATCGTCTCCACCGGGTCG
>PMST01000357.1:0-2742 GCA_003168295.1 Actinomycetota bacterium
ACAGGAATCCGCCGATGCAGGCAAGGGCCGCCAGGTACCAGTAAAAGCCCGTGGGGATACGCGAGTCCAGCTCTTCGAGGACGCTCCGTCCAGATGGTTGCGCGGCCTTGGCTTCCGATACCACCTAGCGCCTCCTCGCGGTCGGCTCAACACCACTTCAGGTGAGCCGGGGATGGGCGTCGCCGCCAGTAAGTGACGGGAGAATCCTGGCGCGTGGCCCTCCTCGTTCGTGCCGCCATACGTTGGACCTGCTGCGGGGATACCCGAGACGCTCGATGCCAAAACACGGGAACCGGCGTCGCGCCCCTGCTGGCCCGTCACGGAAGATGATGGCGCTGCCGGACTGCGTCCGAGGCGGCCGGGCACCCAATGGACATGCGGCGTGACGTGTTTGGACAGAACGGTACCGGAGTCCTCTCACCGGCGACAGCTTGGAACATCGGCCGGAGCTGGCCCAGCGTGCCGGTGCCGGTGCCGGCCTGCTGGTGCCCAGCATGTTCGAGCGGTGCGGGCTGGCCCCGCTAATCGGGATGCGGCACGGGACGGTGCGGGCGGTAGGCGAGACGGCCGGCCCGGTGTTCGACCGCGAGTATCCGGCGCCCGCCGGCCGAGCACAACGGGTGTGTGTTTTACCAGGCGCTCGGGCGGATCCGGGGATTCTCCCCGGCCGAGATGGCGCTGCCCAACCAGCCCGATGTCGCCTACCAGTTCCGCACGCTGCTTGACTGCGGCTACGAATGGGTGCTGGTCCACGAACACACCGTAGAACAACCCGGCGGCAGCGCCGTTGAACGCCCGCAGTTGCCGCACCGGCTCGTCTGCACAGACTCCCACGGCAACACGGCGATCGGCCAGAACCGCAGGGCAACGGTCGCCCGGGCGCCTGGTTAATACCGAAGTGGGCTCACCAAAACGAGCCTGTGCCCGCCCGCCGGCCGCCGCAGACCGCGGCGCTGACCGAGCGGCCGGCCGGGACAACGGGGGTATGAACGCATCCACGGCGAGCTGAAGCGGCTCGGTCACCGGGTGAGCGGCCCGGCGATCCGCCGCATTCTGAAACGAACAGGGCCCGGGCCGGCACCCCGCCGAGCCGACGATCAGTGGCGCGACTTCATTCGTGCAGGCCGAGGGTAGGCACAGGCAGCTCTGCACGGCATCGGGGCAGGAACACACCACGCTCGCCGCTTTTACGCCGCGGACGTGCTCGACCCCTCGCACGGCAGACATCTGGTAGAAATTTCGTGAAAATTATTGCTAGTTCTAGTGTGCGGGTACAGCCAGTTATCAGGCGCCGACGAACGTCGGCCGGCACGGCCGTTGGACCCGGGAGCCACAAAAGAGGACTGCTGGTGCGATAACAGTCCGCACCGTCCCGGTCCCCGGAAAGAAGAAGCCGTGCCTGAGCAGACCTCGCGGTAGTCCTGCTGATCGCCGCCATCGCAGGAGCCCTGCTGATGACTGCGGCAAGAACCGCCCGGGTCACTCAGCTGCGCATGGTCATGCGGCGCGACCGGTGCCGCCCACCACAAGCCTGAGGACCGCCTCGCGGTGTACATGACCGACCTGGCTAGGATCCTGGAGGCACCGTATGCGGGCCGTTCAGTGCGCCGCCTGGCCGGCGGTCGCCAGCCAGCCGAGCCGCTTTGACATCGCCCGCGCGCAGCTGACGACGGCGCGTACGTGGCCGGAGACCTCGGCCGCGCGCCACAGGACCGACCATGGGTAGTAGGACGCCGGTTCGGTGAGCGGCCGCCAGGTGGTTCCGGGCAGCGCAGAGATGCAGGAGGAGGGCACGCAGTACAGGCAGCGTCCCTGGGCGACGAGATCGGCGGCCGCCCGGATGCTCTCCACGGTCCCCCCGTACACGGCGGGGGTAAAGCCGGCCGACCGGCACATCTCGACGGTGAACTGATTGAATTCCGGAGCCCGCACTTCTTCGGCGAGCAGCAGCGGTTCGGTGGCCAGGACAGCGACTGGGACGCCGTCAAGCTCGGCGAACCGGTGACCGGCTGGCACCAGGACCCCGAGCGGGTCCTGGCGGAACAGCAGAGATGCGATGTGCGGCGGGGCGAGCCCGGCCCGTCCGACACCTACGTCCAGCCGGCCGTCGGTGAGCTGCTGGTACTGCCCGGGCACACTGGCCTCGACCTGGTGGATCACCAGGCCGGGGTAGCGGGCCTGAACCTCGTGCAGGATCAGCGGCATCGAGTCATAGCTGGAATCGATGATGCCGACTCGCAACGTCGCAGCCGCGCCCACCGCGGTCCGTGCCGCTCCCGCGGCGCGGTCCACGTGCGCCAGGATCTGCCGTGCCTCGACCAGGAACACCGCCCCGGTGGCGGTCAGTGAGACGTGATGCGTGCTGCGTTCCAGCAGGCGGACCCCCAGCTCGCGCTCGAGCCGCTGCACCTGCTGGCTCAGCGCCGACTGGACGATGTGCTCCCGCTCCGCAGCCCGGCCGAAATGCAGTTCCTCGGCCAGGGTCACGAAATAACGGAGCTGACGTAGCTCCATGCCCGCCGCCAAGCCCGTGTCCGGTTCATTATCTCTCCTTGTCCCAGGACGATCAGCTGGTGATCGTCTTTGCAGATTCATGGTCCTTCGGCGGCTGGGGTGCCACCGCCGGACCGGCGCTGGCGCGCGTGCTCTCCAGGTCGAACAGGCGCGAGCGGAGGTAGCTGAGCGCATGGGCGCGCAGCCGGGAGACGTGCATCTGGGAGATGCGGAGCTGCTGGCCGATCT
>PMST01000357.1:2769-2933 GCA_003168295.1 Actinomycetota bacterium
CATGCCGGGCTGGCCGGGCAGCGGCGCGTCCAGCGAGAACGGCCAGAAGGCCAGCTCAGCCCGCCGGGCCTGCCGCAGGTCATCCCCGCTGACCCCCAGGTGCCGGGCTATGTCGGAGTCGGCCGGGGTACGGCCCAGTTCCTGGGTCAGCCGCCAGGTCGCCT
>PMST01000292.1:0-532 GCA_003168295.1 Actinomycetota bacterium
CCTTCCGCGTCGCCATACCAGTGGCGCGGGTTTCTTCGCCGCGAGGTGGCTACGGATAGATGGCTTCCCGCTGTCCCCTCTCGGCGTGCATGGTCCATAGCAGGTCGGCGAGATGTTCGGGGTCGACGATGGACATCTCCCAGACCGGGGCGCCCGCAGCTTCGGCCTTCTCCAGCTCGGCGTGGAAGGCGCTGTTCTTGATGGCCGCACCGATGTAGAGCATGCCGACGTAGACGCCTTTCCCGGCTACCTCGGCGTGCAGGGCTTGCAGGTAGTTGCGCTGGGCGGCTTGTGCGGGACTGGGGCCGCTCATGTTCGGCAGGCCGTGCACGGTGCTGCCGCCCTGCGCGGTCAGGATGGCGCCGTCCCCTTGCTCGAGCATGTGCGGCAGGAACTCCTGCACGAGTGCCAGCATCGTGTAGAAGATCAGCGGCATGTAATTCTGGGCGAGCTGCGGGGTCAGGCTGGCTGCGGAAACGAACCCGGTGTCTGGGGTGGGTGCATAGTAAAAGGCGTCGAGGTGACCGGCCTT
>PMST01000292.1:541-7141 GCA_003168295.1 Actinomycetota bacterium
CCTCTCGCGCGTAGCGACGGGCGACAGCCTGGCCGAGGCCGGGTCCGGCTCCGAACACAGCGATGGATTTGGACATTAGAATGCTCCGATGCGTAGTTCGACCACTACTCCGAAGTATCTAAGGCCACATTTACCGCGTCGTCAAGTGATTCAATGAGGTTTCTCAGCAACTTTCACGTGAGTCGCTCGTGTTCGCATAGCGTGAGAACAAGGGCTGCCCTCTCAGTACACATACACCAACCCTTGACCAACTCGACCAAGACGACCTTCGTATTATTGCGCCAGAGATCGGGAAATCAAAACCATTGATCAAAGGCTATTCGCCTGTCGATAATGAAATGGCCGCTCCTATCGATACTGATCTGCCAGAAATCCGGCGCTTGACGCGGAGGCGAGAACCGCTCGGGCGGCCTCGCCGCTAGCCGACGCGGCCTCGGCTACCTGGCGCAGGGCCGCGGCCACAGCGGCCGCCCGGCCATCGAACGTCGCCGGCCACAACACCTGCCGGATCGGCCAGCAGAGCCTCGCGAATTCCTCTTCAACGCCAGGACTCCTGGCGAACTGATCAAAGAACTGATCGACGACGGCGGCCAGTACCTCGGTGAGCCGGCCAGCCTCGTCCCGCATCCGCTCATCGATCCTTTCCACTGCTTGCCTGAAGGCCTTGTCAAGCACCTCGTGCAGTCCATCGGCCGAATCGTCGGTAATCTGCTCCTGCCAGATCCATTCCGCGAAGATCGGCGCCAGCTCCGCCGCGACTTGCGCCCCCGCCACTCCCACCACGACAGCAGGGTGCCCGCCGGCTGTCCCCGCCGCGGTCACGCCCTTCCTAGCGCCCGCATACAGCGAACGGCCGACCTTGGCTGCTCGGCTGCCCATCTGGTCTTCGCCCGGCGCTGACATGCCGGGTTCGCCCGGCGCTGAGATGCCATGTTCGCCAGGTATCTGTCCGTGCCTGGGGGCGATCCGCCGGACAACGGGCCGGCCGACCCGGAGGAAGATGCTTCCGTAGCTGGTCGGGAACTGGATGAGTTCTTCAAGTGCCGCCGACAGCGTCTCCAGGCGGTGCTGCTGCGCCGTGGCCAGCAGCGCATTGAGCGGCGACGCACCCTCTGGTACCAGGTGCGTGCTCAGGCGCGTCTGAAGGATCGTAGCGACGGCTTGATGAAGGCGGCCTACCGCGCTGGCCAACGACCCGTCGACCCGGCTGAACTCTTCCCTGAGTTCCTGCCGCAGGAGGGTGCACTGGTCATCACGCGTTTCGCCGGGGTCGGCTATCATCGCCGGCTCGATCAAGGCGAGCCAGTGCTGGTTGCTGCCCGCGCCGAAGCCGCTGTCAGCCCACTTCATGAGCCGGTCCCTGGCCATGGTGATGCTGTCGCTCACCTCGGGCACGGGCTCGGCGTCGCGCACCTGGCGGTCGTACTGGCTGCGCAGGTCAGACAGTTCCTTCGCGACGGTGTTGCGTAGCCGCTTTGCTTCCGTGCGCAATGCCTTTTCCTCGTCGGGTACCCGTTCCTCTCTCCGCCTGGCCATATCGGCCAGCCAGTCCGCCAGGTCGATGGCGCGTTCAGCCAGGCCGCGCGCCTGGGTGAGCACGGCACCCGCGGCTGCCAGATCCATCTGGGCGAGATGTTCGGCGAGGCCCCGCAGAACCGGGCCGAAGATACCCTCACGGACTTCGGCGGTGTCGGCCACATTCCCGACGAGCAGTGGCAGGCTGTTGCGCTCGACGACTTCGCGTGCCTTCGCGGCGGCATTGTCCAGCATGGCTGGGGTGACATGCGAAGGATCGCTGTTGATCACGACGGAGACGAAATCGGCGGGGGCCACCCCCATCCTGGCCGCGTCGGCCAGCCTGAGTACGTCCCAGTCTGTTTCATCGAAGAAGGCGTGGCCTTCGGTCGGCCGCTTGATCTGGAGCAGGACATCGACTTCATTCTTCAGATCCCGGAGAAACTGCCGGTCGATGTCCAATCCCGCCTCACCCGCACCCGGCAGGTCGACAAGCACCAGGTTCTCGACATCGACGCCCGGGAACGCGCAATAGATGCGGACGTCGCGGACCGCGTGATACGGCCGCCGCAGGTCCTTGTCGTTCTCCGGGTACGCCACGTAGGGACGCAGCTCACCGAGTTGTTCGATAGGCAGCGTCCGCTCGCTGCCGGTCAGCAGGTCGCGGTAGCTGTCAAACGATTCCTGAGCCACGCACAGGCGGTTGAGGTACTTCTGCTCGATGAGCCCGGATTCGGAGTCCCCGCGCCTGCCGCGGTGGGCCTCCAGCAGGCGCGTATATGGATATTGAAGGAATTCATCGGGGCTGGCGGGTACCGGGTCGTCCCGGCCGGCCTGCCGGTGCAAGGGCTCGAGATAGCTGTCACGGAACTCCGGCCACGTGAGCAGCGTGATATCGGCATCGGCCCGGCCTGGGCTGTGAAACATCCTGCTCCGGGCCGCGGTCGTCGGGTTGAGGTCCGTGGAAGGTATCGTTTCCGGCCCCAGCCCGGTGATGGTCCGCAGCAACGTGCTCTTGCCGGCCTGCGTCCGGCCGATCACCCCGATGTTGACGGTTTCCCGGTGCACCCGCCGGTTGATGGCCTCGATATCCGGCGCCAGCGCGCCGACAGCCTGGCGTAGCTCGCGGATCTCGGCTTCGCTTTTCTCGAGCCTGGGTTCTCCGGTGACAGAGTATTGCTCCGGGGTGAGACTTTCCCCCAAGTCAAGCCTTCCGCTGGCGTCGGTGACCGCGCCCAGCATGGCGTCAATTGATCCGGATAGCGTCAACCACGTGCGATGGAGTTGCTCGATATGCTCCCGCTGCCCGCGCCGGTTCTCCAGTGCGGCCGCGATACTGGCCTGAATAGGCATATTCATCTTTCCCGTCCCACACACTTAGTCCCCACCACGTGTGCCGTCACGCAGAGCATATGCCCGGCTCCGCCGCGATATAAGAGATGCCTTCGGCTGTTCTTATTACATTTCGGTGTCGGGGCTGGCGATGACGGCGGTTGGTGCACCGCTCGCGAATGGCTCCGTGTCGGCTCGTTGGCGGTGCGCTGCGTGCGCATAACGGCTGCTTCTGCGGGCTGAGGTCCCCGGCCCGCAGACCTTGAACACCTGGGCAGTGACCTCGTGGCTGGTCCAGTCGCGGGTTCCGCTGACGAGGGCGAAGTGGTTCTCGGGATCGTGCCACGGATCCGGTGGGGCCGGTCGCCGTCCTTGGCGGGGAATGCGGAGCACCAGTCCGGCGCGGTCGGCGACGTCGGTGGTGCGCAGGTCGCCGCGGAAGGTGACGGCGCGGCCGGCTCGATGTCCACGGCGGTCACCGCCGCCCGGCGACCGCCATCCTCGGCAGGCACTGTGTCGGCGAGCACGATGAGCTGCTGGCCGTTCACAGCGCTGCCGTCCGGCGGCGATCCGGTCCGGGGATCAGCAAGCACGATGCGGACAATCGTCACGACAGTCCTCCAGGAGCAGCAAGACAGCGACTGGGTCCACACTCCTTAGTGTCCGACGACAACCCCGCGGGTTACCCGCTGTCGGCAGGCGCGTTGGCGGGCGTACCGTCGGGATATGAGGCAGGGTGTGGTTGTCGTGCTGCTGGCGGCGGTTGCCTTGCTCGTGGCGGCATGCACTGGTAACAGCCAGCCCTCGGCGCGCCTTCAGCGGCCGGCGGCGGCGCGGGCAGGCGCAGCCCAGGCGGGCCCGGCGCCAGCAGGGGCGGTCAGCTCGGACGGGTGCGCCGGGCAGCCGCCGGTCAGCCCGCTGCCGGCCTGGGCGCGGGCTGGATTCTCCCCGGCAGATCAGGCCATGCCGCATGTGCTCGGCGAGGCAGGCAACATCGTGGCGATCTTGTGGGCCAGCCGCGACGCGCTGCACTCCCCTGCTCTGCAAGACAGGAACAACAAGATCCTCTGGGTGTCCAGGATCCCGCTCACCGGATCGGACCCGCTGGTCATCAAGGCCGCGCTCGCGGGCAGCGCGCGCACGGCGACCCGGTCCGTACCCGGCGGGCCAGGACCGTCGATCATCGACCTGCCTGCGCCTGGCTGCTGGACACTCCACCTGAGCTGGTCCGGCCACACCGACCAACTCAAGCTGCGCTACGTGGCCTGACCCGGGCATCCCCGGAACAGGACAATCCAAGACCAGTCGCGTCGGCGGCAAGGCGTTGACCAGATGGCCGGAGAGCTGAAATCGTGACATCGATGAATGAGCTGTCGCGTACCGCCGCGCCCTGGGCCGCGCGCGGTTCTATGTTCAGTCAGCCCGGCCTGGCCAGGCCGGTGGCCGGGGCCACACCGCATGATCTGGATCGGCTGCGCGCCCGCCACGCGCGCGGACAGCTGGGCGAACCGCTGGTGCCGACCAGTGTTGCATCGCCGNNGGTGACGAAGACGTCGATCTGATCGTGGTCGAGCGGGGTTCGGTGGAGGTTGTCCGGACGGAAACGGCCGACGTGCCCGCCGCGACCGTCGCGGCAGTGGATGCGGGCGGCTTTGTCGGCGAGCTGAACCTGCTGACCGGGCAGAATGTTTACCTGCTGTGCCGGGTGTGGGAGGGCGGCACGGTCTACCGGGTGTCGCCGGAGCGCCTGCGGCAGCTCATGGCCAACGACGTCGAACTGTCCGACATCGTCTTCAAGGCATTGATTGCCCGCCGGGAGCTGCTGCAGCGCAGCACCGCCGCCCAGGCGATGGAGATCGTCGGCACCGACAGGTCGGCGGCGGCGCTGGCGCTGCGGACTTACGCTGCCCGGCAGCGCCTGATCCACCTGTGGTTCGACGCCGACACCCCCGCGGGCCGGGCGATGATGCAGACCTCCGGCCTGACCGAGGACGATCTGCCCGCCGTCGTCCTGCCCGGCGCCACGCTGAAACAGGCCACGCCGGGCGGGCTGGCCGACAAGCTTGGCCTGTCCTACCGGCGTTCTTCGGCCAAGCCGGCCGACGTCACGATCGTCGGCGCGGGCCCGGCCGGCCTGGCGGCCGCGGTCTACGGGGCATCCGAGGGCCTGGACACCGTGCTGCTGGACGCCGTCGGCACCGGCGGGCAGGCCGCGGCCAGCTCCCGGATCGAGAACTACTTCGGCTTCCCGTTCGGCCTTTCCGGCGCCGATCTGACCGGCCGGGCCGTGCTCCAGGCGCTGAAGTTCGGAGCCCAGCTGGCCAGCCCGTGCCAGGCGGTCAAGCTCAACACCGACCGGACCGGCGACCTGCTCCGCCTGCACCTGCAGGGCGGCGAAGTCATCGACAGCAAAGCCGTCGTCATCGCGACTGGCGCCCGCTACCGGGCACTGCCGCTGGAACGCTGGCCTGACTTCGAGGGCGCCGGTATCTACTACGCGGCCACCGAGCTAGAAGCCCGGGGGTGCACGGGCAGCCCGGTCACGGTGATCGGCGGCGCGAACTCCGCGGGTCAGGCGGCACTGTACCTGGCCGGTCGCGGCAGTGAGGTCTCGCTGGTCGTCCGCGGCCCGGACATCGCGACCGAAATGTCGGCCTATCTCGTCGACCGGCTGCTGGCCCACCCGCGGGTGACGGTGCGCTGCCGGAGCGAGGTCACCCGGCTAGATGGCGGCGACTTCCTCGAGGAAGTCAGCATCACCGACCGGACGGCAGACACCGCCCAAGCCCAGCCGTGCTCGGGCTTGTTCTGCTTCATCGGCGCCGAGCCCGCCACGAGCTGGCTGACCGGGATCGCTACCGAGGACGATGGTTTCATCCGGACCGACGTCCAGCTGACCGGCGATGACCTCGGACCGGCCTGGGCCACGCTGGGACGGCGGCCGCTTCCGTTCGAGACCAGCATTCCCGGCGTGTTCGCGGTCGGCGACGTCCACTCCGGCTCGATGAAGCGGGTCGCCGCAGCTACCGGCGAAGGCGCCAGCGCCATCGCCTCGGTACACAAGGCCATCGCCGCGCTGGCCTAGCGGCCAAGGGACGCGGGCCGGTCGGGCGCACCCGGCGTCGTGCCTTCCCGGACGAATGGATCGCAGAGATGCATGAGCAGCATTCAGCTGGGTTTGACACGTTGAATAACCCGCCAGTTAGACGCGGCGCTTCTTTAGCGTCGCGGCGGCGCCTCGCGTACCCCACGCACGCAGGCGCGACGGCGACCAGGGCGAGGGTGAGGCCGGCCGGCGCGACCATCCGGATAGGCTGCGGCCGGCCTCGCCGTCATCGAGGTCGGCGCTTTCCGCGATGACCGTTCCGGCGGTGGATTGGCTTCGCGCCGTCGGCAGCGGGCCGTCCCCGCCGCCGGATCCGTACCTGACGGCGGGATAGGCGTTGTCCGCCGCGAGCCCGGAGTGCAGGAGGGGAACGCTGCGGGCACCCACGTTCGTTCGGTTCATTGAGATCTCACCGACGATCTGGCCGGCCTGGACGTAGCCGCCGCCGTTGATCGTCCACAGCCAGTAGGGGCCGGAGCGTATCGTCAGCCGGGCGGGCACCGGCGGCCGGCCGCGGGCGGGCAGGATGAGGTAGCGGATCCCGAACAGCCGGTAGTCCGAGGGATCCCGGTCGTCGAAATAGTACTCCGGGCCGCTCATCAGCGACGCTGTCCGCAGCGTGTACCCGACCTCGTCGACGTCGCGGC
>PMST01000404.1 GCA_003168295.1 Actinomycetota bacterium
GCAGCTCGAACGTGGCCAACACGACGGCCAGCGCCATCGGTGGCAGGGGGTGGCCGATGCTGGACAGCTCGTCGGGCAGCGCGGCGGTCTGCCCGCCCACCGCGGTGGTGGCGCCGGAGGGAGCGGCGACGTCGCGGACCTGCCCGGCGATGGCCCTGGCCTGCGGGGTGTACGGACCAGGGGCGTAACTGAGATCGATCCGGGCGACGTTCCCGCGGATGCCGGTCACCTGCGCGGCGGTGACGCCGGGCACGTGATCCAGGCGGCTGGTGTACGACGCGAGGCCGGCGGTGTGCGACGGCGAGCTGGCGATGGCGCCGGGGAACTGGACGATGGCCTCGATGGGGGCGGTCGGGTTGCCGGGGAAGTCCTGGTTCAGCGCCTCGGTCACGATCCGGGGCGCGGCCGCGGCCGGCAGCGCGGTGGCGTCGACGCCGCCCCAGACGACGTGCAGGAACGGTGAGCCGAGGCCGAGCAGCAGCACCACGATCGGGATCGCGTACAGGACGGGACGGCGCATCACGCTGTGCGCCAGCCGGTACCAGCCGCCGCTGCTCTCGGCCGCGGGTGGGCCTTGCACCGAACGCCGGATCCGCAGCGAGTTGACCTTCGGGCCGAGGACGGCCAGCAGCGCGGGCAGCACGGTCAGCGCCGCGAGCATGTCGACCAGCACGGTGGCGACGCCGCCGTAGCCGATGGAGCGCAGGATCGTCTCGGGGAACAGCATCAGGCTGGCCAGCACGATGGCGACGGTGACGCCGGAGACCAGGACGGTGCGGCCGGCGCTGGCCACGGTGCGGGCAACCGCGTCCTCGACCGTGCCTTCCTTATGCAGTTCCTCGCGGAACCGGGTGACCAGGAACAGCCCGTAGTCGATACCCAGCCCCAGGCCCAGGATGGTGGTGATGTTCAGCGAGAACACCGACACCCCTGTGAACAGGGTCAGCAGCCGCAGCGCCGTGAACGAGCCCAGGATCCCCAGCGCGCCGATGGCCAGCGGCATGCAGGCCGCGGTCAGGCTGCCGAAGATCACCAGCAGCAGGATGGCCAGGATGGGGAACGACAGCCCCTCGGCCCGGGTGATGTTGGCCGTAGTCTGCTGGTCGATCGTTTCGTCGGTGGGCACCACGCCGCCGACCTGGCTGGTCAGGCCGGGCGCGGCGAGCTGGGTCTTGATCGCGTCGTAGCTGGTCTGCCGCGCGGTGTCGCCAGAGCCCGCCAGTTCGATGACGGCGTAGGTCTGATGGCCGCTGGCGCTGACGAACTGCCGGGACCCGGTCGACCAGTAGCTGGCGGACGACTCGACCTTGCTGTGCGGCAGCGCGGCCAGGGTGTGAGTGACGGCGGACCGGAACGCCGGGGAGGCCGTGGTGAGGGTCTTGCTTGAGTACAGCACCACCACGTCCCCGGCGTCGCGGCCGAAGGCCTGCGTGGCCAGGTTGGCTTCGTGCTGGCTCTGGCTGTTCGGGGCGTCGAACCCGCCGGCCGTCTGCACCGTGCCGAAGATGGATGTTCCCCACAGGGCGCCGAGCCCCGCGACGAGCAGCGCCACGACCAGGATCAGCCGCCGACGCCGGTAGGCCGTGCGCCCCCACCTTTCGAATATGGAATGGCCGGAGGCGGCCCGGATCTGGTTCATGACGTTCCTTTCTCACAGCAACAGCAAATGAATTTCCAGAAAGAGATTGTTCTCGGCATGACCGGGCGGATATCTAACGTGCCAGGCCCTCGTCCGGTCATGACAAGTGGCTGCCGACGCGATCTGCGAATTCGTCGGCGATCGCGATGCCGGAGCCTTCCTCGGGGATCAGCAGCCACGCCGCCAGGTAGAGCGGAACGCCGGCACCGCCGAGAAATGACAGTGCGACGAGGGTGATTCGGACGTGCGTCACGTTGAGGGCGAAGAAGGTTGCGAGTCCGGCGGCGACGCCGCCCAGGACCCGTCCGTCGGCGGCCCGGCGAAGAAGCCTGGCGTCCGGCCGGCTTTTCTGATTCGTTGTGATATTCATGCTGGCTTCCTTCCTTCTTGTGTATTGCGAGCGTCGCTCTCAATACACATCCATGCAGGTTTCCTCAAGCGCTTTGAGCAACTCGAGCACGCCCGAGAATGGCTTCCAGGCGGCGGTGCCGTCAGCGCGTATTCGACCCTCAAACCGTCCGTCTGTGGTCCGGTTGACATCGAGGAGAAGGCGAATCGTTTGCCTCGGTGTTGGTGAGGCGTCCATGACTCATAGTTAACGCGGGCAGCGCGGAATTGTCCCCAGGGTGCGACCCTAGGTTCGACCCTGTGTTTTGCGGCGTAACCGGTCGCGGAGCGCGGAGCCCAAGGCTCCCCGCCGTCCGCCTGGTTGTCCGGCGGAGGAGAACCAGTTAGGCCAGAAGAGCGGCCAGCGCGCGGCGGGAGGTGATGTCCAGCTTGATGTAGCTGTTGCGGAGGTGGTATTCCACCGTCTTCACGGACACGTACAGCTCGCTGGCCACCTCCCGGTTGGTCAGTCCAGTGGCGACCAGCCGGGCCACGGCCAGCTCGGCGCGGCTGAGCCCGAGCAGCTCAGCGGGACTGCTGGTCGCGGCGGTGACCTGGAGGGCGGCCAGTTCTGCGGCGCAGGCCTGCAGGTAGGGGTCGGCTCCGAGATCGGAGAAGAGGCGGTGGGCCTCTTCGAGCTGCGCGACCGCCGCCGGCCGGTCCTGCGCCGCGGCCAGGCGGCGGCCGTCGTCGAGGCTCAGCCGGGCGTGTTCGAACGGCATCGGTACGTCCGGCTCGATCTCGCGGGCTCGGGTGAACGCCGCTTCCGCCTGGGTCGCGTCCCCGCTCGCCACGGCCAGGTTGCCCCGGCCGCGGGCCAGCGCCAGGGCCGCCGACGCCAGCCCGGGCGGGGGAATGGCGGCCTGGAATTCGTCGAGCATGGCTTCGGCGTCGTCAAGCCGGCCCAAGCCGATTAGCGCGTCCGCCTCGATGGCTCTCCAGTTGAAGATGCCCGGGCGGCCCCCGGCGTCGACCAGCCCGGTGGCGCGCACCGGTTCGGTCGCCCGAAGGACCCCGGCCAGGTCGCCGCGCGCGTGGGCCAGTGCGGCGGCGGCCGTCGCCGCACTGGCCACGGCGTAGACCACTGGAAGCCGCTCGGCCGCGGCCCGGGCCGCGTTGACGTGAGCCTGCGCGGCCGGCCACTGGCCGCGGCAGGCGAGGACCTGGGCGGCCCGGGCGTGCGCTCGCGCGAGGTCAAGCGGACGGTCGGTGTCTTGCGCCAAGGCGGTCGCCAGCTGGGCGTGGGTGAGGGCCGCGTCCCAGTCGCCGCGGCGGAAGTGGGCCTCGCTGAGATGAGCCAGGCAGGGGCCCGGGTAGCTGGACGGCAGTCCCGTGCCCAGCCGGGCCGTCGCGACGCCCAGGTCCGCGATGGCCCCGGGCAGGTCATCGACGTAGACCTTCAGCATGCCGCGCATGATGAGGGCGTCGGTCTCAGAAATGGGTACTTCGTTCGCCGAGACGGGCAGAAAGCCGAGCACGGCCAGCCCTTCGGGGCTGCGGCCGGCCGCGGCGAACGCGTAGGCCTGTGCGGTGCGGGCCATGGCCCGCAGCGTCGAACCGGGAACGGTTCCGCCTACCGCTCGGTCCGCCCAAGTCAGCGCCGCCTCAGGGCGACCAGATATGACCATCCAGTTGGTCAGGGACGTCGCGGCCCGGGCTCCGATTTCACCCTCGGTCTCCGGATCGTGGGCCTGCCAGGCGGCGAGCAGGCGAGCCTCGGTGCTCGGCGATCCGGTGAACACTCCCAGGAGCCCGGTCACGGCGTCGCGGCGAGCGCTGGAGTCCTGGCAGGAGGCCAGCACTCGCGCCGCCGCGGTGGTATCCGCGGCGTTGAGCAGGTGCACGGCGGCGTCGAGCAGCCGGCGCTCCCTGTCCTGCGCAGTTGGGGACAGCGCGGCCGCCTGTTCGAGCGCCCAAGCCGCGGCGCCTAGGTCGCCGGTGACGACGGTGGCCAGGGCCGACGCTTCGAGTTCACTCGCCAGCGCTTCGTCGGGACCCAGCGACCCTGCGACCCGGTGGGCCAGTCGCGGGCGACCGGTGACGGTCTCGGCCGCCCGCGCGTGCAGTTCTCGGCGGCTCGTCGGACTGAGATCGGCGTAGATGGCCGCCCGGTACAACGGATGGGTAAAGGTCAGCTCCGGCGCCGAAGCGCCTTCGGTCAGCAGGCCGGCGGCCACCGCCGCATCCACCTCGCTGCGCACGTCGGGCAACCGGGAGACCGACGTGATCGCCGACATCGGAGCGTGCTGCCCCAGCACGGCGGCTGCCGCCAGGAATGACTGAGCTGAGGCCGGCAGCGAGGCCACCCGGGCGAGGATCACCGCCGACAGGTCCCGCGGCGCCGGCAATCCGCGATCCCCGCCCGCGCTCAGCCCGGCGATGCCGATCTCCTCGAGCAAGGCCCGGCAGTACAGCGCGTTGCCTTCGGTATGAGCCGCCAGCCGGGCCGCCCCGCGCGCAGAAAGCAACCCCAGCCCCAGCGCGCTGGCCAGTTCGGTGAGATCACCCGCGCTCAGCCCGCCCAGGCGGATACGGGTGACACGCGAATCACCGCTCAAGAAACGCGCCCAGCCGGGATCGGCCAGCCCGCCGACCCGCGTCGACACGATCGCCAGCACCTTGTCCGCCCGCAGCCGCCGCAAGGCAAACAACACCGCCCGCGATGACGGCCGGTCAGCCCACTGCAGGTCGTCGACGGCGAGCACGACGACCCGACCGTCGGCTTGCCGCCGATCGAGCAGGTCAAGCAGCCGGGCACCGGCGGCCATCGGATCCGTTCCCGGCTCGGTAAAGGTCCCCGGCTGCAGCTGATCGATGATCCCGTAGGAGAGCAACGTCTCCGCCTCGTCACCGCTCACCTCGAGCACGGCAGCGTCCGGCAGCGAACCGAGGAACGCCGACAGCAGAGTCGACTTCCCCCCGCCCGCCTCGCCTTCCACATAGACAACCTGCGGATGGCCCAGCTCGGCGTCGGCCAGCCGGTCACCGAGGACGCGCAGTTCGCTCTGCCGCCCGACGAAGCCGGCCGGAGTGCTCGTAGCCGTCGTCGACCATCTCCTGAAGGGATGCCCGCTAGCGCCCGGAAGATCGGCCGTCGCCAGGCAGAGCTGAGGCGGACTTTTCCATGTTACCGTGGCCATACAGCAGTCCTGCGGGCAAGCTGCCAGCGTCTATCAGCCAGTTCTGCATGTCGCGCAACCGGGTGGCGCTCCCGATAAGGGGACTCGCAATGACCGCTGAGCCAGGCCCCGTTCGGTGGGGCATGCTGACCGTGATCAGCCTGGGCATTATCGCGCTCACGCTGAACTGGTTCGACGTTGCCACGGCCTTCCCGCTCATCGGCGCGCAGTTCAAGGTGGGGCTCGGCCCGCTGAGCTACCTCATCTCGCTCTACATCGTCGGCTACGGGCTCAGCCACATTCCGGGCGGCATGCTGGCCACGGCGATCGGCATGAAGAAGACCCTCGTGCTCGGGCTCGGGCTGCAGGGACTGGCCGGCATCATGTCCGGGCTGTCGTACAGCTACGCCGAGCTCGCCTTCTTCCGGGTCGTCAGCGGCATCGGCGGGTCGGTGTTCATCGCCGTCGGGACCGCCGCCGTGGTCCTCTGGTTCCGCGACAAGGATGTCACGCTTGCGCTCGGGATCACCGGCGGCGCCGTCTTCAGCGCCGGGGCCGCCCTAGCGCTGTACGTCTGGCTGTACGTGCAGCGCGCGACGAGCTGGCATACGTCGCTGGTCCTGGCCGGTGTCTTCGAGCTGCTCGTCATGATCGCGACCATCGTGGTTTTCCGGGTCCCGGCGGGCGACAGGTCGTTTGGCGGCGCCAGGTTCGATCGGGCCGCCCTGCGGGCCACGCTCGCGAGCCGGGACCTGTGGATCTACGGCCTCTCGCTGTTCGGCGGATACGGCGCGTACTTCACCACCTCCCAGCTGTTCAGCGAGTACGTGACGCTCGACAGGCACTTCGACCCGGCCGCCGGCGGACTGCTGTCCGCGCTCATCGCGCTGGCCGGCATCCCCGGCAGCCTGCTCGGCGGCTACTGGGCCGACCGCAGCCAGAACCTGCGGATGTTCGTGGTCGGACCGCTCGTCGTCGTCGCCGCGCTGCTGGCCCTCATACCGGTGGTGCCGGCCAGGGCCCTGTGGGTGCTCGGGATCGGCATCGGCTTCTTCCTCATCTTCGGCTTTGCCGCCTGGCTGGCCGTGCCGGCCCGGGTCTGCGACATCGACCCCCGGTACATCGGGACGGCGACCGGCCTGATGCTCACCCTGGCCGCGGTGGGCGGTTTCTTCATCCCCATCATCTTCGGGCACCTCGTGCCCCACTCGAGCTTCGATACCGGCTGGGTCTTCCTCGCTGTCGTGTCCTTCGCCTTCGCCCTGCTCGGGCTAACCGGACGCAACCCAGCCACCGTCTCGAATCGCCCCGGCGCAGGCACGCTGGCCCAGCCGGTCACCTCGAGCTGAGAGTGCCTTGCGGGTCCCTATGCAAGACTCCCGGCCGTCCCCCTGTGCGCACCACCTACCCTGTTAATGCAGTTCAACCCCATACGCATCAGCCCGGTTTGTGTGGTTGCTGCAACGTACACACTCCTCTGTGCAGGTTGCCGCAACCACACCACAACGTCGCCCGGGCAGGGCGGTAGCGAGGTGAGGCTGGTGTGATGGCGGTGGCGGGAGACACTGGCGAGTCGCCCCCCACGATCGTCGGCGCCGAGGAGTACGACTTCGCCGAGGACTTTCGTCCTGAGCCGCGTCAGGGACCCGCCGCGAGTAGCGCGGCGACCGCGGCCTCGGCCTCGGCGGCGGCCGGCAGCACGGCGGGCAGCGCAGGGATGGCGGCTAGCTGGCCCTCGGACTCGTAGCGGCTGATCAGCCGCGGGTCGATGTAGGAGGCGCGGGTCACCGCGGGGGTGTCTCCGAGCCAGCCCGCCACCTCTCGAACGCTGGCGGCGATGACCCTGGTCCGGGTCCGCGCGGCCGCCGCGGGCTCCGCGTTGGCCAGCACCAGGGCCATCAGCACGGTGGCGTTCCAGGTGCGGAACTCCT
>PMST01000371.1 GCA_003168295.1 Actinomycetota bacterium
ACCGGCCGGATCGACCTGGCAACGCTGCAGTCACTCACTCGGGCAGATGACCCAGCAGCGATCCTTTCTGAGTACGGCCTGGTCATCGTAGATGAATGCCACCATGTCGCGGCCCACACGTTCGCGCGGGCGATCCAGTCGATACCCGCACGGCGCTGGCTCGGGCTCACCGCGACGCCGAAGCGGGCGGATGGCCGTGAGGAGATCATGTTCATGCACTGCGGACAGGTGCGACACAAGATCCCGAGTGCGACGGACCTTATCCAGGAACTGCATGTTCATCCGACTGCCACCACGATCCGTGACGACATCGACAGCGACACGCCCGGCATCCTTCAGTCGATCATCATCCCGGCACTCGTGTCGGACCGGATCCGCACCGCGCAGATCATCGATGATGTGGTGCACGCGATCAGACGTGGCCGTAACTGCCTGGTGATGGCAGGACGGACCGAGCACGTCGACCAGCTCGCCGCCGAACTGAACGCCCGTGGCTTGGCGCCGATGGTGCTGCACGGCTCCATATCCCCTGGAAAGCGGCGTGTCATCCTGAAGCAGCTCGCAGACTGGGACCCGGTGTACGCGAGCGCCAATGCTGCTAGCGGCAACCGCCAGCTACATTGGCGAAGGCTTCGACTGCCCGGCGCTCGACACGCTTTTCCTGTGCTCACCGTCCTCCTCGGAGTCCGTCATCACTCAGAACGTCGGCCGGATCATGCGTGACCTACCGGGGAAAACGACGGTCGAGGTACACGACTACGCCGACACCAAAGTGCCCATGCTGACCCGCATGCACGGGAAGAGGCTTACCACCTACAAGAGGATCGGCTTCACCAATCCGGTGATTGGTGAGATCCCGCTGTTCCCCGGCACCGAGATGGCCGCCCCAGTGATGGCCGCCCCAGCACCAGCGCGCCCATCCATACCCGCTGCCGTCTCGGCAGCGGAAGTCAGGACGTGGACGAAGGAAAACGGTCTCGACGTCTCCGCCCGCGGCCGCCTTCGCCCCGAGATCTGGAATCAGTACCGCGTCGCGCATCTAGCGTAACCGCCGGACTATCAGCGGAGCTGGTGACCAAGGAACTCGCGATGACCCAGGCGGCCAGACCCGGCCATCCGGTCGTTGTCCTGCCTGGTGGCGCGAAAACCCAGGCGCGCGCTGCCAGGCGTCAGCGTCACCCAGGTCAAGCTCAGATCCACGCCCCCGAGCGGTATCGGCACCGGGCCTGAGGCGACAGCCAGCGGGATCTGGTAAATGTCGTCCCGGCCGACGGCCCGCGCGTCCTAGAACCCATAGGCACCCGGGCGGACGCTCAGCTCGCCGGTCAGGACTCCCATCCGGAAACTTTTAGCTTCCAGCTCCGGCCGGTACTCCGCCAGAATCTCCTCGGTGAGTGACTCAGGCAGCAGGCCGAGTATCACGAACGCGTTCGCTACCGCCTCCCGGCTGAACGGAACACCAGGCAGCGGCTCGCCCCGGCGGGCGGCACCGAGCGGAGCCGTCATCGCGCGAAGAAAACCTCTGGGTCCTCGCCGGCCACTAGCCAAGCGTAACCATAGGCCGCACACTGAGTACATAGATATAATTCAGAAAAAGTAGCGAGACGACGGCTCAATGGCGACAAAACTCGCACATTGGGCCGTCTACGGCTCGGGCGGCTAGCACGAGCTGACGTTAGCGCCGGGACCAGGCCGCGGCGAGGGGCACGTGGCGATGTCGTGTTGTCCCCTGGGAGTAATGGGGGTATTTGCACAGAACACCGCTGTTTATGCGCAAAGCGGGGCGAGGCCTGTATTTTTATCGCGTGCCATCCCTACCCGCCACCGATGACGGGAGCGCGAAGCCACTCGCCGAGGACCTGAGCACGAGACTCGGCAGCGAAGAGGACATCACGTGGGATGCTGGCGCCGAGCCCGGCGCAACCGAGGCAGACGTGGCGGTTAGCGCTACTGAGCCTGACGCTCAGGCACGCCCGGCCCAAGCCGCCGGCCCTGATCCTGACCCGGCCCAGGCCGACCCTGAGCTAGGCCAGGACAAGACCGATGCCGCGCCGCGTGCGTCGGGCCGATGGTTTCGCAGGACTGAGCGAGACTCGATGCTCACAGGCATGCCCGCGCTCGCAGGCACGGCAACAGAGACACCGACCGCCCTGGTCCAGACAAGCACGGCACCAGCCACGGCAGACTCGCCGCCCGCACCGAAAACGGACCCGGCACCAAGGACCGGCGAAGCTGGCGCCACGTCCCGCCTGGTAAGTGGGGACACCTTTCCTTCTCCAGATGATGTAGGCCCGGCGTCACGCCCGTGGGCGGCGAGCACGCCCGCCCGGCCGGCAGGCACGACTGAGCCGGCGCTGCCGATGCGTAAGCCGGGCGCAACGCTAGCGAGAAACACCATCCCAGCAAGAAACACGATCCCAGTGGGAAGCACGGGGTCGGGCGGGAACGCGCGCGCAGCCAGTACGGAGCCCGGACCAGACAGCACGAGGCCTGCGGGCGCGGTAGGGCTGGCCGAGTTCCCCGCCCCGGCCGGGGAGGAGACCGCGGCCAAGCGCCGGGTCTCCCGGCGTACCGTGCTGCAGGCGAGCCTGCTCGGCGGGGCTGGGGTGGCCGCGCTGCCGCTGCTGGCGCTGGTCGGCGGCACGACCCGTGAGCAGCCCGTCGGCGCCACCTACTCGATGAACACGAACTGGCTGTTCGGGGGCCAGTACATGGCGGGCTCGGAGGGCAGCGCTTACGACGACGGCGACTTCGCCTCCATCTCGCTGCCGCATACGGTCACCAGCCTCTCCTGGCGGAACTGGGACTACGACGCGTGGCAGCAAGTGTGGATCTACCGACGGCACTTCAGCGGGGCGGACCTGGTAGGCCCGGACCGTCCGGGCAACCGGATCTTCATCGACTTCGACGGGGTCATGGTGAACGCGTCCGTCGTCATCAACGACCAGGCGGTCAGCACCCATCAGGGCGGCTACCTGCCTTGGTCCGCCGAACTCACCGGGAAGGTCACCAGCGGGGATAACCTGCTCGCGGTCATCGTCGACTCACGCTGCCTGCCGGTACCGCCGGTCGGCGTGGGACGCGGCCCGTACGGCACCGACTTCTTCCAGCCCGGCGGAATCTACCGCGACGTCAGCCTCCGGGTGGTCCCGCCGGCTTTCCTGTCCGACCTGTTCGCCTTGCCCGCCAACGTGCTCAGCCCGCAGCGCCGCGTGGATGTCGAATGCACCATTGACTCGGCGGTGACGCCGCACGACGACGGCACCTTGCTGGTGGAGTTGTTCGACGGCTCCGCGCAGATCGCCGCGCAGGTGGCCACGGTCAGCCTCACCTCGCCCGGGACCAGCACCGCGAAGCTGAGCCTGACCGATCTGGGCCCGGTCGGCCTGTGGTCGCCCGACAGCCCGAAGCTTTACAAGGTGCAGGCCACGCTGAGCTTCCCCGGCCTCAAGACCCACGTTCTGACCAGGCAGATCGGATTGCGCGAGGCGTCCTTCCGGCCCGAGGGCTTCTTCCTGAACGGCGAGCGGCTGCAGCTCTTCGGCCTGAACCGGCACCAGCTGTACCCATACGCCGGCATGGCGATGCCCGCCCGGGTCCAGCGCAAGGACGTGGAGATCCTCAAGAACGACTTCAATTGCAACATGGTGCGCTGCTCGCACTACCCCCAGTCGCCGCATTTCCTCGACGCCTGCGATGAATTGGGGCTGCTCGTCTGGGAAGAAGCACCGGGCTGGCACACCGTGAGCACCAGCCCGGCCTGGCAGGACCTGGTGGTGCAGAACGTGCGCGACATGGTGACGCGGGACCGGAGCCGCCCGTCGGTGATCATCTGGGGGACCAGGCTCAACGAGACTTCCGACTTCCCCAGGCTCTGGGCCGCGACCAGGCAGGCCGCGCGGGAACTGGACAGCTCGCGCCCGAGTTCGGGCGCGATGGCCTTTCACGAAGACACCTCGTGGAACGAAGATGTCTACGCCTACAACGACTACGGTGTGACCCCCAAGACCGGTAACCCCGCGCTGAAGCCGCCGTTCGCCGGCCTGCCCTACCTGATTACAGAAACCGTCGGCGTGGAGGAGGCCAGACCGGAGCACTTCGCCTGGACCGACCCGCCGGAACTGCTCGCCAGGCAAGCCGCACTGCACGCCCAGGCGCAAAGCCTGGCCCGGTCGAACCCCGGGTATTCCGGGATGCTGGCGTGGGCCGGGTTCGACTACGCCTCGCTGCTCGGCCAGGATCCTTACGCCATCAAGTGGGCGGGGGTCGCGGACGGCTTCCGGGTCCCCAAACCCGGCGCGGCCATCTACCAGTCCCAATCAGACCCGAGCGTCGCCCCGCTCATCCTCCCGGTGTTCTTCTGGGAGCAAGGCGGCGCCGTGCCCGCCGTCCCGCCGACGATGATCGCCAGCAACTGCGAGCAGCTGGAGATCTTCATCGACGGCGCGCACGTGACCAGGGCGCTGCCCGCCCTCGATGCTCCGCTGTACAGAGGCCTGGTCAACCCGCCCTTTCTGGTCCACCTCCCGCCGATCCGGCCCGCTGCCACGCCGGAGCTTCTGATCCTGGGCTACGTCGGTGGCCAGCAGGTCACCTACCGCCGGATGTCAGCGAACCCGGCCGACGACACTCTCAGCATGACCGTGGACGACACGAGCATCATGGCCGACGGATCCGATATGACCAGGGCCGTGTTCCGCGCCATCGACGCGTACGGCAACCAGCGCAGGTACGCCAGCGGCCCGGTCACGCTGAGCCTGTCCGGTCCCGCGACGCTGGTCGGCGACAACCCGTTCGCCTTCGGCGAGTACGGCGGGCTCGGCGCGGTATGGATCCGCTCGCAGGCTGGCCAGCCGGGGGACATCACGCTGACCGCCAGCCACCCGCTGCTCGGCCAGGCCGAGATCCACGTCACGTCCGAGCCGGCCAGCCAGGCGAACCAGCTGACCTGACCGGAGCGCTGCCACCGCGGTCCGTTCAGCATCTTGATTTTCATCTCTTAAGATTGCGAGGATGCAGCGCTCGCTTTCGGTCTCCGAGCTCAGCCCCGACGAGTTCGCCGCGCGGCTCGATCAGCTCATCGCGGTGTACGCGGCGGCGATGCGGCCACCGGCCGAGCTGCTGCCCGGGCGCAAATCGATCATGGCCGGGCACGCCGTCAACCCGGGGTTCCGCGCGATCACCGTCATCGACGACGGATCCGGCGAGCCGGTCGGCTTCGGCTACGGCTTTCGCGGGGTGCCCGGCCAGTGGTGGCACAACACGGTCAGGAACGCGCTGACGGCCTCGCGGGGCGCCGCGGTCGCCGCGGGCTGGATGGACGACTCGTTCGAGGTCGCCGAACTGCACGTGGCCCCCACGCATCAGGGCCACGGCACCGGTGCGGACGTGCTGCTCAGGCTCGCCTCGGGCCGGCCAGAACGCACCGCGCTGCTGTCGACCAGGGACGCCGACTCGCCAGCCAGGCGGCTCTACCGGGGAACAGGTTTCGTCGACCTGCTGACCGACTTCCAGTTCTTCCCCGGCGGCGAGCCGCCTTACGCGGTGATGGGCGCCGAGCTTCCGCTACGCAATCGCTCGGGACGGCGCTCTGGATGGCCTCGCTCCCCGAGACCTCTGTCCCCGAGACCGAGCCGCTGATAGATCTCCCTCGTCGCCCGGGACCAGTTCAGGGTGTAGAAATGCAGGCCGGGCACGCCTTCTGAGAGCAGCCGCTCGCACATTTCCGCGGCGTAGTCCACACCTATCTCGCGCACCGCCGACCGGTCGTCGGCCACCGCCTGCAGCTGCTCCCACAGCTGCGTGGGCACCCGGCAGCCGCCCAGCTCAAGCGCCCGTTCGATCACCCGCAGGCTGGTGATGGGCATGATGCCAGGGATGATCGGCACGTCTCCGCCCAGGGCCGCGACCCGGTCCCGCAGCCGCAGGTAGTCCTCCGGGTAGAAGAACATGTTGGTGACCGCGAAGTCTGCGCCCGCCCGGCACTTGGCCAGGAAGTAGCGCGCGTCCGTCTCGGCGTCGGGTGCACCGGGGTGTTTCTCAGGGAACGCGGCCACCCCGACGCAGAAGTCACCGGCCGACCTGATCAGGCGGACCAGGTCCGCGGCGAAGCTGAGCCCGTCCGGATGCGGGATCCAGGCCGCGTTCGGGTCGCCGGGCGGGTCGCCTCGCAGGGCGAGCACGTTGCGCACCCCGACGGCGGCGTAAGAGCCGATCACCTGCCTGAGCTCGGCCACCGAATGGTTCACCGCGGTGAGGTGCCCGACCGGGGTCAGCGTGGTTTCCTCGGCGATCCGGCCCGTCACCCGGACCGTCCGGTCCCTGGTCGAGCCGCCCGCTCCGTAGGTCACCGAGACGAACGTGGGACGCAGCGGCTCAAGCTGCCGGATCGCCCGCCACAGCTGCTGTTCCTCGGCTTCGGTCTTGGGCGGCATGAACTCGAAGGAGAACGACTGGCGGCCGGAGGCGAGCAGGTCGCGAATCAACGGCGAGTGCGGCTGACCCACGGCGCGCGCGGCGTCAGCCCTCGCGGCGGCGCGCGGACGTGGCGGGCTTGGCGGCATGCCGCCAGCCTAACCGGTAGCGACCTGACCGGTGACAGCCTGGCCGGTAGCGACGAGCGCAGGCCGCTAGAACGCCAGGGCCTGGGCCCGCCGGTTAACCTCGGTCGCCCGGCGCTTGACGATCGCGTCGATCGGCGTGCCGGGCAGCGTCTCGTCCGCGGTGAACAGCCAGCGGAGCGCGTCCGGCTCGTCGAAGCCGCAGTCGAAGAGCAGGGTAAAGGTCCCGCACAGGCCCTTGACGACCTGCTTGCCGTCAAGGAAGGCGGCCGGTACCGCGAGCGTTCCTTCTGGACGCTTCACGGCGAGGAGCTTGCGATCGCGGAGCAACTGCTTCACTCGCCCCAGGGGGATGCCGAGCTGGTCGGCTACATCGGTGAGGGTCAGCCATTCGCCGACGAGAGCGTCGGTCGCGGGGTCAATCTGGGCCACGAAACCAATGTCCCACGTCCGGGGGAGTTCCAAACACCCGGGGCCCTACGTCGCGATCGCGGATTTCAGGGGGATGGCGGGATCGGCGAGGCGGGCGATATCCAGCCGATCGCAGGCCGTGATGAGGCGGCGCCCTTGCAGCAGGTCACGAGGGCGGTCCACGGTCAGGATCGCGACGAGGCAGCCGCCGGCCAGCCAGCACGCCGCCCAGGTGGGCTCGGCGGGATCACCGCGCCAGACCAGCCGGTCGGCGCCACCGTGGTAGCCCGCGTACTGCATCATGCGACCGAACTGCTCGGACCAGAAGTAGGGCACCGGATCGTAGACCTCATCGCCGCCGAGCACGTTGGCCGCGACCACCTCGGGCGCGTGCAGGGCCACGTCCCAGTGCTCGAACCGCAGTTGCCGCCCGAACCGCCGCGAGTCGAACGCGGCGCAGTCCCCTACCGCGTAGACCCCGGGACGCGAAGCGCGCAGGCCGGCGTCAACGGCCACGCCGTTCTGCAGCCGGACGCCCGAGCCTTCCAGCCAGCTGGTGGCCGGCCGGACCCCGACCGCGGTGACGATCTCGTCCGCGGCGATCCACTCGCCGCCGGCCAGCGCCAGCCCGCCCGGCTGTACGGCCGCCACGCTGACACCGACCCTCAGGTCGATCCCGGCTTCGGCGTACCACTGCGCGGTCTGCGATCCCACCGGGGCGCCCACGGCCGAGGCGCGCGGCGCAGGTCCGGCCTCCACCACCGTGACCTGGCCGCCCCGTGCGGCGGCCGCCGTGGCCAGTTCCGCGCCGATCCAGCCGGCGCCCACGATCGCCAGCCGCAGCCCGGGCCTGAGCAGATCTCGCAGCGCCAGCGCGTCATCGTAGCTGCGCAGGAACCGCTGCTGCCCCTCCCCCGGCAACGTCACCGGGAGCGCGCCCGTGGCCAGCACCAGGTGGTCGAACGGGTACTCAGCCCGGCTGGTCACCAGGGTCGCCTCCGCCAGGCGCACGGCCGCCTCATCCGGGCGGAAATCCACGTCGAGCGCGGCGAAGTCGGCCTGCAGTGACGGGTCCAGGTCGATTTCCGTCAGCACCTTCTTGGACAGCGGCGGCCGGTCATACGGCGGCCGGGCCTCCGCACCGATCAGGGTGATCGGGCCGACCGCGCCGCGCTCCCGCAGTTGCTCCACCGTGCGCAGCCCAGCCAGGCCCGCACCCGCCACTACGACCCGTCCGGTGTCTGCCACAGCACAACAGGCTACTTGGGCGTGCGGGCAACACGATTAACAACCCTAGATAGACAAAACAACCGTAAAATCGGTCGCGATGGACGATACCCTGGCCCACTCGCTCGCCGGGCGCCTGCTTGACGGGCGTTACGCCGTGACGGCACGCATTGCGCACGGCGGCATGGCCACGGTCTACCTGGCCATGGACACCAGGCTGGACCGCGAGGTGGCGCTCAAGGTCATGCACGCCGAACTGGCCAGAGACGACGACTTCGTCCGCCGGTTCATCGGCGAGGCCAAGTCGGTCGCGCGGCTTTCGCACCAGAACGTCGTCGCGGTCTACGACCAGGGCGCGGACGGCCCGTTCCTGTACCTGGCGATGGAGTACGTCCCCGGGCGCACGCTCAAGGAGATGCTCCGGGACAGCGGGCGGCTGCCCCCGGCGGTGGCGCTCGAGATCATGACCGGCGTGCTCGGCGGGCTCGCGGCCGCGCACGCGTCCGGGATCGTGCACCGGGACGTCAAGCCGGAGAACGTCCTGCTGACCGCGGACGGCCGGGTCAAGGTGGCGGACTTCGGCCTGGCCCGGGCGCTCACCGCCGCCGGGCACACCCGGACCGGCCTGCTCATCGGCACCGTCGCCTACGTACCGCCCGAGCAGGTGACCGGGGACAGCGCCGGCCCGCGCGGCGACGTGTACTCGGCGGGCGTGATGCTCTTCGAGATGATCACCGGCCGGGTGCCGTTTACCGGCGATACGCCGTTGTCGGTCGCCTATCAGCACGTGAACACCGATGTTCCCGCGCCTTCCACGCTGGTCCCCGGTATCCCGGCCGCCGTCGACCAGCTCGTGGTCGCGGCCACGAGCCGGGATCCGGCGCGGCGCCCCGCCGACGCGGGCGAGTTCTTGCGCGCGATCCGCCGCGTCCGCACCGACCTGTACGACCCGAGCGGGCTCACCGGCGTGATCGGAGCCGGCGTCGAGGGCCTCGGCGAGGCGCCCTGGCTCGACCTGGACACGCCCGCGGCCACCAACGGCTGGTGGGCTCACACCGGAGCGCTGCCGGCGGCGAACGCGAACGGCACGGGTCCGTCCGCGGTGTCCCGTACCAGCACCGGCCCGATCGGCGCCGACCCGATCGGCGCCGACCCGATCAGCACGGGCCAGTTCGGCACGGGCCAGTTCGGCACGGGCCAGTTCGGCGCCGGCCAGTACGGCGCCGGCGCGCGCGACGACGTTAGTTCCCACACGCTCGTCGTCCACCGTGAGGACGGCGGTCGCTACCTGAGCGGCCGCGAGCCGTTCCTGCAGCGCTGGCTGTTCAGCCCGCGGCTGCTGATCATCGCGCTGATCCTGGTGCTCGGCGTAGGGCTCGGGGTCGGCGGCTGGTGGCTGACCACCGGACGGTACGGGCAGGTGCCGGCGGTGGCCGGGGACTCGGTCGCCACGGCTACCGCCGCGCTGACCGCGGACGGCTTCATCGTCGGTAAGGACACCCAGGTCCACAGCAACATCATGCGCAAGGGCGCGGTGCTCGGGACCAGCCCGGCGGGACGGGTGTCGAAGGGCACGCATCTCGCGCTTCTCGTCTCGAGCGGCCCGTTCACTTCCGTGGTCCCCAATCTGCAGAATGACTCGCTGGCCGCGGCCCAGGCCGCGCTGCAGCGGCTGCATCTGTCCTCTACCGTCTCCAAGGTCGGCTCGAACTCCCCGGTCGGCACCGTGACCGGCACCAATCCGGTCGCAGGCACCTCCTGGCCGCAGACCAAGCCGGTCGTTATCCAGGTCTCAAGCGGCCCGCCGCTGCCCAACTTCGTCGGAGAAAACGTGCAGACGGCGCAGCAGTGGGCGCAGGAGCACGGCGTGACGCTGAACCAGCAGCAGGACAATAACAGTCAGCAGGCGGCCGGCATCGTCACCGAGCAGCAGCCCGCTCCGGGCGCGACCTTCACCCCAGGCGAGACGGTGACCGTCACCGTGTCCACCGGTCCCCAGCTCGTCAACGTGCCTTCCGTGAACGGCATGTCGGTGCAAGCCGCGACCCAGCTCCTCCAGCAGGCGGGGTTCCAGGTCAAGGTGAACACGTACGGCCCGTTTGGCAAGGTGTTCGACTTCAGCCCGGTCGGCCAGGCGCCGCGCGGTAGCACCATCACCCTCGACGTCGGCTTCTGACCGGCGGGTCCCTTGACGGCATGCGCTATGATCTCGATCATGCGTGAGCAGTTCTGGTTTTGGTTTGGCTACCGGCCCGGGTTCGGGACGGTCGCCCGCCAGACCTTGCGCTGACGGAAGCGACTTCACCAGAGCCCCGGGCCAGTTGGCCTGGGGCTTTCTTTATGCGTGACAACTCTTATGCGGGACAACACTGGAGGCGGACAACATGGTCGTGGTCATGACGGCGGAAGCCGGGGATACGGAAGTCGACGCCGTCGTCGACCGGGTACGGGCGGCGGGCGGCGACGCGTTCGTGAGCCGGGGCATGTCCCGGACCATTGTCGGCCTGGTCGGTGACGTCGATCACCTGGGCACGCTGAACCTGCGCGGCATGCCGGGCGTCAGCGACGTGGTGCGGATCTCCGCGCCATACAAGCTGGTCAGCCGGGAGCATCACCGGGAGCGTTCGGTGATCAGGGTGGCCGGCGTGCCGATCGGCCCGGACACGCTGACGGTCATCGCCGGGCCGTGTGCCGTCGAGACGGCCGAGCAGACGCTGGCGTCCGCGCTGATGGCCCGGGCCGCGGGCGCTTCGCTGCTGCGCGGCGGCGCGTACAAGCCGCGCAGCTCGCCGTACGCCTTCCAGGGACTAGGCGAGGCCGGCCTGAAGATCCTGGCCGAGGTGCGGGCCGAGACCGGTCTGCCGATCGTGACCGAGGTGGTCGACCCCGGTGACGTGGACCTGGTCGCGTGCTACGCGGACATGCTTCAGGTCGGCACCCGCAACATGCAGAACTTCCCGCTGCTGCAGGCCGTCGGCGGGGTCGGCAAGCCGGTCATGCTCAAGCGCGGCATGAACGCCACCATCGAGGAATGGCTGATGGCCGCCGAGTACATCGCCCAGCGCGGCAACCTGGACATCGTGCT
>PMST01000342.1 GCA_003168295.1 Actinomycetota bacterium
GTCGCGGAACTCGGGGAACTCCTCGATGCCGCCGAGCGCCGATGACCTGCCCGGCCGCAGGCCGGCGCCCCGGAAGGAGCGGCGGGCCGCGGAGCGGGCGGAGCGGAAGCGGAAGCCAGGGAAACAGCCCGGATCGCCGGGTGCGGCGATGCGCTGGCGCAAGGCAGACGAGGTCGCCGGCCACTTCCCGCAGGGGAACTGCGCGTGCGGCGCTGACCTGGCGGATGCCGCTGACCTGGGCGTCGCCCGGTCCTATCAGCAAGAGGACGTTCCCGAGCCGCAGCCGTCCCGGCGGTACCAGCACGACCTGCACAGGGCGCGGTGCGCCTGCGGGAGGGTCCACGTCGCGCCGCGGCCGGCCTGGGTCCCGGACGCGCCGTTGTCGGTCGGCCCTCGCCTGTCGGCGATGGCGGTCTACCTGTCGGTGTTCCAGCACGTGCCCGTCGAGCGGGCCCGGTTCCTGATCGCCGATCTGACCGGCGGCGTGCTGTCGGCCGGGTTCGTCCACTCCTGCCTGGGGAAGGCCGCAGGGCTGGTCACGGACGCGGTGCGGCTGATCCGCGCGCTGATCGCCGCTGCCCCGGTCGCCGGGTTCGACGAGACCACGCTGCGGTCCGGGCCGGCCGGGGACAAGAAGTACGTCCACGGCGCGTTCACCGAGCTGTACTCCGCGTTCTGGCTCGGCACCCGCAGCCTGCAGACCATGAAAGACGCCGGGATCCTGCCGTCCTTCGCCGGGATCGTCGTCTCCGACCGGTACGCCGGCTACTACAGCGAGACCTGGGCGAACTTCGCCGGGCACCAAGCCTGCGCCGCCCATTTGATCAGAGACTTCCAGGACTGCGCCGAGACCTACCCGGACGCGGCGTGGCCGGAGCAGGCCATGCGGTCGCTGCGCGGCCTCATCCGCGCCTGGCACGCCGCCTGCGAGCACGGACTTCCCGCCATCACCGATGAGGACAGGGAACCGCTGGAGACCGAGTTCCGGCGCGCCGTCATCGTCGGCCTGGCCGCGGTCTCCCGCGTCCCTGGCCCGAAGAACCAGGTGAAGCAGCAGCCGGGCCGCGAGCTCCTCGAGTTCTGCAAGACCAGGCAGGCCGACGTGCTCCGGTTCGCCGCCGACACCAGGATCTGGCCGACGAACAACATCAGCGAGCGCGGCGTCCGCCCCCTGAAAACCCAGCAGAAGATATCCGGGCGCCTGACCAGCGACGACGTCACCCAGGACCGCCTCGACATCAGGAGCTACATCGACACCGCGCGCAAGCACGGCAAGAACACCTTGAACGTCCTGCACGACCTCATGCTCGGCAGGCCCTGGCGACCCCCGGCACAGGCATTCTCCCCCTAACCCCAGCCAAACCCACGCTACCTATCACCACGTGTGAATGGGCTGAATGCATAACGGGGCGTTGCCCCAGCCCGACGAGGCATGCGCGTGCGGGCTGGGGTCTGCGCGTCGGGGGCTGAGACCGGCGGGAGGACTCCGGCTGGGGCTCAAGGCAGTTCACAATGTAACTGTTCATTCGCCGCTTGCAGCGGTCGGTGGCCGTTGCCGGCCGAGCCCCAGCCGGAGCCCATGATGACGCTACCGCGTACTGCCGCCCAGGTCCTGTCCGCTCACGTGAGGCTGGAGATCCGCTGCATCGACCGGATGCTGCTGACCTTCCGCCAGCCGCGGCTGCAGTACGGGCAGGGCATCCACGGGTTCTTCTGCCATCACCGCGGGAACCAGTTCGTGTCCTCGGTGCTGATGCGCCCGATGACCGAGCGGTTCGCCGCCGACATCCGCCATTACATCGACGTCCGCGGCCTGGACCTGGTCCGGTTCGCCAAGGGCCAGAGCAAGGACCGGATCGCCCGGCGGTACCTGGCCGGGCACGACGGCGGGGAGCAGATCCTGTTCGCCGGGGTGGCCCAGGAAAAGACCCGGGTCTGGCGGACCCGGCAGCGCCAGGATCCGGTGACCGGCAAGCGGTACCCCTGGCTGTGCCAGGAGCAGGCCATGGTCAACCACTGGTATTTCTACGGGTTCGACACCGATTTCGGCGCGTTCTACATCAAGTTCTGCGGGTACTTCCCCTACACCGGGCAGATCTACCTCAACGGGCATGAATATGCCAAGCGGCAGTGCCTCAAGGCCGGGATCGGCTTCACTGCCCTGGACAACGCATTCGGCGCCACTGACGACCCGGCCGTGGTGCAGCGGATCTGCGACGGGCTGACCGACCAGAAGATCTACCGGTTCGCCGGCAAGTGGCTGGCCCGGCTGCCGCATCCGTTCACCCCCGCCGACGAGGACGCCGACTACCGCTGGCAGCTGTCGGTGCAGCAGGCCGAGTTCTCCACCACCATGGCACTGGACCGGCCCGCCTGCGGGCGGATCTTCTTCGAGCAGCTGATCCGGGACAACATCGACATCGGCCGCCCGGACAAGGTCAGTATCGTCTTTGACCGCAAGATCCGCCTGAACGGCAAGAACCCTACCCCGGGACCTTCCGGACCCAGGTGATCACCGACGGGGCCTGCCCCTATCTATACCTGTACTACAAGAAGACCCAGGTCAAGCAGTACCTGAAGGAAGGACGAGCGCTCCGCACCGAAACCACGCTCAACCAGCCGCGCGACTTCGGCATCGGCAAAGAGCTGACTAACCTCGCCGCCATGGCCGAGGTCGGCTACGCCGCCAACCGGCGCCTGCTAGACGCCGAATGCATCAGCCACGACCCCGCCGACGGAGCCGCCGCGCTGGAAGCGATCACCAGCCCGGTCATCAGCACCACCTGCACCCGCATCCCCGGGATGCGATTCCCCGACCCCCGCGTCCAGGCCCTCCTGGGCGCCTGCTGCGCCCTCGCGCTCCGGCCCGCCGGCTTCACCAGCCGCGACCTGCGACACTACCTCGGCCCCCAGCTCGGGACAACGCCAGAGGACATGACCAGCGGCCAGATCAGCTACGACCTGCGCAGGCTCCGCGCCCACCAGCTCATCGAACGCATCCCGCACAGCCGCACCTACCAGGTCACCCAAGACGGCCTGAGCATCGCCCTGTTCCTCACCCGGCTGACCCAGCGGCTCCTCATCCCCGGCCTCGCCCAGCTCGCCAGCCCCGGACCACCGGGCCCCAGCCGGCTCCGGCAAGCAGACCGCGCCTACCGCGACGCCCTGACCGACCTCACCCGGCAGGCATCCCTTGCCGCCTTACCCCACCTGCAGGTATCACCCGCAGTAACCACGACCCAGCATGCGCCTGTCATCAGCCGTCACACACGCCGCAACTTGACTCGAAATTCAGAATCCCTGCGGGGA
>PMST01000374.1:0-537 GCA_003168295.1 Actinomycetota bacterium
AATCTCGCCGGAACCCCGGGCGAGCAGCCTGGTGGGGACCTGCACGGTTTCCGGCGCACCGTTGGGGTCGCGGATGCGGTGCAGGAGCATCTGCGCGGCGAGGGTTCCCATGGCCGGGGGGTCCTGGGCGATGACGGTGATACCCGGATCGACCAGCCCGGCGAGCGGGATGTCGTCAAACCCGACGTGCGCGATGGTTCGCTCCGCGCCCATGGATCGCAGCGCCATCCGGGCTCCCATGGTCAGCAGGTTCTGGGCGGTGAAGATCGCGGTCGGGGCGGGACGTGCGATCAGCAGGTCATGCGTGGCCTGCTCGGCGGACGGCGCGGAGTGGATGTCGCGGCGGATGAGCCGCTCGTCGGGTTCGATGCCGGCCCTGGCGAGGGCATCGAGGTAGCCGCGGTGGCGCTCGGCGGCGGTGTAGATCCCCCGCAGGTCGGACAGGAACCCGATCCTGGTGTGCCCGCTGCGCAGCAGGTGGGTCACGGCGAGCCGGGCGCCGCCGAAGTTGTCGCTGATCACCATGTCCGCGGCCAC
>PMST01000374.1:583-9230 GCA_003168295.1 Actinomycetota bacterium
GCAATGTCCTCGAGCAGGACGCCGATGGTCGCGGTGGACTGCCCGGTGAGCCGCAGGTGCCGCGCCGTGACGTTGTGCCGGTAGTCGAGCTTTTCGATCGCCTGCCGGACCCGGACGGCGCGTTCCGGGCTGACACCGCCACGGTCGTTGACCACCCGGGAGACGGTCATGACACCCACCCCGGCCAGCGCGGCCACATCGCGCATGGTCGGGTGAGCCCCGCCGGGACGGCCGGAACTGGGATCGTTCGTCAACTGCGGCTTCCGGTTCCTGACAAGTGAATTCAGCTCATGCCTCCCGTTCCTCCGGACGTGCGGCGCTCGTCACATTTAGTGCATCGATACATCCACTCGCGGCTCGGGTCAAGAGGTGCGGCGAGTTAACAGCGCGCACAGTCGCGGCTTCTTAACTGGACTTTGGTGACCTCCTCGGCGGTGCCCTCGGGGACACGGCGGGTATCGACGGTGAAGTAGACCATGAGCGCCGAGCCGAGGGCCTCGACCGGACCCCCGCATGGCAGGCGGCGGCCGGCCTGGCGGCGCCGTTACTGAATAGCTGGCAGGTGCTCCGGGGTTTGTTTAACACGACGAACTCTGGGCCTATGAGAATTTTGTAACCATTTGGAAACATACTCTTGACGTCCGTAATCGCTAGGTGTATCGATGCATCTAGCTTTTGATGTATCGATGCACTTACGGAGAAGAGGTCACGAAGCCATGAGAACCATCAACGAGCTGACACAGCGCCAGGTCTCCCGCCGCGGCTTCCTCGCGGGTGTCGGCGCGACCGCCGGGATGGCCGCTGCCGCCTCGGTCGGCCTGAGCGGCTGCGGCGGGTCCTCAGGAGGGGGCAGTAGCGGCTCAAAGAACACGCTCACCATCGCGGTGAACGGGACGCAGTCGGCGGCGACGGCGATCAGCCAGGCTGTCAGTCCCGCGTTCAAGCAGGCGCATCCGGGGATCAGCCTGAACTTTATGGCGATCAACGGCACCGACTGGAACGACTATTTCGCGAAGATCCTGACGCTCATCGCCAGCGGGAACCCGCCGGATCTGACCACGGTCGCGACCGAGGGCCTGCAGCTGTTCGCGGCCAAGGGCCTCGCCGAGCCGCTCAACAGCTACGTGATGTCGGACAAGGCGAGCCTGCAAGGGTTCTTCTCCGACGTTCACCCGGTGCTGATCGAGTCGATGATGTACCAAGGCGATCTGTACGTGCTGCCTACCGACTTTAACTGCGGCAACATGTTCTTCTCCACGGAGCTGCTGGACAAGGCGGGCGTCAGCTATCCGTCAGATAACTGGACCAAGGACGACTTCTACAACGTCGCCCAGAAGTGGTCCACTGCCTCGGGCGCGGTGGCTTGGGACTGGGTGGTGCGGCTGTGGGGCAGCTGGACCTCCTGGATGTACGCCAACAACGCCAACCTCCTCAGCGAGGGCCGGTGGCCCGGCGGCAGCTGGATGTGGGACACCTTCTACAAGAACGACCCGGCGGCGCAGGGCCGCCAGGGCGGCTGGCACTGGGGAACGCCGACCGCGAACGACCCCGCCGTGGTGGAGGCCCTGCAATACATGATCGACCTGAAGAACGCCAAGCTGTCCGCGTCGCCCGACGTCGGCGGCGGCGGGACGCTGCAGGGCCTGTTCGCCAGCAACCACATCGCCATGACCATCGGCGGCGGGTTCTGGGCCGGCGGGCTTCACACGGCAGGCATGACACCGACCTCGTTCGATGTGCAGTACTTCCCGGCCTGGTCGGTGCAGAAGCACCTGCTCGGGGACGCCGGGTACGCGATGCTCAAGTCCTCGAACAACAAGGAGATGGCCTGGGAGTTCATGAAGTCCCTGACCGAGCCGGCCGCGCTCGGCGCGCTGATCGCCGGCAACACCAGCACGCCGACCCGCCGGTCCATGATGACGGCCAGCCGGTACGCCCCGACCGGCCCGGCCCACTGGCCGGTGTTCTACGGCACGCTGGACAAGTTCCCGAATACCACTCCGATTCCGGCGCCGCCGTACTACCAGCAGCTGGCCACGGCCTTCGCCGACCGCACCACGCAGGCGATGTCCAGCGGCAGCGCAAAGTCGGCGCTGGACGGGCTGCAAAGCGACCTGGAAGGGTTCGCCTCGAGTGCCTCGAGCTGAGGGGCCCGGGGAATGTATACCGCTGCTCTCCCGGCCGTTAACCGGCCGTCTTGCCTACAGAAGGGTCCGGAACAATGGCTCTAGCGATCCGCCGGCCCAAGGTCCCGGCCGGCCTCCAGCGGCGCCGGGAGACCCGATTCGCCTGGCTGCTCATCCTCCCGACCGTCTTGTTCGTGGGCGTGTTCACCGCCGCGCCGATCGTCGGCTCATTTGTCCTCAGCTTCTTCAACTACAGCGTGATCGCGCCTGCGCACTGGGTCGGCCTGGCCAACTACCAGGCACTGCTGCACGACAGCAACGCCCGGGCCGCCTTTGGCGTCACCTTCCTCCTGACGGCGGGCATCGTGATAGCCGAGGTCGTGGTCGGCCTCGCCCTGGCCGTGGCGGTCCAGCGGAGAATGAACTGGGCCCGGCCGATCTTCCGGTCGGCTTTCTTCGTGCCGCTGCTCGTATCAGGGGCCTCCATCTCCATCGTCATGAGCTACATCTTCGACCCCCAGTTCGGGGTGCTGAACTACTACCTGCACCTGCTCGGCCTGCCGCAGGTGCCCTGGCTTAACTCCACCTGGGGCGCGATCGCCACGGTCATGATCGTGGTGACCTGGCAGCAGCTCGGTTTCACCTTCATCGTCTTCTCGGCCGCCCTGGGAGCGGTGCCCAAAGAGCTCATTGAAGCGGCACGGACGGACGGCGCCGGCGGCTGGCGTATCTTCCGGAAGATCACCGTGCCCATGATCAGCCCGTCGATCTTGTTCACGGTGACGGTGGGCGTCATCGGCACGCTCCAGCTATTCGACCAGCCGTACGTCCTGACGCACGGCGGTCCGGGCAACGCCACCCAGACCGTCGTCCTGGACATGTACCAGCAGGCGTTCCAGAACCTGAGATTCGGCTACGCCTCCTCTATCTCGGTGATCTTGTTCATCGTCGTGCTCATCGCGACGTACCTGCAGTTCCGGATCTCCCGCAAGTGGGTGTTCTACTCATGAGGAGCCGATAGTGAGCCAGCAGCCAGCGCAGCCCGCGCTCGCCGTAACCACCGGACACCAGCGGCCGGCGGTCGCTCGCAGAGCCACCGCACTGCATGGTCGTCGGCGCGCCCACCGGCCCCCGGTCCGGCGCACCGCCGGGCGGGTGCTCGAGATAATCCTCCTCAGCGCCTTCGCCATCCTGGTCGTCGCGCCGATCTACTGGGCGCTCGTGACGTCCCTTCGTACCCCGGCGCAGTCCTTCACCAACCCTCCGGCCTGGATCCCGGCCCATCCCATGTGGTCGAACTACTCCGCCGTGTTCCACAGCGTCCCGTTCTGGGACTTCCTGGTGAACAGCCTCCTGGTGACAGGCTTCATCGTGATCGGCCAGATGGTGACATGCTGTCTGGCCGGTTACGCCTTCGCCCGGCTGAAGTTCCGGGGCCGCGAGCCCCTGTTCTGGGCGGTGCTGGCGACCATGATGGTGCCGATCCAGGCGACGATCATCCCGGTCTTCCTGCTGATCAAGAATCTGGGGCTGGTCAATACCCGCACCGGGCTCATCCTGCCGGTCATCGGGACCGCGTTCGGGACCTTCCTGATGCGGCAGTACTTCCTGCAGATGCCCAGGGAACTCGGCGAGGCCGCGACCGTCGACGGCGCGACCCAGTGGCAGGTCTTCCACCGGGTCTACGCCCGGCTGGCCGGCCCGCCGCTGGCGACCCTCGGCGTTCTCGCGTTCGCTGCCTACTGGAACGAGTTCTTCCGCCCGCTCATCTTCCTGTCCGCGCCCTCGAAGTTCACTCTCCCGCTCGGCCTTGTCACTTTGCAGGGATACCTGGGAACCGGGAGCGTCTCGGTCGTGCTGGCCGGCGTGATCCTCTCGCTGATCCCCACCCTGATCGTCTTCCTGTTCGCCCAGCGCCGGCTGGTCGAGGGCCTGACCTTCGGGTCCGTCAAGGGATGACCCGCCAACCCGCACGCACGCCGGGCGGTCCAGGAAGACCCCGCCCGGCCCTGCACTTCGCTCCCCCGCGGGGCTGGATGAACGACCCCAACGGCCTCATCCAGTGGCACGACCGGATCCACCTTTTCTACCAGCACAATCCCGAGGGGACGACGCTGGAGCACATCGCCTGGGGTCATGCCAGCAGCACCGACCTGTGGAACTGGGCAGATCATCCGCTGGCGCTGGAGCCAGACCCGGACGGCCCCGACCGTGACGGCTGCTGGTCCGGCTGCGCGGTCGTGCACGACGGAACGCCGCACCTGCTCTACACCGGCCTGCGTGGATCGGCGACCCTTCCCTGCCTGGCCATCGCCTCTGACCAGGACCTGATTGGATGGTCCCGTTACGAGAAGAACCCGGTGATCGCCAGCCCGCCACTAGAACCAGGAGTCCGGGCGTTCCGCGACCATGCCGCCTGGCAGGTCGGCTCTACCTGGTACCAGGTAATAGGCGGCGCCCTGGACAGCGGCGGCGCGCTATTCCTCTACCGCTCCGAAGATCTGCGGAACTGGCAGTACCTGGGTATCTTCGCCGCAGCAGCCGACCACGGGCTAGACGGGCAGATCTGGGAATGCCCGAACGTGTTCACCCTCGGACACACCACCGTCGTGATCGTCTCGGTGCACGACGCGAGCCCTCGGTACGCGATGTGGATGACCGGAGAGATCACCGACAGCAAGTTCACGCCCAGGGCCAGCGGCCGGTGTGACGTCGGCGGCCGCTACTACGCGCCTCACTCTCTGTCCCTCGCCGACGGCCGGCGCATCGAGATCGGCTGGATCCGCGAGAGCCTCGATGAGCTGACCGGTCAGGACCAGACACGGGTGGGCGTCATGTCCCTGCCTCGCGAGCTCTACCTAGAAGAAGAGAAACTGCGGGCCCGGCCGGCCCGCGAACTCGACGGCGCCCGGCGCGACGAACTCGCCAGCCAGGTCATCGAGGGACACGGATCGGTAGAGATGAAACTATCCGCGCGAGCCCAGACCGCAGCCGAGCTCCAGATCACCCCGGTCCGCGGCGCAATCGCCGCCATCATGCTGCGGCTACGGGGCATCGGCTGTGCCGACGTCAAGATCGAGGTCAGCCACGACCGCATCACGATCAACGAGAACCGCCCGTTGACCACCGAGAATCCCGCCGCCGGTCCTGCGCTCTTGCCCGCCCTGGCGGCGGGCGCGGTCAGGATCTACTATGACGCAGGCATCTTGGAGGTCTACAGCCCCGCCGCCAGCCCGGCGGCCGTCATCTGCGACCGAGACGGACGCTATAACACCGTGGAGGTACAAATCCAGACTCTTCCAGGTTCGCCCCCAAGCGCCGTCAGGATCGCAGGATGGTCCTCAGGGCCGCCCGGGCCACAGCCCCACCCGACACGCGCCTGATGATAGAACCACGGATGCCTGGCAGAATTAGCAGACATGACCCGTCAAGGCGGCAGTGACCACAACGGCTCTAAGCGTCCGCCAACCCTGACCGACGTCGCCCGGGATGCCCAGGTGTCCAAGACCACCGCATCGCTGGTCCTGCGCAGCGCGAATCCGCCTAACATCTCCGCCCGGACGCAGGACCGAGTCCGGGCTGCCGCAGGGCAGCTTGGCTACGTCCGCAACCAGGCAGCCACAGAACTGCGCAGCCAGACGAAATCCACCATCGGATTCATCGCAGACGGCATCGCGGAGGGACCGTTCGCCGGTGAGATGATCCGCGGCGCCCAGGCCGCCGCCTGGCACCGGGGTTACCTGCTGATGATCGTGGAAACCTACCACGACCGTGATCTCGTGTGTGAAGCCGTAACCCGGTTCACCGAACGGCGCGCCCACCGGATTATCTACGCTGCATACGCGCACAGGCAGGTGGACCTGCCGCCCACCTTGGCGCACGCCAACCCGGTCCTTGCGAACGCGTTCGACGCGGAGCGAAAGTTCTCCTCGGTGATACCCGACGAGTTCGGCGGAGGCAGGCTGGCCGCACAGGCACTGCTAGCCATCCGCCGGGCACCCATCGGCTTCATCAATATCACCAGAGGTGACCCGGCGGCTGCAGGCCGCCTGTACGGATACCGTGCCGCCGTGGAAAGCGCCGGCCTGCCGTTCGACGAGAGTCTCGTGATTTACACGGGAGAATCTGCCAACCGGATTCCCGGCAAGGCCGGCGGGAACGCAGTGGACGGATACAAGGCCGCACGCACCCTTTTCCGCCGGCACCCAGACCTCAGCCTGCTCTTCTGTGCCACCGACCGCATGGCCATGGGCGCATACGACTTTCTCAAGGAGACCGGAAGACGGATTCCGCAAGACGTGGCCGTCGTCGGCTTCGACAACCAATGGCTGATCGCCACGCAGGTCCGGCCGACCCTCACAACGATCGCGCTCCCCCATTACGAGATCGGCAAGCGCGCCGTGGAACTCGCCCTGACCCACCCAGACAAAGCCGCGCCCCAGCGCACAGTTCTCCCCTGTAAGTTGATCACCCGCAAATCAACCTATCGTCCGCGCGAGAAACAGGAAGCACCCAACCTTCCGGGCGCAGACCAGCCGGGGCTTGGTGCACCGTCGAGATGAGGTGTCCGGATCAAGGCCTATGGTGATCGGGCGTAGCCGCTTGCCAAGCGAAAAATCAATGAGCCCGGTAGGCGGCGCGGGGTGAGACACTTGATATCCTCATGGACCTGTTCGACGCCACACTGAGGATGCCTTACTTGTCTCAGGAGGACATAGAGTCGCTCGCCTACACGGCTGAAGTGTTCCAAATGCTTCCTGACCACATACCTGCGCTGCGTGAATCGGCACAGAGCCTTAGAAGCCTTCCTGACGACAGCTTCATGCTATACCAGTCAACAAGGACATTGACAGGGCTGTCCGATAATGCTGAGATTCTATCTGCTACTTCAGGCTGCGATAATGCTACAAGATTCAAACCTCGGCAATCTTTCCGACGGGGCAGGAGCATTAGCGAGGCTGCCAATGAGCTACGGAGCGCAGTTCATTGGTGAGCGAGCGAAGCGCTTCAAGTTATCCGCAACAATGCTATGCATCAGCCCCACCTCCGACCTATCCGTCGGCGTCACGATGGCCGCAGGGTCCGGCAGGGAAGCACACAGCACCCGCCCGGCCTTACATCGCCAGCGTGGGCTCGGTGGACGAGCAGGTGCACACGGTTCACCCGGACGCCCGTGACCCGGAATGCTGCGCTTTCGTTTGCGGTGAGGTCAGGACGGCGCGGAAGATGTCCTGCTCGGCGATGAGGCCCTGGTCCAGGGGTGTTTGCGTGCTGAGCAGGAGCGCCTGTTTGGCGGCGGCGAGTGAGTGGCGGGGCTGGCTGGCGAGGGGAGCAGCCCAGTCCAGGACGGCTTCGAGAAACCCTTCGCCGGGCAGGAGGGCCTCGACGAGGCCCAGCCGCAGGGCTTCCCCTGCCGTGACGAGCTCGCCGCCGAGGATGAGCCGGGCGGCCTGGGGCAGGCCGATCAGGCGGGGTAGTCGCTGGGTTCCGCCTGCCCCGGGAATGGCGCCGTCGGCGACCTCGGGGAAGCGGAAGTGCGCGGCCGGTGAGGCCAGCCGCAGGAGGCAGGCGAGGGCGAGTTCGAAGCCGCCGCCCCACGCCTGGCCGTTGACGGCCGCGATGACCGGCTGCGGGATGGCCGAGATGCGGGTCAGAGCGCGTCCCCAGGCGTCCGGTCCGTGCGGCCCGGCTGTGCTGCCGTGCACGAGTGCCCCGACGTCAGCCAGGTCCGCGTGCGCGGCGAAACAGCCGGGGATTCCGCCGGCGAGCACGATCACCCGGGCGCGTTCGTCCCCGCCCCAGCGCTGCAGTGTCGCATCCAGCTGGGCTAGGTCGGCGAATCCGAGCACGTTCTCGGGCGGCCGGGTGTACGTGAGGATGGCCACCCGGCCGCGCAGTTCCGCGTTCCACACGCCGGGCTATCCGGGGGGACCGGGCCGGGCTGGCCGTTGCAGGAATTCGACGAGATTGCCGTCCGGGTCGCGCACGAAGGCGACCAGGGACATCCCGTCCGGGGCCGTGGTCGGCGCGAGAGAGGGCTCCGCGCCGGCCGCGACCACGGCCGCGAATGTCCCGGCGATGTCCGGCACGGCCAGGGCGAACTGGAACCAGCCTTGCCGGCGGGTGGACTCGATCTGGTGGTGGGGGCCGGTAGGCGCGGAGCCCTTGCGCTCGAATAGCTCGACCCGGGCGCCCTGGGGGTTGGCCAGCACGACGCCCCGCAGGTCGTGCTCGGGGAAGGCGAATCGGTCTTCCACCGTGGTGAAGCCGAGTACGTCCCGGTAGAAGCGTTCGGACTTTTCCAGCTCTGCCACGGACACTCCTGCGTGGTCGATGACCGCGCGTGCGGTCGAGGCGTCGGCGGCGTGCGGGGCATCGGGTGTCAGCGGTGCGTCAGGCATGGTCGAGCTCCCGGGCTGGGATCCAGGTGCCGTGGAACCCGTACCGCAGCCGGAACGGGATCTTGAGGGTGGCGATGGGCCCGGCGGCGATGTCGAGCGCGTCCAGGATGATCATGTCGT
>PMST01000511.1 GCA_003168295.1 Actinomycetota bacterium
TGTCCGGCAAGGACGTGACCGCGCGGTCGGCCTGCGCGACCGGGCGGGTGCTGCTTTCGGCGGCGGCGGTCGCGGCCCTGCGGACCGGCGAGGTGCCCAAGGGCGATGCGCTCGCGGTGGCCCGCATCGCCGGGATCGCCGGGGCCAAGCGGACGCCCGACCTGATCCCGCTGTGCCACCCGATCGGGCTGCACGGGGTGACCGTGGACCTGGCCGTGACGGACGAGGGCGTGGACATCACCGCCACCACCCGCACCGCGGACCGGACCGGGGTCGAGATGGAGGCGCTCACCTCGGTGTCCGTGGCCGGGCTGGCGCTGATCGACATGGTCAAGAGCATCGACCCGGCCGCGGTGATCACCGACGTGCGGGTCGAGTGGAAAGAAGGCGGGAAGACCGGGCGATGGACCAGACCATGATCAGGGCCCTCGCGGTCACGGTGTCCAACCGGGCCGCCGCCGGGGTGTACGCCGACACATCGGGGCCCGTGCTGGTCGAGCTGCTGCGGTCGGCGGGATGTTCGGTGGTGGACGGGCCGGTGGTCATCGGGGACGGGGACCCGGTCGAGGCGGCGCTGCGGGACGCGCTGGCGGCGGGCTACGACGTCGTCGTCACCACCGGCGGGACCGGGCTGACCCCGGCCGACCTGACCCCGGAAATGACCAGGCGGGTGCTGGAGCGGGAGATCCCGGGGATCGCCGAGGCCCTGCGCGGCGCCGGGGCCGCGGCCGGAGTGCCGGCCGCGATCTTGTCGCGGGGCCTGGCCGGGGTGGCGGGCCGGACGCTGATCGTCAACCTGCCCGGTTCGACCGGCGGAGTGCGGGACGGCATGGCCGTGCTGGCTCCCGTGCTGGGGCACGCGGTGTCCCAGATCAACGGGGGCGATCATGTAAGGACGGACTAGGACGCGAAAGGTACGGACCCCGGCGAGAAAGGCCTAGCTGGGATGTCGTAGCGTCTGGGGCAATACAGGGGAATGATGGGTACGTGGGACGCATGCGTGGCTGGCCGGTAACCCTTACCGAGCCGCAGCTGCTCGCCGAACCGGTAACACTGCGGCCGGTGCGGGTGAGCGATGCCCGCATGTGGCGAGAGATACGGGTGAGGAACGCGCAGTGGCTGCGGCCGTGGGAGCCGACCAACCCGGAAACACCGCTGTACCGGTCCAGCCTGGGGCCCTACATCGCGATGGTGCGGGCGATGCGTCGCGAGGCCAAGCAGGGCCAGGCGATCCCGTGGGTGATGAGCTACGGCGGTGTGTTCGTCGGTCAGCTGACCGTGGGGTCGATCACGTGGGGTTCGGCGCGGTCGGGGCAGGTCGGGTACTGGATCGACGAAGCGTACGCCGGGCACGGCATCACCCCCACCACGCTGGCCATGGCCGTGGACCACTGCTTCAGCGTCGTCGGGCTGCACCGGCTCGAGGCCTCCATCCGGCCGGAGAACCACGCATCCCGGCGGGTGGTGGAAAAACTCGGCTTCCGCGAGGAGGGCATCCGGGTGCGGCAGCTGCACATCAACGGGGCCTGGCGAGACCACGTGTGTTACGCGCTGACGGCGGAGGAAGTGCCGCAGGGACTGATGCCGCGGTGGCGGAGCATCCTGCTGGCGTCACGGTCGAACGCCGGCTGAGCCGTCACGGTCTAACGCCGCTGATCCGAAGAATGTTGCGACACACCGGGCCGGGTGCTCGTTTACGGCCGCTTCAGCTATTACTTTGCGTCACGTGAGCACGCTCAAGGGGAGCAGCATGCCCACTCCCGTGGCCCGGGCCAGTCGCCGTCCGGCCGTCCGGGCCGCCCGCCGCTCGCCACGCCGAGGGGTGGATCGTTGAGTAGCGCGATACTCTACGTCGCCATCGTCGCCATCTGGGCCGGCGTGCTCATCCCCCGGTGGCTGCGGAGAGATTCCAGCGCACGCGTCAGCGACGAGACCGTCACGGCGGAGGAGACGCCGGAGGCGGAAGAGCGGGTGGTGCCGGAGCCCCGGCGGCGGCCGCGGGAGCGGGAGGTGCCTCGCGTTCCTCGTGTTCCTCCTGTGGCTCATGTGCATCCTGTGGCTCAGGCGGCTTGGGCGCCTCAGGCCCTCCAGGCCTCTCGGGGCCCTCGGGACCCTCGGGATCCTCGGGCTCGTGAGGGCGGCGATGAGATCGTGCGGGACCGGGAACACGCGCGGGTGCTTTCGTCGCGGCGGCGCCTGCTCGGGTTGCTCGTGCTGCTGGTCATGGGATCGGCCGCGCTCGCGGTCACCCGGATGGCCGCCTGGTGGGTGCTCGGACCGCCCAGCGTCATGCTGGTCGGCTACCTGGCCCTGCTTCGGGAAGCCTCGAAGGCCGACGCGGAACGGCGGGAGCTGATTAGTGACCGGACGGCTCGCGGGGTCGACGGGGTCGCCGAGGCCGCTCCTGCCGCTCCGGCCGTTCCTGTCGCTCGCCCGGTGCGCGTGCCTGAGGCGGAGATCATCGAGATCTCGGCGTCACGGGGGCCGGCCGAAGGGGAGCCGTACGACCAGTACGCGGACGCCAAGCTGCGTGCGGTCGGTGATTGAGCTCGTTCTGACGTTCAGCTTTTCCGGGTGCATACCGCCAGCACCTGGGGGCCACGGAACGAGATGTTGGGGTGGAAGGTGAACTCCTGGTCCGGTACGAGGCGCAGGGCCGGGTAGCGGCGGGCTAGTTCGGCCACGGCGATCTGGGCTTCCAGCTTGCCGAGGTTCGCGCCCAGGCAGAAGTGCAAGCCCTGGCCGAACGCGAGATGCCGGCCGGCGTCGCGGCGGTGCAGGTCAAACTCGTCAGGCCGGTCGAATGCGGCGCCGTCCCGGCCGGCCGCGGCCAGCCACAGGAACAGCTTGGCGCCGGCGGGGATGGGCACGCCCCCCAGCGTGACCGGGCGGGTGGTGACCCGTCGCCAGACGGGCACGGACGGGTCGTAGCGGAGGCTTTCTTCCACCGCGGCCGGGATCAGGCCGGGTTGCGCGACGACGACGGCCCAGCGGGCCGGGTCCTCGAGCAGACGGCGGACGGTGTTCCCGATCAGCCCGGTGGTGGTCTCGTGGCCGGCGAACGACAGCGAGAACAAGATCGAGGAGACCTCATCCAGGGTCAGCCGCTCCGGGTTCTCGTCGTGGATGGCGATCAGGTCGCTGGTCAGGTCGTCGCCGGGCTCGTTCGCTTTGATGTCCACCAAGTCGCGGATGTAGGAGCGGTACGCGGTGATGGTGGTGGCGATCTCGACCTGATCCCCGGCGGCCGGGCGGCCCCACGACAACGCCGCCCGGTACCCGCACCAGTGCTTGAGCTGGGCGAAGTCCCGCTCGGGCACGCCCATGAGGGAGAACACGATGTTGGCGGGCAGCGGGAAGGCCAGCGTGGCGACCAGGTCGAACTCGGTCGCGTCGCCGACCTGGTCGAGCAGCCGGCTGGTCGCCGCCTCGATGGTGGGGATCATGGCCGTGACCCGCTTCATGCTGAACGCGCGGGCGGCCGGCTTGCGGAGCCTGGCGTGTTCGGGCTCATCCAGGCTGACCATGGTCGGCGCGGGCTTGTGGCCGCCTGCGAGCAGGATCCGCTGGGCTTCGGCGACCAGCGGCACGAGCGGGGCCTGCGCCACCGCCGCGGAGTACGTGGCCGGGTCCCGGAACACCGCCTCGATGTCGGCGTAGCTCGTGATCACGTAATAGCCGATCGATGGGGCGTAAAAGACGGGCGTTCCGGTGACCGGGGGCGCGGACATGACCGCGTAGGGATCGGCCAGGAAGGCGGGCGAGAGGGGGTCGAAGGAGTCGTCTACCGGGCAGCTAGGCGCGGTTGTCATCGCGGGCCTCCTCCGGGTCTGGCACCTGTTGTCCTGGGTGGAGCCGCATGATCGCCATCATGTCGCGTGGCGACGTGGCTGTCATCAGGTCCGGTGATGCGCGGACAGGGTACTTCGTTTGCTAGGCTGACTCAGGTTCTCGGGGCTGTAGCGCAGTCCGGTAGCGCACCTCGTTCGCATCGAGGGGGTCAGGGGTTCAAATCCCCTCAGCTCCACCCGAGTTTTTGCAGATCAGCGGCAGCCTCCAGACTTGTTACTCCGTCAGCGCGGATCATGCTGGCGCCACCGGGTTGGTCCAGCGGACCTCGCTGAACCGCGCGAAGTCGCTGTCGTTGGAGCACACTTCGAGCCCGTGCTCGATAGCAAGTGCCGCTAGGTGTGCGTCGCTGACGACGTTTCCCCGGAGCTCATACCGGGTGATCAGGTCAGTCAGGATGCGCGCGTGCCCCGGACCTTCACGCGGAATCCAGGAAACCTCGGGTTCCAGCCAGTCCGCGACGAACCCCGCTGCTTGCTCCGGGGTCAGCGGGTGCGCGGAGGCTCGTTCATGGGTGCTGATCCGGATGAACGCGACCAGCGAGTGCCACGGGAAGCCCACCCGCCGCGGGCCGTTGAGCTGGTCGGTTAGCCACGTCTTCGCCTGCTGGTGGAAGGGGCTGACGTCATCGACCGCGTATAGCAGGATGTTCGCGTCGATGAGCACTACCTGGCCTCAGGCCCGTCGAGACGTTCCAGCGCATCCGCCACGCTACTGACATCGATCCGGAGGCCGAGGCTGGCTGTCCGCTGCCGGAACGTCGTGTGCCGCTCCGGGGCGGCAAGCCCTGCCCGGACCAGCTCGTTGACCGCATCGCTCAGCCCGATGTGCCGTTCTTCACGAAGTCGCTGAACGGCAGCGGCCACGTCGTCATCCAGGGACAAGGTAGTGCGCATGCCTTAACGATAACGCATCGCGATGTCGTGATCTAGGCATCACGATGCAGTCTAGTCGGGTCATCAGCGGTGCAGGCTCGATGGGCGAGAATCCGTCTTTGCCGGTAGGTTAACTAGACAATCATCAGCGGATGTGATGGTTGGCCATCACGAAACGTCGTTGGACATCTCCGAACTTGGCAAACATGCTTGGGGTATGACGCACTCGCCCGACACGCTAGTTCTTAGGACGAAGCCGGCTGCCGTGATGCTCACTTCGTGTCGCTGGTTGGACTTCGCCCGCACCGGCGCTGCGCTCTGTCACTGACGCATCTCCCGCGCGTGTGACCCAGCCGGCACCGCCGCCGGCCACTTCCACTGTGAAGGATCCGTGGTGCGCAGCATGCGCCCCGGACGACGAGCACCGCCGCCGCTGCCGGTGGGACGCGCGTGCCTGAACCGGATCCAGTCCGGGCATCGTCCCTCTCCGAGCACCCGCCATGACGCCTCCCCGCGAGGCTCGAAAGAAGGCTTCACCATGTCCCGTCGCACCCTCAAGCTCGGCGCCATCCTGATCGGCGTCGGCGGGCCCGGGCAGCACAGCACCTGGCTCAGCCCCGAGATCCCCGGCAACGCCAGCGTCGATATCCGCTGGTATATCGCCCGTGCGCAGGAGGCCGAGGCGGCGAAGTTCGATCTCATCTTCATCGTCGACAGCCAGTTCATCACCGCCGACTCGCCGAACCACTACCTCAGCAGGCTCGAGCCGCTGACGCTGCTGTCCGCCGTGGCCGTCCACACCAGCCACATCGGCCTGGTCGGCACGATCACGACGTCCTACAACGAGCCGTTTAACGTCGCCCGGCGCCTCGCCTCACTCGACCACATCAGCGGTGGCCGCGCTGGCTGGAACGTCGTCACCAGCGGCGACGCCGGGACGGCCGGCAACTACAGCCGCGACGAGCACTACGACTACGCCACCAGGTACGGCCGCGGGCTTGAGCACGTGCGGGTCGCGCAGGCCCTGTGGGACTCCTACGAGGCCGACGCGTTCCCACGCGACAAGGAGCGGGGCGTCTTCCTCGACCGCACCCGCCTGCACCAGCTCAACCACAAGGGCGAGTACTTCTCCGTCGTCGGTCCGCTGAACCTGGAGCGCACGCCGCAGGGCCAGCCGGTGATCTTCCAGGCCGGGGACTCTGAGGAGGGGCGAGACCTCGGCGCGAGCATCGCCGACGCGATCTTCACGCACGCCCAGACAATCGAGCAGGGTCAGGCGTTCCGCACGGAGCTGCGGGACCGGGCCGCGGCGAAGGGGCGCGACCCAAACCACCTGCTGATCATGCCCGGCATCTTCCCGATCGTCGCCGACACCGACGAGCAGGCGCGAGCCAAGGAGGGGGCGATCCTCGGCAGCAAGAGCTTCGAGCGCGCCCTGGCCGAGCTCGGCCGTCCGTTCGGCTGGCATGACTTCTCGCAGTATGACCTGGACGCGCCCTTCCCTGACGTCGGCGACGCCGGGGCGCGCAGCTTCCGGACCCAGGCCGAGAGGATCAAGAAGCTGGCGCGGGACAACGACCTCACGCTCCGCCAGGTGGTTGAGCACCAGCTCAAGGCCCACCGTTCGCCGTTCGTCGGCTCGCCGCTCACGGTGGCCAACGAGATCCAGCGCTGGTTCGAGGCCGGCGCCTTCGACGGCATCAGCATCGGCGTCTCGGCGCCGAGCGAATTCGCCCGCTTCACCGAGCAGGTGCTGCCGATCTTGCGGGAGCGCGGCGTCGTGCGAAGCGAGTACGAGTCGGCCACGCTGCGCGGGAACCTCGGCCTGGCGGTCCCGGAGAACCGCTACACGGCGGCCCGCCTGGCGGCCAGCAAGCCGGCGCTCGTCTGAAGAACCGAGCCGCGATCCGCCCGTGACATTCCGACAGTGACATTCCGACAGTGACATTCCGACAGTGACGTCCCGACATGATGAGCCCGCGATGCGGGCCTGACCAGAGAAGAAAAGGTCTATGAGCTCATACCTGCCCGCTACCCGCCGCCGTCGGCGCCGTGGGGTCGCCGGCCTCACCGCTATCGGAGTTGCCCTGATCGTGGCGCTCAGCGCCTGCGGGAGCACTGGCTCGGGCTCGACTGCCGCTGCCACTAGCTCTACTGCCGTGCTGAAGTGGGCCACGACCTACTTCCCCGTGCACTGGGACCCGGTCGTCAACGGCGCCGGCGCCCAGTTCCGGCCGCTCACCCTGGCCTACGCGTCGGTCACGAACGTCAACGCGGCCGGCAATCCGACGCCGGGGCTCGCCTCGAGCTGGACGTACAACGCCACGGGCACCGAGGTCACCTTCCACATCCGGCCCGGCCTGAAATTCTCCGACGGCACGCCGGTCAACGCCGCGGCGATCAAGGACGCGATCATCCGCGCCAAAACCCAGCAGAACTCGGCTCTCATCGAAGACCTGGCGCCGGTTAAGAGCGTCACTACCAGCGGGGACTACAACGTCGAGGTGAACCTGGATCACCCCGACTTCCAGATTCCGCTCGTGTTCGGCGAGCGCGTGCTGCTGGTCGCCAGCCCGAAGGCAGCGGCGGATCCCACCAAACTCGACCAGTTCCCGGTCGGGGCCGGGCCGTTCATCGCTACCAAGATCATTCCGGGTCAGGAAGCAATATTCAAGAAGAACCCGGGCTACTGGGATGCGAAGGACATCCACATCCAGAGCGTGGAGTTGTTCGACGCGCCNNGCGTCGGAGGCTACGGCGGCCAAGGCGGCCGGACTCGACGTGTTCGTCCAGCCGGGACTCAACGCCGAGAACATCAGCATCAACATCAACAAAGCACCGTTCAAGGGCAACCCGACGCTGGTCCAGGCGATTCGCTACGCCATCAACCGCCAGCAGTTTGTGAGCCAGCTCACCTTCGGCTACGGCGAGGCCACGGACGAGGTGTTCCCGCCCGGGTCCGTCGGCTACAACCCGGCGGATGCCAACCTCTGGCCGTACAACGCGGCCAAGGCCAAGCAACTGCTCGCCCAGGCCGGTTACAAGCCCAATCAGCTCACCCTCCCCCTGGTGATCCAGCTGGCTACCGAGGCACCCGAGGCGGAGATCGTGCAATCGCAGCTGGCGGCGATCGGCATCAAGGTGACGATCACGGTCAATACCAACTGGGCCACCCCGTTCTTCGCCAAGCAGCTCGCCTTCTCCCTCTACGGCACGACCGGGCGTGACTCCCAGACGGAGACGCTGCGAGACCACTTCGGCCCCAACGGTGTGCTGAACCTCAGTTCGCCCTACGAGGTGGCGGGCTTCGAGGCGGCCGTCGACAAGGCCGAGGCCACGCCGATCGGCTCGCCGGACTTCGCGACGAACCTGCAGGCGGCAACCGCAGCGGGGGTGCAGTCGGAGGCGCTGATCTTTGTCTACGTCGCCCCCAACCTGTTCGCCAAGAGCAAGTCGATCTCCGCTCTGCCCGGTGAACCCGGTCATGTCGACTTCACCGGCGTGACCATCAACGGCCAGTGACCGATCGAACCAGGTAAAGGAGAGGACACCCGTGGCCGTCAGCAACGCAGCACATCCCACTGCCGTCGAAGACGGCCACGGGGTCACCTGGGCCAGGGCCAGGCACGCAGGTCGCAGCCTGCTGCGAAACCTCAGCCGTACAATCGCGATCTTCGTCCCGGTGTTCTTCCTGGCCACCTTCGCGACCTTCCTGCTCCGCTCGCTGAGCGGACTGAATCCGGCGCGAGTCCAGCTCGGCGAGGACGCCACTCCGCTGGAGATCAACCGCATCGAGGCGTCCTACGGGCTGAATCACCCGTTTTTGTCCCAGTACTGGAGCTGGGTCACCGGCGTGCTGCACGGCAATCTGGGGCGCAGCTGGTCCAATGGCTACCCGGTCAGCACCCTGATCAGGGACGGCCTGACGATCAGCCTCACGGTGGCGACGCTGGCCCTCATCCTCGGCGTCACCGCCGGCTTCGCCCTGGGCACGCTCGCCGCGCTTCGGCGCACGACCTGGATCGACAGAGGGATCACCAGTTTCCTTACCGTCGTCTCGGTGATCCCGGCGTTCGTGATCGGAGTCATTCTGGTCGAGGTCGTCGCGGTCGAACTGAAGCTGCTGCCCTCGGCCGGGTTCATCCCGTTCTCCCAGGGATTCTGGCCGTGGCTGTCGCACGTGCTGCTGCCTGCGCTGGCGCTGAGCTTTGGCTGCATGTCCAGCGTGGCCCGGCAGCTTCGGGCCGGCCTGATCGGCGCGTACCGGGAGAACTACGTCATCGGCGCGACCGTCCGCGGCCTGAGCCGGCGGCGGATCTTCTTCCGGCACGTACTGAGAAACGGCATCGGCCCGGCGGTGGCGGTCCTCGCGCTGGAGTTTCCTACCCTCATCGGCGGCTCGGTCATCG
>PMST01000221.1 GCA_003168295.1 Actinomycetota bacterium
CGACCAGCACGTCGTACTCGCCGATCCTCAGCTCGCGCAGCAGCTCCACCCGGCGCAGCGTATCCACCTCGCTGTGCAGGTACCTGGCCCGGACCCCGTTCTCAAGCAGGTAGTCGGTCAGGTCCTCGGACATCCGCTTGGTGAGCGTGGTGACGAGCACCCGCTCGTCGCGCTCAGCCCGCAGCCTGATCTCGTGCAGCAGGTCGTCGATCTGGCCCTTGGTCGGCTTGATGACGACCTCCGGGTCGATCAGCCCGGTCGGCCGGATTACCTGCTCGACCACGTCGCCGCCCACGCGCTGCAGCTCGTACGGCCCCGGAGTGGCCGACAGGTAGATGGTCTGACCGATCCGGTCGAGGAACTCGTCCCAGGTCAGCGGCCTGTTGTCGATCGCGCTCGGCAACCGGAAGCCGTGCTCGACCAGGACCCGCTTGCGGGACACGTCCCCCTCGTACATGGCGCCGATCTGCGGGACCGTGACGTGCGACTCGTCGATCACCAGGAGGAAGTCCTCGGGGAAGTAGTCGAGCAGCGTGTTCGGCGGGCTGCCCGCCTCACGGCCGTCGATGTGCCGTGAGTAGTTCTCGATCCCCGAGCAGCTGCCGACCTGGCGCATCATCTCCACGTCGTAGGTAGTGCGCATCCGCAGCCGCTGCGCCTCGAGCAGGTTGCCGCCGCGCTCGAGCTCGCCGAGCCGGGTGGCCAGCTCAGCCTCGATGCCGTTGATGGCGCGCTCCATGCGTTCGGGCCCGGCCACGTAGTGCGAGGCGGGAAAGACGTAGAGCTCGGTGTCCTCGCTGATCACCTCGCCGGTGAGCGGATGCAGCGTCATCAGCCGCTCGATCTCGTCACCGAACATCTCGATCCGGACGGCGAGCTCCTCATACATCGGGATGATCTCGATCGTGTCACCGCGGACCCGGAAGGTGCCGCGGGTGAAAGCCAGATCGTTCCGCGTGTACTGCATGCCGACCAGCTTGCGCAGCAGCATGTCCCGCTCGATGGTGTCGCCGAGCTTAACCTTGAGCATCCGGTCCACGTACTCCTGCGGCGTGCCCAGCCCGTAGATGCAGGACACGGAGGACACCACGATGGTATCCCGCCTGGTCAGCAGGGAGTTGGTGGCCGAGTGCCTGAGCCGCTCGACCTCGGAGTTGATCGAGGAGTCTTTCTCGATGTAGGTGTCGGTCTGCGGGACGTACGCTTCCGGCTGGTAGTAGTCGTAATAGGAGACGAAGTACTCGATCGCGTTATGGGGCAGCATCTCGCGCAGCTCGTTGGCGAACTGGGCGGCGAGCGTCTTGTTGGGCAGCATCACGAGCACCGGCCTTTGCAGCCGCTCCGCGATCCAGGCGACCGAGGCGGTCTTGCCGGTCCCGGTCGCGCCGAGCAGCACGGTATTGGTATCCCCCGCCTGGATACGCTTCTCGATGTCGGCGATCGCCCTCGGCTGATCGCCGGCCGGCACCATATCGGTGACGACCTCGAACGGCGCGACCTTACGCTGCAAATCGGTTACCGGACGCACGAAACCAACCTCCCAGAACTCCTCGAGTTCAACTGTAGGCGGGGGGTCTGACATTCCTGGGCGGCTTGATCCGCTCGCTGGCCTCAGGGGGAGCCAGGTCGGGCAGGATCGTGCGGCGTGAATGACCGGCGGGGTAGAGCAGGGCGTGCGCGACCACCTCTGTCACGAACGGTCAAGGATCTAGTGACCGGGTCAGGTATCTGCTTCACCGAGCGCGGCCGCCACGAGCTGAACGAGGCGGGCGGCCAGTGGCCCTTGTTCGCGGTCGCCGGGTTTGCGATGGCCGACGTTCAGGGGGGTGAGAGTCCGGCGCGGCGCTGAAGGTCAGCCCAGACCTCGGCGACGCGGTGGTCCAGGTCGTCCAGGGAACCCGAGTTGCTGATGACGACGTCGGCTACTTCGAGGCGCTGCTCCCGGCTGGCCTGGGCGTTCATCCGGGCCCTGGCCTGATCCGGTGTCAAGCCGCGCTGGCTGACCAGCCGCTGCACCTGCAGCTCAGGCGGCACGTCCACCACGATGACCAGATCGAAGCCGCTCTTCCTGCGGCTCTCGGCCAGCAACGGCACATCATGCACGGCGATCGGGCCGCGACGGTCGGCCGCCTGCACCGCGGTGCGTTCAGCCGCGTCCATCCACTCGCGGACGAGCGGATGAACGATCGCGTTCAGCTTGGCGCGCAGCTCAGGGTCACCGAAGACGATCTCGCCGAGCCGGGCGCGGTCCAGCGAGCCATCCGGGCTGAGCACCTCCTCGCCGAAGGCCGCCACGATCCGCCTGAGCCCGCGCGAACCGGGAACGACCACTTCCCTGGCGGCCACGTCGGCGTCGATGAGCACGGCTCCGTGCGCCACCAGCCGCCGTGCGACCTCGCTCTTGCCCGACCCGATGCCCCCGGTAAGCCCGACCCGCAGCACCGCAACGCCTCCGTCCTACGACCCGGCGCACAACGGCGCCGGTCACGCAGCATACTGGGGCCAGGTCACCGCCCGGGTTCAATGTCCGGTCGCGAACGCGAAAACGGCACCCGCCGTGGCGGGTGCCGTTTTCAGTACTAGCTGGATTATTTAGTTCTGGCCGCCTGAGAGCTTCTCGCGGAGCGCCGCGAGAGCCTCGTCGGAGGCCAGCGTGCCGGTGGCCGCAGGCCCGGGAGTCGAGCTCGACGTGACGGCGCCCGGGGAACCGGCTCCGCCACCCGGCCGGGACCCGCCCGCACGGGGACCGCGAGCCGCCCGCGGCGCACCGTTGCTGCCCGCGGCGTCCGCGCCGGCCTCGCCGGCCTCGCCGGACTCGGCCGCGACCGTTTCCTCCTCGTCCACGGGCTTGCGGGATTCCTCCACCTGACGGCGGTGCGCCTCGAACCTGGCGCGCGCCTCGGCGTACTGGAGCTCCCACTCCTCGCGCTGCTTCTCGTAGCCCGGCAGCCACTCGCCGGTCTCCGGGTCGAAGCCGTCCGGGTACTCGTAGTTGCCCTGCTCGTCGTAGGAGGCCGGCATGCCGTACAGGGTCGGGTCGAATTCGTCGCCGACGGCCTCGCCGATGGTGCCCTCGTTGGCCTGCTTGAGCGACAAACTGATCCGGCGGCGGTCCAGGTCGATGTCGATGATCTTGACGAAGATCTCGTCGCCCACCTGGACGACCTGCTCGGGGATCTCCACGTGCCGGTCGGCCAGCTCGGAGATGTGCACCAGGCCCTCGATGCCCTCCTCGACCCGCACGAACGCGCCGAACGGGACGAGCTTGGTCACCCGGCCCGGCACGACCTGCCCGATCTGGTGGGTCCGCGCGAACTGCTGCCACGGGTCTTCCTGAGTGGACTTCAGCGACAGCGAGACACGCTCGCGGTCCATGTCCACGTCCAGCACCTCGACCGTGACCTCCTGGCCCACCTCGACGACCTCGCCCGGGTGGTCGATGTGCTTCCAGGACAGCTCGGACACGTGCACCAGGCCGTCCACGCCGCCCAGGTCGACGAACGCGCCGAAGTTGACGATCGAGGATACGACGCCCTTGCGGATCTGGCCCTTGGACAGGGTGTTGAGGAAGGTATGACGCACCTCGGACTGGGTCTGCTCGAGCCAGGCCCGGCGGGACAGCACCACGTTGTTGCGGTTCTTGTCCAGCTCGATGATCTTGGCTTCGATCTCCTTGCCCACGTACGGCTGCAGATCGCGGACGCGACGCATCTCCACCAGCGAGGCGGGCAGGAAGCCACGCAGACCGATGTCGAGGATCAGACCGCCCTTGACGACCTCGATCACCGTGCCGGTGACCACGCCGTCCTCTTCCTTGATCTTCTCGATCGTGCCCCAGGCGCGCTCGTATTGAGCCCGCTTCTTGGACAGGATCAGGCGGCCTTCCTTGTCCTCCTTCTGCAGGACAAGGGCCTCGATGTGCTCGCCAGTGTGGACCACATCGTGCGGGTCGACATCATGCTTGATGGACAGTTCGCGGGAGGGAATCACGCCTTCTGTCTTGTAGCCGATATCGAGCAAGACCTCGTCTCGGTCGACCTTTACGACTGTTCCTTCGACGATGTCACCGTCGTTGAAATACTTGATGGTCTCGTCGATAGCGGCGAGGAATGCCTCCTCGGACCCGATGTCGTTGACCGCCACCTTGGGGGTCGAGTTGGCTTGCGTGCTGCTCGTCATGTGTGGGTTGGCTCCGGATGCGGACAAGGGAAAATTATGGACACGCCGGTAACCGCGCACCCCAGGAGGACCAGGATTCGCAGGGCTTACCGGAACCAGCACAGGGCGGCTACGGCACGCCCGGCGGGCCGTCAGCCCGGTCACCTGACCTGCAAGTCGGGTGGCCATGACGGAACGCACGAGGACACGGCGCAGGGTTCAGGATATGAGAGTTAACCCTGAGGGTCAATTAAGGCCGGCCACAATACGGTATCTTCCCGCGGGGACGGGGGTGCTGGCCCGGGGGGACGACCCCCCGGAACCCCGATGCGCTTCGCGCGCCGCAGTGGTACCTACCGTAGTATCGCGCGGCCGGAGGGGCCTGCCGACCCCTCCGGCGCCGTGTGATCGCGGCTACGCCGCGGGGCCGCCGTATACGGGGGGTGCTGGCCCAAGGGACGACCCCGCGGAACCCCTGGTGCGCGCTGGTCCAGGGGTGGCCCATATCGGTATATTCCGCCCATACCGCGCCACGTTCGGGCTGGGGTGGAACGTATGGTTGTGACAGCCTCACAGAACCGACAGTTCCACAAAGCCGGCGGCTTTAACAGAACCGGAGATTCCACAGAAGCGCCGGTTCCACAGAAACGCCGGTTCCACAGAAGCGGTGAACGTCGCCCCCGGGGGCTTTCCCCCCGGCCGGGGGGCACGGGGGGAAGGTTCCCCCCGTATCGGGGGGGTCTGGGGGGGCGGAGCCCCCCGAGGCAACACACCCCCCGAGGGTAGCTAGTGCGCGGCTTCGGCCCAGCTTCGGCCGGTGCCTACGGAGACGTCTAGGGGGACGCGGAGGGACGCGGCGCCTTCCATGGCGGCGCAGACCAGGTCTCGGACCTGGTCGAGCTCGCCGGGGGCTACTTCGATGATGAGCTCGTCGTGGACCTGGAGCAGCATCCGGGAGCGCAGGCCGGCCGCGGTCAGGGAGCCGTCCACCGCCAGCATGGCCACCTTGATCACGTCGGCGGCGGAGCCCTGGATCGGGGCGTTCAGCGCCATCCGTTCGGCCATCTCGCGGCGCTGCCGGTTGTCCGAGGTGAGGTCAGGCAGGTAGCGGCGCCGGCCCATCATGGTGGCGGTGTAGCCGTCCATCCGGGCGCGCGCGACCACCTCGTGCAGGTAGTCCCGGACGCCGCCGAACTCCTTGAAGTAATCGTCCATCAGAGCGCGCGCCTCATCGGGCGTGATGCGCAGCTGCTGGGCCAGTCCGTAGGCGGACAAGCCGTAGGCCAGGCCGTAGTTCATCGCCTTGATCTTGGCGCGCAGTTCCGGGCTGACCTCGGTGGCCGGGACGCTGAACACGCGGGATGCGGTCGCGGCGTGGAAGTCGTGCCCGGACTCGAACGCCGCGATGAGCGCCGCGTCCTCGGACAGGTGCGCCATGATCCGCAGCTCGATCTGGCTGTAGTCCGCCGATAGCAGGCTCTGGTAACCGGGGCCGACCACGAAGCCCTCGCGGATCCGGCGCCCCAGGTCGCTGCGGATGGGGATGTTCTGCAGGTTCGGGTCGGTCGAGGACAGCCGGCCGGTGGCCGCGACCGTCTGGTTGAACGTGGTGTGGATCCGGCCGTTCTCGCCGGCCATCGGGATCAGCGAGTCCACGATCGACATCAGCTTGGCCACGTCCCTGTGCCGCAGCAGGTGCTCGAGCACGGGATGGCCGGTCTGCGCGAGCAAGCTGGTCAGCGCCTCGGAGTCGGTGGTGTAACCGGTCTTGATCCGCTTGGTCTTGGGCAGGTGAAGCTCAGTGAACAGCAGCTCCTGCAGCTGCTTGGGTGAGCCGAGGTTGAACTCGTGCCCGGCGACCGCGTACGCGGCCTGCTCGGCCGCTTTCGCCTCGCCATGCAGCATCGAGGACATGGCCGCGAAATGGTCCACGTCGGCGCCGATCCCGGTGTGCTCCATCCGGGCCAGCACCGAGACCAGCGGCAGCTCGAGCTCGCGCAGCAGCGCGACCGACTCGCGCCGCTCCAGGTCCTCCTCTAGGGCCGTGGCGAGCTCCAGGGTGGCCTGGGCCCGCAGGACCAGCCCGGCCGCCGCATCCCGCTCCTCCGAGCCGTCCAGGGTGAGCTGACCGCCCTCGGCCTCGTCGGGCAGCTGCTTGCCCAGGTAGCGCAGCGCCAGGTCGGCCAGGTCGAACGTGCGCTGGCCCGGCAGCGCCAGGTAGGCGGCCAGCGCCGTGTCGCAGGCCAGGCCGTCCAGCGGCAGGCCGCGGGCCGAGAACGCGTGCATCGGGCCCTTGGCGNNGGCGTCGTGCAGCACCTTGGGGCGCTGCGGGTCGGCCAGCCAGGCGGCCAGGGCTTGCTCGTCGGCCTCGGTGAGCTGGGTCGGGTCGAGGTAGGCGCCGTGCCCGTCGGGAGCCGCGATCGCCACACCGGACAGGTTGCCCGTGCCGCGCCCCCAGGTGCCGGTCACTGCCACCCCGGCCCGTTCGGCAGCGGAATGAGACGTCAGCCAGGCCCCGACCTCGTCGGGTCCGAGCAGGACGGTCACCACCTCGAAAGCCGCCTGCTGCGGGTGCGGCGCGCCCGGAGGGCCCAGCGGGAAGTCGGGGTCGGAGCCGGTCGCGGCGATGAGGCCGTGCGGCAGCGTCTGGTAGAGGCGGTCGCGCAGGACCCGGAACTGGAGCGTGTCGAAGAGCTGGTGGATCTTCTCCCGGTCCCAGGCCACCGGCAGCAGGTCGCCTGGCACCGCGCCGACGGTCTCGGCGGGCAGGTCGGTGATCAGCTCGGTGAGCTGGCGGTTGCGCAGCACGTTGCCGAGGTGCTCGCGCAGGGCGTCGCCGGCCTTGCCCTTGACCTCGTCCACCCGATCGACCAGCGCGGTCAGCGAGCCGAACTCGATGATCCACTTGGTCGCGGTCTTCTCGCCCACCCCGGGGATGCCGGGCAGGTTGTCGCTCGGGTCGCCGCGGACGGCGGCGAAGTCGGGGTACTGCGCGGGAGAAAGCCCGTACTTCTCGGTGACCGCCTCGGGCGTGAACCTGGTCATGTCGGTGATGCCGCGGCGGGTCATCAGCACCGTGACGCGGTCCGACACCAGCTGCAGCGCGTCGCGGTCACCGGTGACGATGAGGACGTCCATGCCCTCGGCGGCGGCCTGGGTGGCCAGCGTGGCGATGAGGTCGTCGGCCTCGAAGCCCGGCGCGGACAGCCGCCGGATGCCGAGCGCGTCGAGTACCTCGAAGATCAGGCTGAGCTGGCTGCGGAAATCCTCAGGTGTCTCGCGCCGGTTCGCCTTGTACTCGACGTACTGCTCGTGCCGGAACGTCGGCTCGGCCCGGTCGAACGCGACCGCGACATGGGTCGGCTTCTCGTCGCGGAGCACGTTGATGAGCATCGCGGTGAAGCCGTAGACCGCATTGGTCGGCTGTCCCGTGGTGGTGGAGAAGTTCTCGATCGGCAGGGCAAAGAACGCCCGGTAGGCCAGCGAATGACCGTCCAGGAGCAGCAGCCGGCCTGGCCCGGGGGAATCTGGTACTTGTGTCGCCACCCATCGATCCTATGGTCCGAACGGGCCGCGGCGCTCCCGTCCGCCACCTATGTGTGGCGAGTGGCGGACGGGAGCGCGGTGTTATGAGCAGAGATTTATGAACTAGGTGTTATGAGGAGAACGCGAAGACGGTCGTCGAGGTGAACGTCTTGCCCGCGCCCAGCTCGGTCGAGGGGAAGTTGGGCTGGTTCGGCGNNGCTGGGTCTCGAACGTGTAGCCAGCGCCCTGGCGGTACGTGTGGCCGCTGATGCCCACGAGCGTTCCGGTAAGGAAGTTGCTCGTGTACACCTGGACACCGGGCTGGTCGGTCCAGACGGCCAGCTCACGGCCGCTGGAGGGGTCCCAGGCCTTGGCGGCCAGGTTGAGGCCGTCCGGGCCGGTGGTGGCGCCGGTCTGCGCGTTCAGCACCCAGTTGTGGTCGTAGCCCTGGGCGAGCAGCAGCTGGTTGTAGGCCGCGGGGGCGTTGTCAGGCGCGCTGACATCGTCGATCCGGCCGCCGATCGTNNGAGGCCTCGCCCGCCAGGTTGAAGTAGGCGTGGTCGGTCACGTTGGTGACCGTGTTGAGGTTCGAGGACTCGTTGGTCAGCTTGTAGTGAATCCCGAGCTGGTCGGAGTTGTTCAGGGTGAAGGTGGTGACGTCCTTCAGCTCGGCCGGGTAGCCGGTGCACCCGTTCGGGCAGCCGGGCGATCCGGCGGCCGCGGCCTGGTCGCCGTTGGGGCTGACCAGCGTGAGCTGGAGGCCGACGTAGCCGGAACCATGGACTTCCTGAGCCGCCCAGATGTGGTTGCCGAAGCCGACGAGCCCTCCGTGCAGGCTGTTCCCGTTGTTGTTGATGGGCACGGTGTAGGTGACCGGCCCGACGCCCGGCTGGTCCAGGGTGAACTTGCCGTTGGCGATCCGGTTGCCGTACCGGCCGATCAGCTCGCCGAAGTAGGGACCGCCATTCGAGGTGACCGGCGGGCTGTCGTAGGTGACGTAATCCTGCAGGGTCTTGAAGCCGAGAAGGACATCGGCCTCAGAGCCGTTGGCGCCCGGTACGTTGATCTCCTGGAGGATCCCTCCGAAGGTGAGGATCTTCACGCTCATGCCCGCGGCGTTGCTGAGCGTGTACCGGTACACCGCGGTTTCCTTGCCGGTGTACGGCTCGACAGTGGAGCCGAAGTACTGCTTGCTGATGGACAGGCCACCGTAACCACCGTGGGCCACCGCGGGCGCCTTGGTCGCCGCAGAAGCCTGGCTCGCGGCCAGTGATCCGCCGACGGCTATCGCGACCATGGCCGCCATCCCGAGGATGACCGGCCCGCGAAGACGCCGCTGTCTTCCGATTCCGCGCATGCTGCGCTCCTTTCAGTAACAGGTTCCAAGGCGATTGTGAGCGTTAACAAGAGCGAAGTCACGCCTTATCGCACAAAAAAATGGGGAAATCTGAGGCGATCGGCCGCGCCCCAGGTGGCAGGCCCGCGTGCGCACCCGTGGGAACCTTGACTGAGCAACCGACGCGGAGGTGCGGATTGGACCAGGAGACCCTGGCGGCGATGGTGGCGATGACGATCGCCGAAGGCACGCTCGCCGACACGATGGGCATTGCCATCGTGTCGGCGTCCGCGGCCGAGGTCGTCGCGACCATGCCGGTGGCAGGCAACATCCAGCCGTTCGGCCTGCTGCACGGCGGCGCTTCCTGCGTGCTCGCTGAGACCGTCGGGTCCCTGGGCGCGGCCCTGCACGCGGGCCCGGGCCGGGCGGTGGTCGGCATCGAGATCAACGCGACGCACCACCGCGGCGCCCGCGACGGAGAGGTCACCGCGGTCGCCAGGCTGGCGCACGGCGGCCGGACCCTGGCCACCTACGACATCGTGATCTCCGACGCAAGTGGTCACCGGGTGTGCACGTCGCGGCTGACCTGCCTGATCAGAGACGGGGTGCCCGGCGCCGGGCGCTAGCGGGCGCCGCTTTGCACCACGAGGCGGCAGGTCGCTAACGTGGTAAGGCGGGGCCCCGGGGGGTCCAAGTAGACAACGCGTCGGCCGGGGAAGGCAGACACGGCACCAACGGCCCCCCGGGTTCCTGCTGCACCGGATCGTCTGACCCCAGGCGGGATGAGCCCGCGGTCAGGGCTGCGGGGTCTCGGCGGGAACGCGCATGCTTCCCTCGATTACCGCTTCGGCTACCTTGCGCATCGTCAGACGGCGGTCCATCGACGTCTTCTGGATCCAGCGGAAGGCGTCCGGCTCGCTCAGCCCGTGCTGGGATTGGAGCAGGCCCTTGGCCCGGTCGAGCAGCTTGCGGACCTCCAGCCGCTCGCGCAGCGTGCCGATCTCCCCGTCAAGGGCGCGGATCTCGGCGAAGCGGCTGACCGCCATCTCGATAGCAGGCACCAGGTCGGCCTTGGTGAACGGCTTGACCAGGTAGGCCATCGCGCCCGCGTCGCGGGCCCGCTCCACCAGCTCGCGCTGCGAGAACGCGGTCAGGATGACAACGGGCGCGATCCTCTCCGCGGCGATCCGCTCGGCCGCGGAGATCCCGTCCAGGACCGGCATCTTGACGTCCAGGATGGCCAGATCCGGGCGCAGCGTCGTCACCTGCTCGATGGCCGACTCCCCGTCACCCGCCTCGGCGACGACCGAGTAGCCTTCTTCTTCAAGCATTTCCTTAAGGTCGAGGCGGATCAGCGCTTCGTCCTCGGCGATGACAACACGCAACGGGTTCTGGCTCACGCAGACGAGCCTACCTTCACCAGGTAGATTGTCTTCCGTGCGGCTCCCCTGCTGGAAGCCGCGCCAAGGTACGCCCCGGTATGCCAATTGGTAGAGCACGCGGCCTCAAAAACCGTGCAGTGTGGGTTCGAGTCCCACCCGGGGTACCGATGATCAGGGCTTTTCCGGCGGTCAGCGCTTTCCGGCGGTCAGGGCGTCTCCGGGGCGTGGTACGGGATCAAGACTGCGGTGATGTTATCGGCGCCGCCCGCGTCCACGGCGAAGTTCACCATGTCCACGGCGGCGGCGAGCGGGTCGTCAAGCGCCTTCGGCAGCGCGAGCGCGGCCAGGTCCGCCGCTTCTGGCAGGTAATTCCACAGGCCGTCGGAACACACGAGCAGGGCCCCGGGGCCGGGTGGCGTGTACCTCTCGACGTGCGGCGCGCGGTCCGGGTCACTGGCCAGGTCCCCGCCCAGCCACCGGGTCAGCACGTGCGCGTGCGGCGAGGCCAGCGCCGCGGCCTGGTCGGCCAGCCCGGCCGCCACCATTCCCCCGGCCACCGAGTCGTCCTGGGTAAGCTGGCGGGACTCCGATTCCGGCTGCGCCAGCCAGTAGGCCCGGCTGTCGCCGAGCCAGCACAACGTGACCTCAGCGCCGCTCGCCACCGCGGAGACGAACGTGGTGGCCGACGTGTCGCCGGCGGGTTCGGCCATGTCCGCGATCGCCTGGCGCGCGGCTTTCACCGAGGCCAGCGAGGCCGCGGCCAGATCATCTCCCGCCTGCACCGCGGCCATCAGCACTGGCAGCGCGGCCTGCACCGCGGCCTGGGACGCCTCATCGGGCCGGGCCGAAGAGGAGACGCCATCGCACACTACGGCTACCACCACCGGGCCGTTCGGTGACTGTTCCTCTGCGGCCAGCGCCATCGCGTCCTCGTTGCGGTGGTGCCGCAAGCCGCGGTCGCTGACGCCGGCCGCGGGACCGAGATTGACCTCTGCATGGTCCCGCGAGGACGGGTTGTTGATCATGTGCATACGTTAGTGCCTAGGGCTGGTCACCGATATTGGCCGACGCCCAATACCTCGTCCGGAAAGCGAGAATTTTCCGATCCGGGCGCCATTGCGGCCACTGGGCTTCCTCATCTGCCGGACTTTCTCATCTGCCGGACCGGTAATCATCTAGGTGATCGTCCCGGTGCACGGTGATCGCGGTCCAGGCGCCGAGATTAATGCGGTCTCCGTCCTGCAGCCTGACCTGGTCCCCGATCGCTATTTCGGCCCCGTTGACCAGCGTGCCGTTGGCCGACCCGGGATCCAGCACGGCCCACTCGCCGGGCGGCACCGCGATCAGGACGGCGTGCAGGCGGCTGATCCCAGGATCGACGGGCGGACCGGACAGGTCAATCTCCGGCACGAGGCCGCGGGAGGCGCTCCGCCGCCCGATCCGCATCTGGTTCCCGCGCAGCCGGAACCTCCAGCCGGCGCCGTAGCCGGGGAACGCGACCGCGGCGCCGCGGGTTCCGGCGACCTCTCGCACCCTTTCGTAGTAAGCGCGGTCCGGACCGATCACCGCGCTCCAGGTGGCCTGGGAGTAAGGGAACGAGGACGGCGCCTGCGGGGTCATGCGTGCTCTGCGGAGTACTGGCCGGCATCGGCGACCAAGCCGGCTTGGGTCATGTTGGAATCCTCCTCGGCCGCCGTCGTGGGCCTAGCCAGCGGAAAAGGTGCTAGCACCACGGTGATGTTGTCCATGCCGCCAGCCTCAAGGGCGAACGCCAGCAGCGCGCTGGCCGCGCCGAGCGGGTCGGTGAACGCGGCCGGGAGCGCGAGCTTGGCCAGGCCCTCCGCGTCGGGCCGGTAGTTCCACAGCCCGTCCGAGCAGATCAGCACGACACCGGGTCCGGGCGGCTCGAACCGCACGACATGCGCCTGCGGATCGGCGACGTCCGCGCCGAGCCAGCGGGTGATCACATGGGCCTGCGGCGACGCCATGGCGTCAGCCTCGGACAGATCGCCCCGGGCGACCAGTTCCTCGGCGAGTGAGTCGTCGGCGGTCAGGCGCCTGGGTTCGGAGTCGGTCGCGAGCCAGTACGCGCGGCTGTCGCCGAGCCAGCACACAGTCACCGCCTCGCCGCTGATGGCCGCCGATATATACGTGGCCGACGGTGCCTGCGCCGACGAGCCCAGGCTGGTCAAGGCCAGGTGAGCCTGGCCCACCGCGGCGAGGGACGCTTCGGTGGGGTCATCACCGCGCCGCATCGACGTCAGCAGCATCCGCACCGCCGCCTGCGTCCCGGCCAGCGACGCCTCGTCCGACCGGGGCGAGGTGGACACGCCATCGCAGACCACCGCGACCGCGACCGGGCCCGCCTGCGTTTGCGCCGTGGCGAACGCCATCGCGTCCTCGTTACGGGAATGCCGCAGGCCGCGGTCGGTCACGCCGGCCAGCCATCCGAGGTCGAGTTCGACATGGTCGCGGCCGGAGGGAACCTGGCGACCGCACGATTCGCAGCGGCCGTCCGCACTGATCGCACCCGGCGAGGCCGAGGGGTCCACCGAGCACACCGGGCACTGCGCCACGTACCCGGGCGGGCTCGGGTCAGTCTCTGGCAGGCGCGGGTCGGCCGCGGCCAGCTCGGTCCCGCAGGACTCGCAGAAGCTGTCCGCGGCGCCGACCGGCTCGCCGCAGGACGGGCAGCTCACGCCCAGCGCGCCACCCAGGGGTCCGGCCGTCATGGCCGCGTCCCGGTAATCCCCGTCACCGCGATACTCCTGGTCCCTGAAGTGTGCCCGTGGCTGCCCGCAATTTCCGAACCGCTATGGGTAAACGCGGATCGTCGGGCAGCGAGTTCACACTAGCGGACGAGCGATCGGCGAGATCACGGCCGGCAGGGCCGCGCCTTCACCGGACTCCGGGCCCGACAGGTAGCGGTCCACAGCCGCGGCGGCGCTTCGTCCTTCCGCGATGGCCCAGACGATCAGCGACTGGCCGCGGCCCATGTCGCCGGCGGCGAACACGCCGGGGACTGACGTGGCGAAAGAGCCGTCGCGGCCGACGTTACCCCGCGAGTCGAACTCGACGCCGAGGTCGGTCAGCAGCCCCGGCCGCTCGGATCCGGTGAAGCCCATCGCGAGCAGGACCAGGTCGCACGCCAGCTCGCGTTCGGTACCTGGCACCGGGTCGAAGCCCTTCGCATCGGCCAGCCGCAGCGCCCGCACCCGGCCCGCGGAGTCGCCGAGGAACTCAAGCGAGGACACCGCGTAGGCGCGGTCGCCGCCTTCCTCGTGCGCGCTGGAGACCCGGTAGATCATCGGGTAGGTCGGCCAGGGCTGATGGCCCGGCCGGGACTCGGGCGGACGCGGCATGATCTCGAGCTGCGTCACCGACGCTGCGCCCTGCCGGTGCGTGGTGCCCAGGCAGTCCGCGCCGGTATCGCCGCCGCCGATGATGACCACGCGCCGTCCGCGGGCGCTGATGGCCGGATCGGCCGGCGCCGCGGGATCGGCTGCGACCGCGCGGTTGGACAGCGGCAGATACTCCATGGCCTGGTGGATCCCGTCCAGGGACCGTCCGGGCAGCGGCAGGTCACGCGGCACTCGCGCGCCGCCGCACAACACGATCGCGTCGAAGGTGGCCCGCAGCTCGCCGGCGGTGATGCCGGTCCCGGCCTCGACGCCGCAGCGGAACTCAGTGCCTTCAGCCCGCATCTGGTCCAGTCGCCGGTCCAGGTGCCGCTTCTCCATCTTGAACTCGGGGATNNCGGGCCGGAGCCGATCACCGCGACGGTGCGGCCGGTCAGCGTGGCCGGGGGAAGCGGCACGACCCAGCCGGAGGCGAAGGCCCGGTCGATGATCTCCACCTCGACCTGCTTGATCGTGACGGGATCGGCATTGATCCCAAGCACACAGGCGGCTTCGCACGGCGCTGGGCAAAGCCGCCCGGTGAACTCAGGAAAGTTGTTGGTGGCGTGCAGCCGGTCGGCGGCGTCCTGCCAGTCGTGCCGCCAGACCAGGTCGTTCCATTCCGGGATGAGGTTGCCCAGCGGGCAGCCGTTGTGGCAGAACGGGATGCCGCAGTCCATGCACCGGCCGGCCTGCCGCTCCAGCCGCCCGGTGCCGAACGGTTCGTACACCTCATGCCAGTCCCGCAGCCGCAGCTCGACCGGGCGCCGGGTCGGCGTCTCGCGCGGCGTGGACAAGAAGCCCTTCGGATCAGCCATAACCCCTCCTACCCGTGTGCCGCGGCCATGACGGCCTCGTCGACGTTGCGGCCTTCGCGTTCGGCCTCCGAAGCGGCGGACAGTACCCGCTTGTAATCCTTCGGCATGACCTTGGTGAACCGGCTGGCGTCCCAGTCGGACAGCAGCCGCGCCGCGACGGCAGAACCCGTCTCCGCGTAGTGGCGCTCCACCACGTCGCGCAGGAACTTGGCGTCTTCCTCCTCGATCGGATCGAGGTCGACCATCTCCATGTTCACCCGGCGCTTGGAAAGGTCGAGCACGTAAGCGATGCCGCCGGACATGCCGGCCGCGAAGTTCCGCCCGACCGCACCGAGGATCACCACCCGGCCCCCCGTCATGTACTCGCAGCCGTGGTCGCCGGTGCCCTCGGCGACCGCGAGCGCGCCGGAGTTCCGTACGCAGAACCGCTCGCCCACCAGGCCGCGGAGGAAGATCTCGCCGCTGGTGGCGCCGTAGCCGATCACGTTGCCCGCGATGACCTGCTCGTCGGCGGCGAAGGTGGCGTGCGCGGAGGGCCTGACGACGACCCGCCCGCCGGACAGCCCTTTGGCCACGTAGTCGTTGGCGTCGCCTTCGAGCCGCAGCGTGATACCGCGCGGCAGGAACGCGCCGAACGACTGGCCGGCCGACCCGAGGAACGAGATGTCGATCGTGTCGTCGGGCAGCCCCTCGCCGCCCCAGCGCCTGGTCACCTCGTAGCCGAGCATGGTGCCCACGGTCCGGTTCACGTTCCTGATCGGCAGCTCAAGCCGGACCGGACGGCCTTCGGTCAGGGCCCCCTCGGCGAGTGCGATGAGCGTATTGTCCAGGGCCTTGTCCAGCCCGTGGTCCTGGCTCTTGGTACAGAAAAGAGCGGCTCCCTCGGGCAGCGCAGGTGCGTAAAGCAACGGGGACAGGTCAAGCCCGGAGGCCTTCCAGTGATCCACCGCCAGCGCCGCGTCGAGCAGGTCCACCCGCCCGATGATCTCCTCAAGGGAGGAGAACCCGAGCATGGCCAGATACTGCCTGACCTCTTCGGCGATGAACTCGAAGAAGGTGACCACGTACTCGGGCTTGCCGCTGAACCTAGCCCGCAGCTCGGGGTTCTGGGTGGCCACGCCGACCGGGCAGGTATCGAGGTGGCAGACGCGCATCATGATGCAGCCCGACACGACGAGCGGCGCGCTGGCGAACCCGAACTCCTCGGCCCCTAGCATCGCGGCGATGATCACGTCGCGGCCGGTCTTCAGCTGGCCGTCGGCCTGCACGACGATCCGGTCCCGCAGCTTGTTGCGCAGCAGCGTCTGCTGGGTTTCGGCCAGGCCGAGCTCCCACGGCGCGCCCGCGTGCTTGAGCGAGGTCAGCGGCGCCGCGCCGGTGCCGCCGTCGTGCCCGCTGATCAGCACCACGTCGGCGTGGGCCTTGGACACCCCGGCGGCCACGGTGCCGACCCCGACCTCCGACACCAGCTTGACGTGCACCCGCGCGGCCGGGTTGGCGTTCTTCAGGTCGTGAATGAGCTGCTTAAGGTCCTCGATCGAGTAGATGTCGTGGTGCGGTGGCGGCGAGATCAGGCCCACGCCGGGGGTGGAGTACCGCGTCTTGGCGATCCACGGGTAGATCTTGTTCCCGGGCAGCTGGCCGCCCTCCCCCGGCTTGGCGCCCTGCGCCATCTTGATCTGCAGGTCATCGGCGTTGACCAGGAACTCGCTGGTGACACCGAACCGCCCGCTGGCCACCTGCTTGACCGCCGAGCGCCGCAGGTCGCCGTTGGCGTCGGGAAGGAACCGGTCAGCGTCCTCGCCGCCCTCACCGGTGTTCGACCGGCCGCCCAGCCGATTCATCGCGATCGCGATGGTCTGATGCGCCTCGGCCGAGATCGACCCGTACGACATGGCTCCGGTCGCGAATCGCCGGACGATGCTGGAAACCGATTCAACCTCATCGACCCGAACGGGCGGTGGCGCGTCAGCTTGATCGCCTCGGGGCGTCCCTTGGTCGACGCCGCGGATGCGCAGCAGACCGCGCAGCGTCATCAGCCGTCGCGACTGATCGTCGACCAGCGCCGTGTACTCCTTGAAGATCTCGTACTTACGGCTGCGGGTGGCATGCTGCAGCTTGAAGACCGTCTCCGGGCTGAACAGGTGCGGCTCGCCGTCGCGCCGCCACTGGTACTCACCGCCGGTGGCCAGGCGCCGGTAGGCCATCCCCGCGCCAGGTGACAGGGCGCGGCGGGTGCGCAGGTTGGTCTCCTGCGCGAGGGCGTCGAAACCCACTCCGGACAGCCGCGAGGTGGTGCCCGCGAAGCAGGCGTCGATGACCTCGGCACCTAGGCCGATGGCCTCGAAGATCTGCGCGCCGGTGTAAGAGGCGACGGTGGACACGCCCATCTTGGACATGATCTTCAGCAGGCCCTTGCCGAGGGCCTTGAGCAGGTTGGCCTCGGCCTTGTTCTCCGTCAGCTTGGACTGGGCACCGGCGATGACGTCACGCCGGACCAGGTCCCGGACCGACGCGATGGCGAGGTAGGGGTTCACGGCGGCGGCCCCGTAGCCGACGAGCAGCGCTACGTGGTGGCACTCGCGCACATCCCCCGCCTCGACGATCAAGCCGACCCGGGTGCGCGACTTCTGCTTGATCAGGTGGTGGTGCACCCCACCCGTCAGCAGCAGCGACGGGATGGGGATGAGGGTTGTACCGGCCTGGGGGGATCGCATCCGGTCGCTGAGGATGATGAGGCGGGCACCGGAGGTGATCGCGGCGGAGACCTCGGCGCAGATCTCGGCCAGGCGCGCGCGCAGGCCCTCGCCGCCGCCACGCGGATCGTAGCGGCCGTCGACTACGTACGACGCGAAGCCGGGCAGGTTGCCCTCGTCGTTGATATGCACGATCTTGGCCAGGTCGTTGTCGCTGATCACCGGGAACGGCAGCACGATCTGCCGGCAGGACGCCGGGACCGGCTCTAGCAGGTTCTGCTCGGGCCCGGTGCCGGTGGCGAGCGAGGTCACGAGCTCTTCCCTGATCGCGTCCAGCGGCGGGTTGGTCACCTGAGCGAACAGCTGGGTGAAGTAGTCAAACACCAGCCGCGGCCGGTCCGACAGCACCGCCACCGGCGTGTCCGTGCCCATCGACCCGATCGGCTCCGCTCCGGATTTAGCCATCGGGGCCAAGATGAGCCGCAGTTCCTCCTCGGTGTAGCCGTGCAGCCGCTGCAAGGTGATGAGGTTTGTGGTGTCTTCCTCCGAATCCCACTGGGGGCGGTCGGGGAGGTCGTCTAGGTGCAGGAGGCCGGCGTGCAGCCAGGCTTCGTAGGGGTGCTCGGCGGCCAGGGCCTCCTTGACTTCCTCGTCCTCGACGATGCGGCCGGCCGCGGTATCGGCCAGGAAGATCCGGCCCGGCTGCAGGCGGCCCTTCCTGATCACGGTGGCGGGGTCGATTTCGAGCACGCCCACCTCGCTGGCCAGCACGACCAGGCCGTCGCTGGTCACCCAGTACCGGCCCGGCCGCAGGCCGTTGCGGTCCAGGACGGCGCCGATCACCGCGCCGTCGGTGAAGGCGATCAGCGCGGGACCGTCCCACGGCTCCATCAGCGCGGCGTGAAACTGGTAGAACGCGCGGCGCTCCGCTGTCATCTCCTCATGGTTCTCCCACGGTTCGGGGATCATCATGAGTACCGCGTGCGGCAGCGACCGGCCGCCCATGTGCAGCAGCTCAAGGCACTCGTCGAAGCTGGCCGAGTCGCTGCCCTTCTCATTGAGCACCGGAAAGAGCCGCTCGATACCCTGGCCGTCCCGCGAGACGGGGATGAGGTCGCTGGCCAGCATGGCCTCCCGGGCCCGCATCCAGTTGCGGTTGCCCTTGACCGTGTTGATCTCGCCGTTGTGGGCGACGTACCGGTAGGGGTGAGCCAGCGGCCAGGACGGGAACGTGTTGGTGGAGAACCGGGAGTGCACGAGGGCGAGCGCCGAGCTGTAGCCGGGATCGGACAGGTCCGGGAAGAACGGCTCGAGCTGAGGCGCGGACAGCATCCCCTTGTACACGATGGTCCTGCAGGACAGGCTGGCGAAGTACACGCCGATCTCGTGCTCAGCCCGCTTGCGCAGGCAGAACGCCATCCGCTCGAGCTCTAGGCCGTGCTGGCCCTCCGCGCCGGCGACAAACAGCTGGAGCACGTCAGGCAGCACCGCCCGGGCGCCGTTCCCGCAGGCGGTGATGTCGAACGGCACCTCACGCCAGCCGAGTATCGTCAGCCCCTCGGCTGCCGCGAGCCGTTCGACGGCCGGTGTCACCAGCCACCGTTCGGCAGAAAAAAAGGCCATGCCTGCCGCGTAGGAACCGGCTTCCGGCAGCTCGAAGCCACAGGAGGCGCGGAAGAATTCGTCCGGAATCTGGGTCAGGATGCCCGCCCCGTCCCCGGTACCAGGGTCGCCGCCCTGGGCACCCCGGTGTTCAAGATTGCACAGCACCCGCAGGGCCTTTGTCACCACATCGTGACTGCCGCGGCCGGATAGGTCCGCGACAAAACCGACGCCACAGGCGTCATGCTCAAATTGGGGGTCGTAAAGGCCTGCAGCCGCCGCCATGCGCTCTCCCGTCGTCTCTCGAAAACGCCACTTCCGTGCGCTGGGACGACACTGGCCCTGTTACACAGACATTACATCACCGGACGAATCCTCTACCAGGGTCCGTTTTGGGTACGCGCGTGCCGGCGGTCTGCGCCGCGGTCTGGTCAGATACATGCCCGCAACAGCCAGGACGAAAACTGCCATATCGCCGAGTGCACCGTAGCGTACGCCAAGCACATGCGGCAACGGACCGACGCGCACCGATTCCACCCACAACCCGCCGACCGCGTACCCCGCCGCGCCCAGCAGGAACGTGCGCTCGCCACTGAGCTTGAACCGGCGCGCGGTCCAGATCACCACGATGCCCAGCGCTACGTCCCACAGCGACTGGTACAAGAACACGGGTGAGAATGTGGCGTAGTTCTCATACCCGGGCACCCGGTGCTCGGGCGAGATCTGCACCGCCCACCACCACGTCGAGGGCTGGCCGTAGAACTGCTGCGCCCACCAGTTGCCCAGGCCGCCGATGGCCAGGCCGAACGCCACCGCGGGCGCGGCCGCGGCCGCGACGGGTCCGAGCCGGATCCCGGCCCGCCGGCAGGCGACCCACGCTCCCACCGCGCCGAGCGCCACCGCGCCGGGAATGCCAATGGCGGCCACCCCCACCGTCGCGGCGTGCCACAGCCGGTACGCGTGGCTGAAGTCATGCCTGGCCTCGAGCAGCAGGGCGTGCACCAAGGCGCCCGCCAGGCCGAACGGCACGGCCCAGGCGGCCACGTCGAGAATAATTCCTGGCTGACCGCCGGAGCGCCGGTACCTGCGGCTCGCCACCACGACGGCCACGATGATGCCCGCGATCACGCATAGCGCGTACGCCCTGACCGACAGCGGCCCTAGCCGCCAGGCCGCGTGACCTGGGCTCGGAATCGACGCGAGCGGCATCTTGCGACACTACCCGGTCTGTCCTAAAGAAGCGTTGTGTCGTAAAGAAGCGGTACCGCAGGGAGTGCTTAAGAAGACGACGCCGTTCTGCGTACTCCGGCGGCAAGCTCGGCGGTCAGCTCCCGGATTCCCGGTATCCCCGCAGCGCCACCGTCGGCTTGCAGGAGGCGGCGGACGAAGGCCGAACCCACTATCACTCCGTCGGCGAAGGTCGCGACCTGCGCCGCCTGGGCGCCATTGCTCACCCCGAGGCCGACGGCTACCGGCAGGCCGGTATGCTCGCGGATCCGCTTGACCAGGCCGGCCGCGTCGCCGCTGACCGCGTCCCTGGTACCGGTGATGCCCATCAGCGAGGCGGCGTAGACGAATCCGCGGCAGGCGGCGGCAATCTTAGCCGCCCGCTTCATGGTGGAACTCGGCGCGACCAGGAACACCCGGTCCAGATCGTACTCATCGGAAGCCGCAAGCCACGAGCCTGCCTCTTCCACGGTGAGGTCGGGAGTAATCAGCCCCGAACCGCCCGCCGCGGCCAGGTCCCGGGCGAAGGAGCGTATCCCGTAGGCCTCGACCGGATTCCAGTAGGTCATGACCAGGACCGGGATGCCCTGCGCCGCGACCGCCTCGACCGTGCGGAGCACATCGGCGACCCGCGTGCCGCCGGTCAGCGCCCGGTGCACCGCCTCGGCGATCACCGGGCCGTCCATCAGCGGGTCGGAATAAGGCAGGCCGATCTCGATGACGTCCGCCCCGGCCTCACCCATGACCAGGGCGGCCTCGATGGCACCGTCGACGGTCGGGAACCCGGCGGGCAGGTAACCGACCAGGGCGGCCCGGTTGTCCGCGTTCGCCTTGTCGAACGCCACCGTGACCGCGCTGGCGTTGCTGGTCACGGCCGTCACACCCCGAACCATTTCGAGGCGGTGTCTACGTCCTTGTCGCCCCGGCCGGACAGGTTGACCACGATGAGGCCATCCGGGCCTAGTTCGCGGCCGATATCGAGCGCGCCGGCCAGCGCGTNNCGGTGCGGCACAGCACGGAGAACGCGTTCATGGCCTCGGCGTCGGTCACGGCACGGTACTCCGCCCGGCCCGTTTCCATCAGCCAGACGTGTTCCGGGCCGACGCCCGGGTAATCCAGGCCGGCCGAGATGGAGTGGGTACTGCGCGTCTGGCCTTCGTCATCTTGCAGCACGAAGGTGCGCATGCCGTGCAGCACCCCCGCCGATCCGCCGGTCAGGGTGGCGGCGTGGCGGCTGGTGTCAAGGCCGTCGCCGCCCGCCTCACAGCCGATCAGGCGGACGCCCGGGTCCGGGATGAAAGCGTGAAAGATGCCGATGGCATTGGACCCGCCGCCGACGCACGCAACCACCGCGTCCGGCAGCCTGCCGGTGGTCTCGAGCACCTGCTCCCGCGCCTCCAGGCCGATCACCCGCTGAAAGTCCCTGACCATCATCGGGAACGGATGCGGGCCGCCCACCGAGCCGATGCAGTAGTGGGTGGTTCCGACCGTCGTCACCCAATCGCGGAACGCCTCGTTCATGGCGTCCTTGAGCGTACGGGTGCCCGCCATGACCGGGATGACCTCGGCGCCGAGCATGCGCATCCGGGACACATTCAGTGCCTGCCTGCGGGTGTCCTCCTCGCCCATGTAGACGGCACAGTCCAGGCCGAGCAGCGCGCACGCGGTGGCGGTGGCCACGCCATGCTGGCCGGCCCCGGTTTCCGCGATGATCCGCGTCTTGCCCATCCGCTTGGCCAGCAGCACCTGGCCGAGCACATTATTGATCTTGTGCGACCCGGTGTGGGTGAGGTCCTCGCGCTTGAGCAGCACCGTGCAGCCGCCGGCCTGCTGACCGAACCGCTTGGCCTGGGTGAGCAGCGTGGGACGTCCGGCGTAGCCGCGGAGCAGTCCGTCGAGTTCGGCCCGGAAGGCCTGGTCCTTGCGCGCCTGCTCGTACGCCACGGCCAGTTCATCCAGGGCGGCCATCAGAGCTTCGGGAGCGAACCGGCCGCCGTAGGCGACGCCAGGGGCGGCCGAGGTCGCCGGGACACCCGGATGCGCGCTACCGACCGCCTCGACCGCGCCGACGACGAAGTGCCCGGAGATATCGGGGACGGGGGCGATATCAGGCTCGGCCGGTCCGGCGTGTCCAGCGGGCGCGGAAGAAGCCGCCGGGGCGACTTGGCCGGCTGGCCCTTGCGTCACCCCGGTCGCGGTCTCGATCATTCTCTTTCCCCTCGCAGCGCGGGGTGCGAGCCCGCGGTGACCAGGTCAGCGACAGCACACCGCGGATCCTTCTCGGTGACCAGGCTCTCGCCGACCAGCACAGCGTCGGCACCACAGGCAGCGTAGGCGAGCAGATCGCGCGGGCCGCGGACACCAGACTCAGCCACCTTAACGACGCCGTCAGGTATCCGTGCTCGCCAACCGGCCGAAAATGCTGCGATCCACCTTGAGCGTGGCCAGATTGCGCGCGTTAACGCCGATCGACGGTCGCGCCCGCGTCCAGCGCGCGGTCGAGTTCGGGCTTCGGCGTGCACTTCCACGAACGGCAGCATGCCCGATCGAGATCGCTCGCTCCACCAGGGAGACCAGCGCGCTCTGCTCCAGAGCGGCCACGATCAGCAGGACCACGTCCGCTCCGTGGGCCCGCGCCTCCCACAAGCTGGTACGAGCTGACCACGAAGTCTTTGCGCAGCACGGGCACCTGCACGGCCCGGCGCACCGCGTCCAGGTCCTCCAGGGATCCGCCGAACCGCCGCGCTTCGGTCAGCACGCTGATGATCTTCGCGCCGCCAGCTTCGTAGTCCGAGGCCAGCGCGGCCGGATCAGCGATGGTCGCCATCTGGCCCCGAGACGGGCTGGCCCGCTTCACCTCGGCGATAACGCTGACGCCTTCCGCCTTCAGCGCGGCCATCGCGTCCCGCGGAGACGGCGCACGCCGCGCCATTTCCTTCAGGTGGTCTAGAGAGACTCGCCGCTGCCGTTCGGCGAGATCGGCCCGTACGCCGTCTAGGATCTCGTCGAGCACACTCACGCGGTTAGATCGTCCTCTCAAAATCGGTACTGTTGCGCCACCGATCGTAGCCCGGCGGCCCTTGTGCCCTCGTTACTGACCCCCCTGTAGGGGGTCCATCGCGTACCCTGCGCCGCGGACGGTCCTGATCACCGCGGCAGGCCCGAGCTTAGCCCGGAGCTGGAGGATATACACGTCGGCGGCCCGGTCCCCCGCGGCCTGACGGCCCGCGGCGGCGAGCAGCTTCCGCCGGGAAAGAACCCGGCCAGGGTGGTCCATCATGGCTGCCAGGACCGCGAACTCGGTCGCGGTCAGCGGCACCGGCCGTCCGTCCGTGATCGCGGTCCGGCTGCGGCCATCCAGCCGCAGCCGACCCGCGCTGCGTCCGCGAGGCTCGGGAGCAGGAGGGCCTGACGCCGGTGCCAGCACGTCGCCGACCATCGCCACTAGCTGCCGGGGGCTGAAGGGGCGGCCTAGCCACCGGCGTGGGGCCGCCCGCGCCAGCCCGCGCGGCCTCGGGCCAGCCACCAGGAAGACGACCGGCGTCCTCAGGGCCCGGCGAATGCGTCTAGGGTCAAGGCCGGGCATGGTCAGGTCGAGCACGGCCACGGCATCGGAACCACAGGTCAGCTCGGTGAGGGCCAGCTCGCCAGTGGTCACCAGCCGGACCCGGAACCCCTCCCGGCGCAGATAGCGGGCCGACATCTCGGCGACTTCCGGTTCATGCTCAGCTAGCAGCACCGAAGGCCCCTCGTCTGCCCGGCCGGAAACGCGGGAGTCCGCACCCGCGGGCGCCGGCCTCTCCGGGGGGCCGACGTCAGCTACGGGTGCCGTCATCGAGCTGGTCCGCCGGCGTTCTGGAGTCCGCCGGGTCCTGCGGATCTTGCCGGTCCTGCGGATCTTGCGCTGCTTTCGGGTCCATGCCGCCCTCGAGCGTCGGGTCAATGTCCCGGCTCAGCGACTCCCACATGGTCGCGGAGTCGGATCGCTTCTGCGGCTGGGCGGCCTGCTGTCCGGGCCGGTCGAACCGGGCCGACATGACCGGCCAGCGAGAGCCGCGCCCCACGGTGGCCAGGCCCGCCAGGATGATCGCGACGGCACCGACCACGGCGACCGCCCGCCACGGCGCGCCGGCCATGACCGCATGACCGGACGAGCCCGCGATGACGATCGGGTGCGCCGCATTCCCTGGTGAGCTGCCACTGGTCGTCGACCCGCCGGTGGCGCCGTTCGAGGCGCTCGCCCTGGCCGCCGCGAGGACGGCGGATGCCCGCACCCCGGTCGCCGCGGCGGCACCCGCCCCGGCCCCGAGGACAGCCAGCAGGACACCGACGGCGCGCCTGGCCACGGATCTGGTGGCGATCACGGCCGCCAGGCAGGCCAGCGCGGCCAGCGCGAGCGCGCTCGCGAGCGGGACAAGCTCCTGGCCGGTGACGGAGAAGTCCTGTGCTGGCAGCGGTCGCGGCGCGACGAAGATGGCCTGCGCCCACGCCTGCCGCGTGGCGAGCAGGACCAGCCCGGCTCCTACGGCGCCGAGCAGCAGCACCAGCGCGAATTCCCGGCGCATCACGGACATCTCAGGTCACTGGATCTTTCAGGTCGCAGGGGTTTCCTGGTCACAGGTTGTTCCTGATCGCAGGGTCTTCGGCGTCGCGGGCTGCTTAGCGCACGGTCTGGGCTGGCTTGCCGGTCACCGCCTCCAGCACGTCGGCGTCGAAGCAGGTCCGATCGCCGGTGTGGCAGGCCGCGCCGATCTGGTCGACCTTGACCAGCAGTGCGTCGCCATCGCAGTCGAGCGCCACTGACTTCACCCACTGCTGGTGCCCGGATGTGTCACCCTTCACCCAGTACTCCTGGCGGCTGCGTGACCAGTACGTACAGCGGCCCGTGGTGAGGGTGCGATGCAGTGCCTCGTCGTCCATCCAGCCGAGCATCAGCACTTCGCCGGTGTTGTACTGCTGGGCGATCGCCGCGATCAGGCCAGAGGCGTCTCGCTTCAGCCGGCCGGCGATGGCGGGGTCAAGCATCGCTTCCTCATTTCCGCAGGGGTCCGGGGGTCGCGCCGGGGCCAGCGCTGCCTCGTGACTTCAGTCAGACTAGCAATCACGCCTACCATCAGCGGGTGAGCTACTCGCGAGAAGAGCGCTTCGCGCTGTGCGCGTTGCTTGAGAAGACTGGCCCGGACGCCCCGACGCTATGCGAAGGCTGGAACACCGGCGACCTGGCCGCGCACCTCGTGCTGCGCGAGCACAGGCCCGATGCCGCCGCCGGCGTCCTTGGCGGCCCGCTGGCCGGGTACACGACCCGGGTCCAGAACCGCATCAAGCAACGGACGCCATTTCCTGACCTGATAGAGACGATCAGGTCAGGGCCGCCGCGGCTGTCGCCGATGGCGATCCCCGGCATGGATGAGCGCGCCAACGCGGTGGAATTCTTCGTACACCACGAAGACGTGCGCCGCGCCGCACCGGGCTGGGCGCCAAGGGACATCAGCAGCGGGGAATCCGGCATGCTGTGGCAGCGGCTGCGAATGGCCAGGTTCATGCTCCGCAGGGCACCGGTCGGGGTCGAGCTGGCCCGGGACGACGTCGATACCGGCGAAGTGAGCCCGGGCGGCCGGGCATATCGCATCACGGCCAAGAACGCGACCCCGGCGGTCACCGTTATCGGCAGCCCGGCCGAGCTCACTATGTGGGCGATGGGCCGGACGACCGGGGCCAGGGTCCGATTCGACGGGATCGAGGCCGCAGTGAACAAGCTCACCGTGGCGAACTGGCGGTAAACGAGCCGGGCCCGCGGGTGAACTAGCCTTCGGCGACCTGCGGGTGAACGAGCCCTCGGGTGAGCTGGGCCGGGGCACCGAGTCCGGGCTAGGCGCCCATCTCGCGCTTGAGCCTGGCCAGCTCCTCGTCGATGTCCGGCGCGCTCTGCCGGGGTGGCTGGGCAGAGTACGACGTGGTGACGTGCTCGACGTCGGCCCGGGGCAGCGGCTGGCTGTGGCGGGGCTCGCGGACTTCGCGCTTGTCCCGCTTGGCGGAAATCTGCTTGCCCGAGCGGGCCACCTTGATGGCGACGGCGACTGCGCCTACCACCAGCGCGGCGATCACCAGGAACTCCACCGCGTGCAGGACGAAACCGACCACGGCCCAGCCGATGATGAGTGCGATCAGAATGCCGACTCCGACGGCGGCCACCTTGAACCAGCGCATCCGCAGCTTCCTCTCTCGACAAGGAGCCGCCTCAGGCCCCAGCCCCCGGGTCTAGCACCTGAGGATCTGTCCTCTCTCGCGATATTACCCGACTTTCGCCCCCGCCGGCCGGCGAGCGAGCGTCAGATAAGGCGTGCCATTACGCTGGGGCCATGCATGCACTCGGCATTGACATCGGTGGCAGCGGGATCAAGGCAGCGCCCGTCGACGTGGCCACGGGAAAGCTCCTCGCCGACCGGCAGAAGATCGCTACGCCGCGCCCGGCCCTGCCCGACGCGATCGCGGATGTGGTGAAGCAGCTCACCACCTCGTTCAAGTGGTCAGGGCCGGTCGGCGTCACCTTCCCGGGAGTGGTGATCGACGGCGTGATCAGGACCGCCGCCAACCTCGACCCAGCCTGGATCGGAGTGGACGCAGGCGCGCTGTTCGGCAAGGCCGCCGGCAACCCGGTCCGGGTGCTGAATGACGCCGACGCGGCCGGCGTCGCCGAGATGACCTTCGGCGCGGGGATGGGCAACGAGGGCACCGTGCTGATGCTGACCTTCGGGACCGGGATCGGCAGCGCCCTGTTTACGAAGGGCATGCTGGTGCCGAACACGGAGTTCGGGCACGTCGAGATCCACGGTGAGGACGCCGAGACCCGCGCGTCCGAGCATGCCAAGGAGCTGCACGATCTGAGCTGGGGCAAGTGGGCCGGGCGCGTCGATGAGTATCTCCAGCACGTAGAGGCGGTGCTCGCGCCGGACTTGATCATCGTCGGCGGCGGCATCAGCAAGCAGTCGGAGAAGTGGGTGCCGCGGCTGACCGGCATCAGCGCCCGCATCGTGCCCGCGGCCCTGCTCAATGACGCCGGCATCGTAGGTGCCGCGATGGCGACCGCCAGCACCGCCGCCCCCGACACCTCGGGCGCCGTCGGCATAGGCAACTAGCGGCTTTCCTATGGGGGATGCCCGTCAGCGGACGGGGTGGCCGGCGGCGCGGAGGGCGGTTTTGACTTCGGTGATGCGCAGGGTGCCGAAGTGAAAGACGCTCGCGGCCAGGACCGCGTCCGCTCCGGCGTCGACGGCTGGTGCGAAGTGCGCCAGCGTCCCGGCCCCGCCGCTCGCGATTACCGGGACGGTGACCACGTCGCGCACGGCCCGGATCAGCTCCAGGTCGAAGCCGACGGTGGTGCCGTCCGCGTCCATCGAGTTCAGCAGGATCTCGCCCGCGCCGAGTTCGGTGGCCTGCCGCGCCCAGCTGACCGCGTCGATGCCGGTGCCGACCCGGCCGCCGTGCGTGGTCACCTCGAAGCCGCTGTGTTGGCCCGGGGGGACGACCCCCCGGAACCCCCCGATCACGGAGGGGCTCCCGCCCCCCCGTTCCCCCCTGGGGGCCCCTTCGGGGCCCGCCAGCCGGCGCGCGTCTACGGATAGCACCACGCACTGGGACCCGAATCGCTCGGCCGCTTCGGCTAGCAGGTCGGGCCGGGCGATGGCGGCGGTGTTGAGCGAGACCTTATCCGCCCCGGCCCGCAGCAGCCGGTCTACGTCAGCCACGCTGCGCACGCCGCCGCCTACGGTCAGCGGGATGAATACCTGCTCAGCGGTACGCCGCACCACGTCGTACATCGTGTCCCGGCCGCCGCTTGAGGCGGTGATATCCAGGAAGGTCAGCTCGTCGGCGCCTTCAGCGTCATAGAAGGCCGCCAGCTCCACCGGATCGCCCGCGTCCCGAAGCTCGCGGAAGTTCACCCCCTTGACCACCCGGCCGCCGTCCACATCCAGGCAGGGGATAACCCGGACCGCGACCGTCATATCTTCCTGACCTCGGCCAGGGCTTCTTCCAGGGTGAACGCGCCTTCGTAGAGGGCGGTGCCGACGATCGCGCCCTCCACGCCCAGCGGGACGAGCGAGGCGATCGCGCGCAGGTCGGCCAGGCTGGACACTCCCCCGCTGGCCACCACCGGTGCCGAGGTGCGCGCGCACACGTCACGGAGCAGGGCCAGGTTGGGACCGCGCAGCATGCCGTCCTTGAGCACGTCGGTCACCACGTACCTGGCGCAGCCTTCGGCGTTCAGCCGGTCGAGGGTCTCGAAGAGCTCACCGCCTTCGGCGGTCCAGCCGCGGGCGGCGAGCCGGGTGCCCCTGACGTCGAGGCCTACCGCGACCCGGTCGGAGTGCCGGGCGATCACCGAGCGCACCCAGTCCGGGTTCTCCAGCGCCGCCGTGCCGATGTTGACCCTGGTGCACCCGGTGCCGAGCGCGCGAGCCAGCGACTCGTCGTCCCTGATGCCGCCGGACAACTCGACGCAGACGTCCAGGTGGCTTACCACGTCCGCGAGCAGGTCCGCGTTCGACCCACGGCCGAACGCGGCATCCAGATCCACGAGGTGGATCCAGGAAGCACCGGCCCGCTGCCAGGCCAGGGCGGCCTCCATCGGGTCGCCGTAGCTGCTCCCGCTGCCCGCCACGCCCTGGACGAGCTGGACCGCATGCCCGTCGGTGACGTCGACCGCGGGCAGCAAGGTCAGCGCGGCTAGATCAGTCACGGGAGCTCCAGGAGGTCACAGCTTCTCCAGCCAGTTGGACAGCAGCGCGGCGCCGGCATCGCCGGACTTCTCCGGGTGGAANNTCGGCGAGCTCGCGGGCGCCGGGCGACCGGAGCGCGTAGGAGTGCACGAAGTAGAACCGGGTTCCCGGCGAGATCCCCGCGAACAGGACCGATCCTGGCGGCGGCGAAACCGTGTTCCAGCCCATATGCGGCAGCACGCCGGCGTCGAGCCGCTCCACNNCTTTCCCCGGGGGGACTACCCCCCCGGACCCCCCCGGCGCTTCCGCGCTGGCGGCGAACAGGACCTGCATTCCCACGCAGATTCCCAGCACCGGGCGGCCGAGCTCGATCCGCCGGGTGATGAGCTTGTCGCCGCCGACGGCCCGCAGCCCGGACATGCAGGCCGCGAACGCACCGACGCCGGGAACGGCGAGCCCGTCGCATTCCAGCACGGCGTCGGGGTCAGCGGTGACCTCGACGCTGGCGCCGACCCGCTCCAGCGCCCGCTGGGCCGAGCGCAGGTTCCCCGACCCGTAGTCGAGCACGACCACCCGCGGGGTGTTTCCCGCTCGCCTCATTACTAGAGCACGCCTTTCGTGCTCGGGATGCCGCCGGCCCGGGGGTCCGGGGCGGCCGCCGTGCGCAGCGCCCGCGCGACCGCCTTGAACTGAGCCTCCACGATGTGGTGCGGGTTCCGGCCCTCGATCACCCGCACGTGCAGGCAGATCCCGGCGGAGAACGCGAGCGACTCGAAGATGTGCCTGGTCAGCGTGGTGTCATAGCTGCCGATCAGGGGGGCCATGCCATCCGGCTCGTGATGCACGACGTAGGGCCGTCCGGACAGGTCCACCGCCGCCTGCACCAGCGTCTCGTCCAGCGGGATCAGGGCGTCACCGAACCGGGCGATGCCGCTCTTGTCGCCGAGGGCTTCCTTCAGCGCCTGGCCGAGCGTGATGGCGGTGTCCTCCACGGTGTGATGCGAGTCGATCTCGGTGTCGCCCTTGGCCCGCACGGTCAGGTCGAGGCCGCCGTGCTTGCCCAGCTGAGCGAGCATGTGGTCGAAGAACGGGACGCCGGTGCTGACCTCGACCACCCCGATGCCGTCCAGGTCGAGCTCCACCATGATCTGCGTCTCGTGGGTGAGCCGCTCCACCCGTGCCACCCGGTTCAAGAGCTGAGCACCTCATCAAGCGCCGAACGGAACGCCGTCATTTCCTGCGACGTCCCTACCGTGACCCGCAGCCAGCGCGGCGGGCCGACCTCACGTACGAGCACACCGCGGTCGAGCAGGCCCTGCCAGACGTCCCGCCGCGACTCGAACTGGCCGAACAGCACGAAGTTCGCGTCGGAGTCGGCCACGTCGAGCCCTCGCTGCCTGAGCCAGCGCACGAGGTCGTCCCGTTCGGCCCGAAGATGTGTCACGGTGGCCAGCGGCTCGTCGGCTAGGGCGAGGGCGGCGCGGGCGACTGCCTGGGTGACGGCGGACAGGTGGTACGGCAGCCGCACGAGGAGCAGCTTTTCCACCAGCTCGGGCGCGGCCGCCAGGTACCCGATCCTGGCGCCGGCCATGGCGAACGCCTTAGACATCGTCCGGGTGACCACCAGCCCCGGGTAGCGCGGGAGCAGGCTGAGCGCACTGAGCGTGCCCTCGCGGGCGAACTCCGCGTACGCCTCGTCTACCACCACGATGCCGGGGGCGGCGTCACACACGGCCTCGATCACGTCCATCGGGGCAGCCGTACCCGTCGGGTTGTTCGGCGAGGTCAGGAAGACCAGGCTCGGCTGCGCGCCGGCCACGGCGCGCGCGGCCCGGTCCGGGTCCAGGCCGAAGTCCTCGTCCCGGTCCGCGGCTACCCATCCGGTGCAGGTCACCCGGGCGATCAGGGAGTGCATGGAGTAGCCGGGGTCAAAGCCGAGCGCCAGCCGGCCCGGCCCCCCGAAGGCCTGCAGCAGCTGCTGGATGACCTCGTTCGACCCGTTGGCGGCCCACAGGTGGCGGCCGGTCAGGCCGTGCCCGAGGTAGTCAGCCAGATCCTTGCGCAGCTCGACCGCGTCCCGGTCGGGGTACCTGTTCAGGGTCGCGGCCGCCTGCGCCACCGCGTCTGCGATCGCCCGGACCATGCGCGGACTAGGCGGATAGGGATTCTCGTTGGTGTTCAGCCGCACCGGCACGTCGATCTGCGGCGCACCGTACGGATGCAGGTCTTTCAGATCATCCCGAACGGGCAGTGCTGCGGCGCCCATCAAGCCTCCTCGCCGGCCCGTGGTACCCGGATGCGGACCGCCGCCACGTGCGCGGCCAGGTCTTCGGCGCCACCGAGCGCGTCGATCAGCGGCGCGGTAGCGGCGAGGGCCTCGCGATCGCACTCCACCACGTTCACCAGCCGCAGGAAGGGGAACACGGAAAGGCCGCTGGTGTGCCGGGCGGTCCCCCCGGTCGGCAGCACGTGGTTCGAGCCGGCTAGGTAGTCCCCGAGCGATACCGGGGAGTACGGGCCGGCGAAGACCGCGCCCGCGTTGGTGATCCGGGCCGCCAGCTTGCCCGCGTCACGCGCCTGGATCTCCAGGTGCTCGGGCGCCCACGCGTCGCTCACGGCGAGCGCGGCGTCCATGTCATCGACGATGACGCATGCGGACTGGCCCGCCAGGGCCTTTCCCACGCGTTCGGCATGCCGGGTGGCCGGCACCTGCCGGCCGAGCTCGGCGTCGACGCGTCCGGCCAGGTCAGCATCTGAGGTGATGAGCAGGCAGGCCGCGAGCTCGTCATGCTCGGCCTGCGCGACCAGGTCCGCGGCGACGTGGGCCGGGTTCGCGGTGTCATCGGCGATGATCGCCACCTCGGTGGGGCCGGCTTCGCCGTCGGTGCCGACGACACCGCGCAGCACCCGCTTGGCGGCGGCCACGTAGACGTTGCCCGGCCCGGTGATGACGTCCACCGGCGGGCAGTCCGACGTGCCGTAAGCGAACATCGCCAGCGCCTGCGCGCCGCCCGCCGCGTGTACCTCGGTCACCCCGAGCAACGCGCAGGCGGCCAGCACCGACGGGTGCGGCAGCCCGCCGTACCGGACCTGCGGCGGCGACGCCACGGCGATCGAGCCGACGCCCGCGACCTGCGCTGGGACGATGTTCATCACCACCGAGGACGGGTAAGCCACCAGCCCGCCCGGCACGTAGACCCCGGCTCGCCGGACCGGGACGAAGCGCCCGGTGACGGTAAGCCCGTCCGTGACCTGGGTAACGGTCTCGCCGGGAAGCTGCGCACCGTGTACTCGCCTGGTCCGCCTGACCGCTTCGGTCAGGGCGGCTCTTACCTGGGGGTCGAGCCCGGCGAGCGCGGCGTCCAGGGCGTCCCGGGGCACCGGGGTCGCGGCCAGGTCCACGCCGTCGAAACGGGCGGTGTATTCGCGGACGGCCGCGGCGCCGCGGCGCCTGACGTCCTCGCAGACGGGGCGAACCTGGTCCAGGGCGGCCTCGACGTCGGTCGCGGCGCGCGGCAGGACGCCGGCCAAGGCGGTACGGCTGAGGCTGCCCGGTCCGCGCCCGCGCAGGTCGATACGAGAAATCACTGGCCCAGTCTACGGAGAGTGCTCTCCCGCCGGACCGCTTGTCCACATGCCGGACGCATCGGCGTTGGCGGGTCCCGCGGCCGCGGCGGACCGGCGGGCGCCGCTTTCGGCCAGCATGATCACGGCCGAGGTGAGCAGCGGCCAGAACGCGAGCGCGCTTTTGGCTCCGAGGGCCAGCGACTCGTGGAACAAGGCGCCGTTCTTGCTCGTCGCGAGCAGGTGGTTGTAGGTCCCCAGCCCGATATTCTCACCGATCCACAGCGCGAGCAGAGCGGCCGCGACCGCGCCGAGTACAAGTCCGGCCGCCGCGGTCCAGCCTGTCCGGCGCACCAGGAAGCGGTAGCCGAGGATGCCGGTGATAAGTCCCCCGATGACGGCGATCAGGCAGAACCAGGCGTCGGCGACGATATACGCACTGCTCTCGGCGTTCACGACCCCAGCTTCGCCGCGCGCGACCTCCTGCAAAACCGCCCGCGGCGCCACCGCCGCCCAGATGAGGCCGGCCACGATGCCGAGCAGCGCACTGCCCGCGAGCGCCGCCACGAAGGCGACAAGTCGCTCCTTCGTCAGTCCTCCCTCGTCGCCGGATCGCTTCCGCACGATCGTACCTGGCGGACCTCCGGGTGAACCGATGACCACGACCCTTGGACCGCTGTTGACTCTGGATCAGCCGACCCCGCATCAGCCGACCCCACGATCGGCGGATGCGGTCGCGCGAGTGACCCCAGGTACGTTCTCCCCCTCAAGATGGCGATGGATCCGGGTTCCGCGGTCGATCGGAGGTACTCCCGCGCACTTGGGCTCAAGTCCGAAGGTATCCGCCTCGACCGTCGGCTGGCCATTGAGGCCACGATGCCGCTGGCAGCGGTCGCTCCGTCCACCCGGCGTCAAGATCGGGGAGTATTCGGGCTTGCGGGAGGAGTGGGGCACTATAACCCTGCGCCCACCAAAACCTCCCATGGGCCCCAATCCTCCCGGGTAAACGGTCCCGGGGCGAGGCGGCTGAGCCAGGAGGGGTTACCGGTGCCACGGTGGTCGTTTGGAGGCTCGCCTGGTGTGGTGGATGCGGGCTCCGCGGTCGATCGGGGTACTCCAGTGCCGCATGCCAAGTGTGACCACATCTCCTCCGGCCGACGGCTCAGGATCGAAGCGACGATCCAGCTCTGATCAACGTTGCTGGCGGCAAGCAGCTCTTGGCGCCTGGCGCCGTCAGGCAAGCACGTGCCGGGTACTGGTCATGATGGTCCTGAGAGGTCATTCTCGGGCGGGTAGGTCGCTGTGTGCCGTGGGGCACGAGCGCTCTGCGGTGCGCGATGTCGGGAGTATTTGGGCTCCGGGGCGTTTTTTGTGCATCCCCGTACCAAAAATCCACCCGAAAGCCAAAATGCTCCCAGGTAAATCAAGTCATTTGGAATACATGAGCTAGCAGGTGAGGATGAGGTTGACGGGTCCCGCCAGTCTGCACGGAGCGCCCGCCCGTGCGGGCGCTGTGCGGATCCGGTTTGCCCCTGCCACATGCCAAGTATGAAGATGTCCGGCCCGCGCGTCGGCTGACCATCGAAGCCACGCTCCAGCTGTGATGCGTGTGTTATCGCCCCGGCGCACTGCGTGCGCCGGTCACTTCGTCGGGCCCGGGTTCACGCGGGAGGCCGGTGCGCGCTGATGTAGGCGGCCGTCTCAGATTGCACAAGGTCAACGAGGTTGCCGAGCGCGAGATTCGGATCGTCGACGTGCAGTCCCCAGGCTGGGTTAGGAGCCGCGGTGAGAAGGGAGCCGTCGTGGATCTGCGTCACCATGAGCACGTTGGCTCCGTCGCTTTTGACGCAGCTGGCGCTGTACTGATCGTCGAACTGGATCCAGGGCGTCGATACGGCGGGATAGTACTCGAGGATTCCGTCCGTCGCGCTGCCGGCCACCTCCTGGGTGGGAAGCTGGACCCGGTACGCAGACACGAGCGTTCCCGTTCCTCCCGCGAGCGCAGCCGGGTTCGTGCAAACCTCCTGTTGCGCGATGCCGTTCAGGACCGTGGGATCAGGCCGGCCGAACAGCGCATCGGATGGCGGCGGCTGGAAGAAGGCGTTGTAGGCCGCCACGCACCCCGTCTGGGAAGCGGAACGGCACACGCCGATCTCGCTGAACGGCCCGGTACCGTCCGCGCCGACCGTAAGGTTTGCGCCGGTCAGAATGGCCGAGACGAGGAGCCGCCGGACGCTGGCATCATTGTCGATCTGCCCGGAGATGAGCTGGTCGAGTTCGTCGGCGCCCTCGGAATGCCCGATAAGGACAACTCCGCGGCCGTCGTTGTAGTGCGCCAGATAATCGCGCCATGCGGCCAGCACGCTGGCATAGGCGACCTGCTGAGCCTGCTGAGCCTGCTGGCTGCTGACGGAACTGAACGTGACCTGCTGGTACATCGGGGCGAAGACACGGCAGACGCGGGAGAAAGGCGACGCCTCAAGCTCCGCGATCGCGGTCTCCTGGGGATCGATGCGGAGCGTGGTATTCGGGGTCGTCTGGAGACTGACAAGGGGATACACGTAAAAGCAGTCGATGGCAGGATGGCTCGCCGGTTCGTAGTCGACAACCCGCTTGCTCCCAGTGCCGTTAACCACCGTCGTTTCGAGAGATGCCGTGCACGGATCATGCGCGAGCCCGGGACGGCAGAGCCAGACGGTCGCGGCAGCGGCCGGAGAGTTCGAGCACGACGTCAGGCCCGTGACGCAGAAGATGCTGACAAGCAGGAAGGTGACCGGCAAAGAGCGCCGCCTCGCCACCCGTGATGTAGCCATCCGCCCATAGTGGCACCGGTAGCACCGGACCTAAAGAACCCGGACGGCAATGACCCGAAGAGGCAGGGCATCGATCAGCGAGCCGCCCTCTGCCGCCCGTCAGTCCGGCGCGTCAGAACCCCGCCGCGCTGCGTGCGCCGCCCCTCCCTCGGACCCGGCCGGAGGAGGACACCCTGGCCCCCCGGGCACCAGATCCACCGCCAAGCGCGGATCCACCACGAACTTTCCTAACGGATGTGAATGAGGATTGGGATGGGATTAACGAGCCCCGTGAGATGGCTGAGGTCGGAGTCGAGGGGCGGATGGCTGCGGAAGGCTGCGGTACAGAGCATGTGACGGCGCGGGGGGTGGGCATGCCGGGGGTGCGGGGGGTGGGGGTCCGGCAGGGCGAGATTTCTCGGCGGCGGAGCCACATCGCCGGCGGTATGGGAGTTATGGGTCGTTTAGGGCGACCTAACGGGGGGAGTTGGGTGTGCGGTTCCGACACCTCACGGAGGTCATCATGTCGACCGGAGCAATCATAGGCATCATCATCGCCGTCATCGTCGTGGTGGCAGCAATAGTGGTCGCCTCGGCAGAACTAAGGCGGGCACGGATGCGCCGCCAGTTCGGCCCCGAGTATGACCGCCTGGCGCAGGAGCTAGGCAGCAAGAAGAAGGCGGACGCCGAGCTGACCGCCAGGCAGCGGCGGGTTGAGGCCCTTAACATTCATGAGCTTTCGCCCGACCAGCAGGCCAGCTACAGCGGCGACTGGACGGCGGTGCAAGAGCGGTTCGTTGACGCCCCGGCCGAGGCGGTTTCGGCGGCGGGCACCCTGATCTGGAACGTCATGCGAGACCGGGGGTACCCCGCCGACGACAGGAACGCCAGCATGGAGGCCCTGACGGTCTACCACGCGCGCTCGCTTGCCGGTTACCGCCAGACGACCGAACTAAAGACGGAGACGGCCACTACTGAGGAACTCAGGGAGGCCATGATCCGCTATCGCGCCCTGTTCGAGGACCTGACCGGCCTGCGCGGCGGCGAGGGAAACGCTGAGCGCGACCGCGTGGCGGAGATCCGCGAACGTTCCCTGGAGAACAGCGAAGTGACCACAGGGGACCGCGACCTTATCGAAGAGGACCGCGACCAGCCCGTGGAGACCAGCGACCGGACCGCGGATACGCCGCGATAGCACTGATGGACTGATGGAAGGTAACTCGTTATGACGCAGGATCAGTACGGCCAGGCGCAGGGCGCCGGCTACGGCGTCCGCGGTGACGTGGTCGAGGACGAGAACGACGAGTACGCGGACGACCAGGATAAGCCGATGACCCGCTTCCAGAAGGTAGCCTCGGCCCTTCGCGGGGACAGGACGGACCAGGACGAGCTCGACGAGGACCCGGTGCCTGCGGATCAAGCGGGTGTGACCACGCCAGCCGACGCCGGCTCCGGCACGGCCGCCGAGTCGGATCTGGACTCAAGGTCGGCCGTTGAGCCAGGGCCGGACGTGGCCGCAGACCCGGACGTCGTGCCGCACCAGGGCACCCAGCCATGGCCGACTCGCCGCGACGAGGGTGCCGTCGCGACTGGTACTGGCGACCGGGTGGGCGACTACTGGGACGAATCGCGGGCCCCGATGACGGGACAGGACCAGGTGGTCGCGGTGACCAACCCGGATGTACCCGTCACCGACGCGGGCACGGACCCGCTGGCCGATCCGGACGAAGTGTCCGCTCAGACGAGCCCCGACGTCCCCAACGCGGACCTCCCTGTGGCCCAGGATCCCGACAGGACCGACCCGGACATGTACGACACCGGTGCGGGCGTCTCGGCCGGGAGCATGGAAGCCGGTAACGGGAGCACGGCCGCGGGTAACGGCTCGGCTCGTTACCAGGACCAGGCGGGCGCCGCGACCATCTCCGATGTCCCGGTGACGCCGACGGCGGAGGACGCCGCGGTCACCGAGGCCGCCGGCCATACCGGACGGCAGGCCAGCGTTCCCGCGCAGGAGATGCGCCCCGGCGATGCGGCCGACACGCTGGACGACCTCGGGGACCTGGCCCTCGGGAAGCTGCTGCCGGACGCGGCGGATTTCACCGCGCAGTGGCAGCAGATCCAGTTCAGGTTCGTCGATGACCCTCAGGCCTCGGTGACAGAGGCCGCCGAGGTCGTCTCGCAGGTGACCGCCAAGCTGGAAGCCGCCATCGCCGAGCGCCAGCGGGCCATCCAGGAGCGCCAGCAGGCCATCCAGGAGCGCCAGCGCTCGCTGCACGACCGCTGGGGCGGGGGCAGCGAGGCTGACACCGAGACGCTGCGCGAGACGCTGCGCATGTACCGTGCCTTCCTCGACCAGCTCATCGGCCCGAAGGTCTAGTCACCCGAGGTCTAGTCAGGAGCCCGCCGAGGACGGGCTAGCTCACGCAGGCAGGTCCGAGTAGCTGCTTCAGATCGCCGATCAGGGCGGGCGAGGCGGCTACTCGGAGCTTGTCGTCTAGGCGTACCACCGTCGTGCGCTCGTGGCCGCGCAGCTTAAGGTGCACCTCGGTCGGCCCGGGATGGGTGCACAGCACCTCCCTGAGCCGCTCCACCACCGGCGGGACGCACCTGGCCACCGGCATCGAGACCACGAACGGCCCCGAGTCGTCGAGCGACAGGTCGGGGATGGTCAGGTCCATCGCGATCAGCTTGGGTGCGTCGTCCCTGCGGTCCACTTTGCCCTTCACCACCACCACCGCATCCTCGGTGATGGAGGTGGCGTACAACTGGTAGGTCTGCGGGAAGAACAGCACCTCGATGGCTCCGGCCAGGTCCTCGAGGGTGGCCGCGGCCCACTGGTTGCCCTGCTTGGTCACCTTGCGCTGCACCCCGGACAAGATGCCGCCGATCTTGACGATCTGCGCGTCTGATCGCTCGCCGCCGCGGGGCCGCTCGGTTTCGTCGGCCATCAGTTCGGCCAGCGAGCAGTCGCTTTCCCTGGCGATGATGTGCTCGACGCCGAACAGCGGGTGGTCGGAGACGTAGAGCCCGAGCATCTCGCGCTCGAAGTTCAGCAGCGTGGACTTGTCCCACTCTCCCGCCGGGACGGGCACGTCGAAGACCGCCTCCGCCTCGGCGTCGCCGCCGAACAGGGAGTCCTGCCCGATCGCCTCGTTGCGCTTGATGTCGATCACGGCGTCGACGGCCTGCTCGTGCACCAGCACCAGGCCCTTGCGCGGATCCCCGAACGAGTCGAACGCGCCCGCCTTGACCAGCGACTCGATCACCCGCTTGTTGCACACCACCAGCGGGACCTTGCGCAGGAAATCGGCGAAGTGAGTGAACCCGCCCTTGGACTTGCGGGCCGCGATGATCGCCTCGACCACGTTGGTGCCCACGTTGCGGATCGCGGCCAGGCCGAACCTGATGTCCTGCCCGACTGGCGCGAACGTCGCTATCGACTCGTTGACGTCGGGCGGCAGCACCTTAATGCCCATCCGGCGGCACTCGCTGAGGTATAGCGCTGATTTGTCCTTGTCATCGCCGACCGAGGTGAGCAGCGCGGCCATGTACTCGGCGGGATAGTTCGCCTTCAGGTAGGCGGTCCAGTAGGCGATCAGGCCGTAGGCGGCGGTGTGCGCCTTGTTGAACGCGTACCCGGAGAACGGCACGAGGACATCCCAGACGGCCTGGATCGCCTTATCGGAGTACCCGCGTTCGCGGCAGCCCCGCTGGAACGGAACGAACTCCTTGTCCAGGATCTCCTTTTTCTTCTTGCCCATCGCGCGGCGGAGCAGGTCCGCCTGGCCCAGCGTGTACCCGGCCAGGATCTGGGCGGCCTTCTGCACCTGCTCCTGGTAGACGATCAGGCCGTAGGTGGGCTCGAGCACCTCCCGCAGCGGCTC
>PMST01000173.1 GCA_003168295.1 Actinomycetota bacterium
ATGCGCTGGACCTGACCACTCCGGACTGCATCATCGCCGAGACGCTGAGCGCCGGGACGCTCGAGGAGTATGAGACCCCGGCCCTGCGGCTGTGCGTTGACGACGGTGCGGGTTCGCAGTGGACCAGTATCGCCGCGGACTCCCGCAGCCGCTCGACGGACCGGGTGGCCGTCGTCACCGGCCCGGAAGACGAGGCTTTCCTGCTCTTCAGCTCGGGTACGACCGGGCTTCCTAAGGCCGTTCGTCACAGCCACCGCTCGATTTCTGCCATCGTCGCGCAGTGGATCTGGCAGGCCGGGATCGGTCCCGATGACCGGGTCCAGTTCTTCATGCCGGCCTGCACGATCTTCGGCATGTGCAACACCCTGGCCTGTTTCGCCGCGCAGGCCCGGATCTCGTTCTTCCAGCGGTTCAACCTCGACGTCATGCTGGCGGACATCCAGAGCAGCGGCATCACGATCGCCATGGCCGCGGCGCCCATCGCCGTCGCGATGGCGGCGCATCCTCACCTGGAGGACTTCGACCTGTCGTCGCTCCGTTACCTGGTCTGGGGCGCGACCCCGATCAGCAAGGACGTCGCCGCGGCCGTGACCCGGCGGACCGGCGTCCGGTGGCTGCACGTTTACGGCACGAGCGAGGAGGGCCAGCTCGCCGCCAACCCCGTGGCGGAGCCGGACCGGTGGCGGCTCGACTCTCCGGGCCTGATGAGTCCGGACGTCCGCTACCGGTTCGTCGGCGAGGACGGTCAGGACGCGCCGCCCGGAACGCCGGGCGAGCTGTGGGTGCGCTCTCCCCAGACGATGCTGGGGTATCTCCCGCCCGAGTCCGATGCGGACGTCTATGTCGGCGACTGGCTGCGGACCGGCGACGTCGGTTTCGTCGACGAGGACGGCTTCCTGTACCTCGTCGACCGGGCTAAGGAAATGATCAAGGTGTCGGGATTCTCGGTCTCCCCGGTCGAGATCGAGCGGACCCTGTTCGCTCATCCGGACGTCGACGACTGCGGCGTCTACCCGGTGCCGGACGAGAAGACGGGCCACCGGCCGGCGGTGGCGATCGTACGGCGCCCTGGCTCGGCCACGACACCGGAGGAGTTCCAGGCCTTCGTCGCCGACCGGATGTCGGCGTACAAGCGGCTGGCGTCGGTGGCCTTCGTCGAGGAGATCCCGCGGACCGCGTCGGGCAAGATCGTCCGGCGGAAGCTGCCCGGCGTTGTCGAGCAGGCTCGCATGAGCACTACGGCAGGACAGGCGGGGACATCATCATGACCGAGACCGTTATCGTCGACGCGCTGCGCACGCCGATCGGGCGCGCCCACAAGGGCAGCCTGGTGGACGTGCGGCCCGACGACATGGCCGCGCTCGTCGTCGACGAACTGCTCCGGCGCCATCCGGAAGTGCCGCGGGCCAGCGTGGACGACGTCATCTGCGGCGTGTCGACGGCGGCCGGGGAGCAGGCGTACAACCTCGGGCGCATCGTCGGGCAGCTGGCCGGGCTGCCCAACACCGTGCCGGGCACGACGGTGAACCGGTTCTGCGCGTCCTCGCTCCAGGCCCTGCGCATGGCGCATCACGCCGTCCAGGCCGGCGAGGGCGACACGTTCATCGTGTCGGGCGTCGAGAGCGTCACCCGCCGCGGCAGCGCGTTCGAGGCCCGTGATCTCAACCCGCGGCTGGCCGACCGCAGCCGCCCGGACTTTGTCAGCGATATGTACATCGCCATGATCGAGACGGCCGAGCGTGTCGCGGTCCAGTACGGGGTCTCGCGCCAGGACATGGACGAGTTCGCCCTGCTCTCGCAGAGCCGGGCGGTGGCCGCCCGCGACGACGGGTCGTTCGCCCGGGAAATCCTGCCGGTACCCGTGGGCGGCACCGTCGTCGAGCGTGACGACGGGCCACGCCCGGGAACGACGCTGGCGAAGCTGGCTGCGCTGACGCCAGTCCAGGGCGACGGCGGACGCGTCACCGCGGGCAACGCCTGCCCGATGAACGACGGAGCCGCCGCGGCCCTGGTGATGTCCGCTGACCGGGCCGCTGAGCTGGGCGCTGCGCCCCGCGCCCGGGTGCTCGGCAGCCATGTCACCGGACTGGCACCCGAAGCCATGGGCCTCGGCCCGATCGAGGCCACCCGAGGCCTGCTGAAGCGGCTGTCGATGACGATCACCGACATCGACGTGGTCGAGGTAAATGAGGCGTTCGCGGCGCAGGTCCTGCCTGTCTGCCGTGAGCTCGGCATTGATATTGCCGGGCAGCTCAACCCGTTCGGCGGCGCCATCGCCCTCGGTCATCCCTTCGGCATGACCGGCGTGCGCATGGTGACCACGCTTCTCAACGGGCTCCAGGCCAGGGACGGGTCACTCGGCCTGGCGACGCTGTGCATCGGAGGCGGCCAGGGTATGGCGATGATCATCGAGCGGGTCTCGTGAGTGAGGATATCGTTCTCCTCGACCGGCAGGCGGACGTGCTGCGCGTCACCCTGAATCGTCCCGCGTCCTATAACGCGATCAACCCGGCGCTGCGCGACCGGCTCGCGGACATCTTCGACGCCGCCGAGGGCGATGGCGTCCGCGCCATCCTGCTGTCGGGCGCAGGCCGCGGCTTCTGCTCAGGCGCGGACCTGAAAGACTCGGAACCGGCCGCACCTGGCCTGGAGACCACCCGGATGATGCGCCTGTCGACGCACAAGGTCATCCGCTCGTTCCTGGACTGCCCGGTGCCGATCGTCAGCGCGGTGCACGGTGTCGCGGCCGGCATCGGGCTCACGCTCGCCCTGGGCGCCGACGTGTGCATCGCGGCTTCGGACGCGTCGTTCGTGCCGGCCTTCGTCCAGCGTGCGATCGTGCCGGACGGCGGCATCGCCTTCCTCCTGCCGCGCATCATCGGCATGGCGCGGACCAAGGATTTCCTCATCCGCGGACGCGCCCTGAGCGGGGACCGGGCCGTCTCGATCGGCCTGATCTCGGAGTCAGTGGCTCCGGCTGATCTGCAGCAGGCGGCCGCGACGGCCGCGAGCGACCTCGCGGCCATGCCCACCGCGACCCTGGGACTGCTGAAGCAGATGCTCGCTCAGTCCTTCGACCTTGACCTCGGCGCGACCCTGTTCACCGAGCGAGCCGCGCAGGGCCTGTCGTCAGCCACGGAGGATGCGCGCGAGGGCCGCAGCGCGTTCGCGGAACGCCGGGCCGCTCACTACACCGGACATTGATCACTCGCACCTGCCAGCCACCATCAACCAGCGAAGGAACCACTCAGATATGGCCGAAGCCCCGATTCTCACTGTCGACTCTGACGGGCCAGTGCGCATCGTCACGCTGAACAAGCCCGACACGCTGAATGCGATGTCCCACGATCTGCATAATGCGCTGGCCTCGGTCTGGCAGCAGCTCAGCGGCGACTGGGACGCGCGGGTCGTGGTCCTGACCGGAGCGGGCCGGGCGTTCAGCGCGGGCGGGGACGTCCCCGGTTTCCTGGAGACGCTCACGAACGCCGATCACCGGCGGGCTGGCTTCCGCGAGGCGGGCCGCATGGTCACCGAGATGCTGCGGTTCCACCTGCCGGTGATCGCCGCGGTCAACGGGCCCGCGGTCGGGCTGGGCGCGAGCGTCGCGGTGATGTGCGACATCGTCTACATGGCGGACACGGCCTTCATGGCTGACCCGCACGTGGCCATGGGGCTGGTCGCGGCGGACGGCGGCTCGGTGACCTGGCCGGCCATGATGAGCATCCTGCGGGCCAAGGAGTACCTCTTTACCGGCGACCGCATCTACGCGAAGGACGCGCTGAACCTCGGCCTGGCTAACCGGGTCTTCACCGCCGATCAGCTGATGCCCGAGGCCCTGGCCTTCGCGCACCGGCTGGCGGAGCTGCCGGCTCAGCCGCTGCAGGACACCAAGCGCGCGATCAACCTGCACCTGACCGCCGCTGCCGCCCGCGTGCTGCCGTACGCGCTGGCGGCTGAGGAACTGTCGTTCAGCTTCCCCGATGTCGGCCGGATCGCTCAGGAGTTCGCGGAGCGGGCCGAGAAAAAGGCCGAGAAGAAGAAGGCCG
>PMST01000304.1 GCA_003168295.1 Actinomycetota bacterium
GAGGACAAGGACCGCGAGGACGGCGATGACGCTGCCTTGCAGGACCTGGGCGCGCCGCATGAGCGTCGCCCGGTCGTGCCGGTCCACCAGAACGCCGACCGGGAGCGAAAGCAGCAGCCAGGGCAGGAACTCCGCAGCGGTCACCAGCGAGATCATCAGCGGATTCCTGGTGATCGTGACGGCCAGCAGCGGCAGCGCGGCCACCAGGACGCCGTCGCCGGTGGTGCTGACCGCGCTGGCCCACCACAGACGCCAGTACGCCGGGCCGAGGGGAGTCCGCTGCCGTGCCGTGGTGAGTGCCATGTCGGTCAGCATCGCGGCCGGACGCCCGGCTTACCATGATTAAGGACCACACTAAATAGTCAGGCGGCGGTGCATGCGGTACGTGATGAAGCTGGACGTAGCGGACCTGGCCGCGACCAGGTTCACCACGTCGCCGCTGGGCGAGACAGTCATGGCCGTCCGGCTGCTCGGCAACCCTCGTCCGCCGGGCGTGAACCTGCCGTGGGTGCGGTGGGCGCAGCGGGAGCTTGAGCGCCGGCCGCTGCGGCTGCCCCGGCTGTGGCCGCTCGCCCTGACCGGCCTGCCCTACTTCCCGGAATTCCTCATCCCCGCGCCGGCCGGGCGGCGGCCGTCCTTCGCCGACACCGTGGCCCAGCTCCGCGCCACGCCCGCTACCGCCGTCCGCGCCAGCCTGGGCCGGGTATTTTCTGACGGCCCCTGGCCGGCCAGCGCTCTTGATCTGGCCGAACGGCCAGTGGAGTCACTCGCAGAGATCGCCGCCGAGCTCACCGAGTGCTACCAGCGTCTGGTGCTTCCGCACTGGGACCGGATAGCGTCCGTGCTTGACGCGGACATCGCGTACCGGAGCGGGCTGCTGGCCGACGGGGGTGCGCGGGCGCTGTTCGGCGACATCGGCCCGGACCTGCACTTGACCGGGGACACGCTGGTGCTCTCCGAACCCGCCGGCGGGGAGCTGGTCATACCCGTGTTGCTGGCGCCCGACGGCCTGGTGCTCATGCCGAGCGTGTTCAACTGGCCGGACGTGTCGGTGAGCCGGTCGACCAGCACGCAGAGCACGCTGGTGTACCCGGCGCGCGGCGCGGCGACCGTGTGGCAAGCCCTTCCCGCGTGGCCGCCCTCTCCCGCGGCGGCGGGCGGCGGCGCGGTCGCGGAGCTTTTGGGCACGGTACGTGCCCGGCTGCTTGATATGCTTCGCTCCCCTGCGACCACCACCGCGCTCGCGCGCCAGCTCGGCGTCACCCCCAGCGCTGTGTCCCAGCATCTCGCCGCGCTTTACCGCGGCGGCCTAGTCGAACGCCAGCGCAGCGGGCGCAGTGTGCTCTACGCCACCACCGACCTAGGGCTAGCGCTCCTCGGGGCGGCTTCCTCCGCCATGGCCGGGATCAGAGCTGCTGCACGGTGACCGGCGTCGTCTGCGGTGACCGCCAGCGGGCGGATCCCGATGACCGCCGGCACCGTGCCTGGCAACCGTCCCGGACCAGTGCGCATGCGTCCCGGCGACGCTCAGGCGGCGCGGAACGTCTCATGTCAGAAGATCTGCAGGACGGGCGCCGCTTGCTCACGATAGAAAATCCTTTCGGCACGACGCGAACTAGGCCGGCCCCGCCGGGCGGGGCTGCGGCTGCTCCGGACCACCCGGGGTGCCAGACCTGCTGTCGGTGGCCACCGGAGGGTTTACCTCAGCTTCCGGGGCCGGCGGGATGGGACCGACCACGGCGTTAAGCACCTGCGAGTTGGGAATGGACATCACGCTGCCGCCGGTGTCAAAGCGCACGTAGGTGATCCCGATATCGGTCACGATGCCGTCCAGCGTGCCGCCCAGCGCGCCGGCCCGCAGTCGGATCGCATCGCCCACATGGAACGGCCTGGCGAAGACCAGCACCAAGCCCGCGAACACGTTGCCAAGTGCCTGCTGCGCTGCGATGCCGACGAATACGCTGGTCAGCGCCCCGCCCAAGACGAGCTGTCCGATCGGCACGCCGAATAGCTCAAGGGTAAGGACAAGGGTCGTGAAGAAGCCGACGATCAGTATCGCGTACCGGGTGATGGCCGCGTGTGAGGTGCCCGCCTTCGGCTCGAGCAACTCCCTCGTCTTCGCAGCGAGCTCGATGGTCGCGATCGACGCGAAGAAGCAGAACAGCGCCGCCGTGCCGGCGGCGACCAGATCATAGGTCAGCGGGCTCGTGTCGATGAATCTGTGTGAGTGGCGGTGGGCCGAGTGTGAGATGACCGCGGCGGCGATCGCAAGCACCAGGGCGATGATCGACTTCCAGGGGCGCGTCCTTCGTTTGACGCGCTCGACCTGCGCCGACAGCTCGACCTGAATCCCGTTCGGGGAATGCACCCGCCCCTCCTCACCTTGCCGCTATCCGCCGCCTAACGCTATCCGGCGACGGCGCGGATGGGGCGATGACCCAGGAGAACCCGGCCGCACAAAAAACGGGGGACCGGGCCGTACCTGGCCCGGTCCCCCGTACTGATCCGATCTGGGCTTAGCTGATGAGCGCCCTGCCCACAGGGAACTGGAGCTTGCCGCCCATGCCGGCGGCGACGCCCGCCGCCGAGGCGTAGAAGGCGAGAAGCGCGGTGATCAGGCCGAGATAGCCGCCGATCTTAATGGTCCCGGTGGGGAGCAGTGCACTGCCGGCGTCGAAGTTACCTATGGCCAGGATGACCAAGGTGACGAACAGGCCGAGGAAGACGAGGAAAATGATGACGTTCACCTGACTGGTCAGGATCAGCAGGTAGATGGTGACGATGGCGAACGCGAGCGTGATCCACCCCAGGTCATGGTTGAGCGAGGCGACCGTGGCTGCTGCCGTGCTAGGTGCCTTGGCTATACCGGCCACGGCCGGGTTGGCCACGAGCTCGGCCCAGAGAGCCAAGCCGATCCAGAAGGCGCCGAAGGTGCCGAATGCGGTGGAGCCGAAGGTGTTCCCGCGGCGGAACTCCCACATGCCTGCCAAGAGCTGTGCGAGCCCGCCGTAGGCGAAGGCGAAGCCGAGCCACGCACTGCCGGTGGCGTGGGTCATCCAGCCCGCGTTCTTGGACGACAGCAGGAACGTGGTCAGGGCAAAGGCGGCGAGCCCGAGTGGGGCTGGGTCCGCGATGCTGGAAACAGGGGCAGGTGCGGTAGCGGGCTGGACTGTGCGGTCTTCGCTGACGCTCAAATCGATCCCTCCTAGGTGCGGAACGGCTCGTCCGGCTCTCAGCGGGGCCGTGGCGGCGGCCGAGAGGGCGGGTGTCCGGCGTTAACTACGTGACTGGCGTGAAGCGCTTTGACTTACACACCAAAACCTTCCCTAGGTCACATCTGACTCAGACGTCACCAAATGAAAGATCCGCCAACAGCGTAACGCTCAGATGTGCTACAGAGCGAGACCCAAAGGCTCCTACTTTTGTAACCATTCAGACGCGGTCGTATTTTTCGGGCCATAAGCGCCATCGTCATCTGCCACGCGGGTCGTTCGCATGCCGGCGCGGGCGGGTCGTGACGGCTCTGTGGACGGCGGTAAGGCGGCTCTGTGGACGGCCTTAGCTGGGATGGCGGTGAGGAGGAGACGACCGAAGCCCGCCACCAGACCGCAAGCGGATACAGCTTCGGTCCCCGGCGAGCCCCGGGTTCTGGCGGCCCCTGAGTTAGGATTGAAGGAACAACAGGGAAGGGCCCGCGCCGATGACCGACCGACCGATGCTCGCCTCCGATAAAGAACGGGACAGCGTCGTAGACGTCCTCCGGGACGCGTACACGGAGGGTCGGCTGACGCTCGAGGAGTTTGAAGAGCGCACGGCGGCCGCGTACGCCGCGAGAACCTGGGTCCACCTGCGGGAACTGACCGGCGATCTTCCGGTTGAGCCAGTGTTCGGCGCTGACCTGCCGCAGCGCAATCTCCGTCCGGGGGCGGTAGCGCCGACGAGCGGGCCGCGTCAGTCCAGGCGTGACCGGCCCATCAGCCGGCTGCTGCCGGTCGTATTCGTCTGGATCATGATCTCGGCCGTGGCGGGCTCGCCGGACACGGCCGCCGCGCTTTCGGTCGTGTTCATCTGCTTGCTGGCTTGCCGGGTAGGCTACGGAGGACGTTAATAGCCGTAAGTTACGGTCGGCGCACAGGGACTCGTCATTAATCGGTAACCCTTATCTCCTGCACAACAGGCCGCTACTATAAGTCAGCCGTCGTAGGCGAAAGCTTCGGCGCGCCTGATCATCCGAGGCCTGCGGGGTCAGCGAAAGGCAGGGAATTTCCTGAGGCTTGAGGAGTCAGGAGGCGGTCGTGACCAACGCGACCACCGGTAGCGACCGGATCGTTCCCGGTCAGCAGCCGCCGGCGGGGGAACGGAGCCCGCTGCTAGCGAGGCTTGTGCGTCCCGCGGTCACGCACTGGCAGTTCGCCATCGTGGCCCTCGGCGCGATCGTGGCGCGGATCATCGTGGTCCTCGGCTACCCGCCCATCTTGTGGTTCAACGACTCCTACAACTACGTCTACGACGCGGTGAGCCACGTCCCGGATGAGGTCCGGCCGAACGGCTACCCGTTGTTCCTTGACCTGGTGCTGCCGCTGCACAGCGCCTACCCCCTCGCGCTGCTTCAGGCGGCCATGGGGATCGTCATGGGCGTCGCCATCTACGCGCTGCTCCGCCACCGCGGGCTGCCCTGGTGGGGTGCGTCGCTGCCCGCCCTGCCGGTGCTGTTCGACTCCTACGAGCTGCACCTCGAGCACATGGTCACCGCCGACCCCCTGTTCATCTTCCTGGTGACCATTGCCGTGGTGGTCTTGTGCTGGAGTGACCGGCCCTCGCTAGCGGTGACGGCCATAGCCGGGCTGCTCATCGGGTACGCGGCACTGGTCAGGTCGGTAGGTGAGCCGCTCCTCCTCGTGGTCCTGGTGGGCCTGCTGGCTCGGCGGGTGGGCTGGCGGCGGCTGGCTGCCGTGCTCGTCGCGGGCATCGTGCCTATCGCGGCGTACATGTTCTGGTTCCACGCCTCGACGGGCAAATACGCGCTGACCGAGTCCTCGGGTACGTTCCTGTATGGCCGGGTCAGCACCTTCGCCGAATGCGCGAAGATCAAACCGCCGGCTGACCTGCAGGTCCTGTGTGACCCGACGCCGCCGAACCTGCGCCCGGTGGCGGGGGAGTACATCTGGGCCGACAACGAGCTTGGCCCGGACCCGGCCACTACCCCGCTGTGGAGGCTGTACCGGTCTGGCGACACCGCCCTGCGGTTCGGGCCGGCCACCAACGGCCTGACCGAGAAGTTCGCCAAGGATGCCATCCTGGCGCAGCCGGTCGCCTACCTGCGCGTGGTGACGGACGACACGCTGCATACCTTTGGCTGGAACCGGCAGCCCGACCCGAACGACTACGCCGGCAACGGCCCGGCGTTCCAGTTCGTTTCCGGCTCAGAAATCAACTCGCTGATTCCCTGGTGGGCGGGCCCGCAGAGCCCCGCCAAGTACGCGCAGTGGATGTCGATCCCTGGGCAAAGGACTGACGTGGTGGCACGCCAGACCTACGCGGCGCGGCAGGATCTCGGCGGGCCGGGGGCCGGAGGCACCCGGGTGGTCGCGCCGTGGGCGCGGCTGCTCCAGATCTACCAGCGGTATATTTACCTGCGCGGCACGTTGCTCGGCATCATCGTGCTCATCGGAGTTGCGGGCGTGCTCGCCCGCTGGCGCCGCTGGGGCGGCATCGGCTTGCTGCCCTGGCTGGTCGGCGCGCTGCTGATCATACTGCCGCCGATGACCGCCGGGTTCAGCTACCGGTACGCGATCGCCGCGGTACCCACGGCCTGCCTGGCCGCCGGGCTGGCCTTCGCCCGCAGGCCGGGGGAGAAATCAGTGGGCGCCCTGACGGCCGATCTGCGTCGGCACTTTGGCCGCGGCGCCGCTGTCGAGGAGGAATGCCGCGGCGCCGCTGTCGAGGAGGAATAGGGTCCGCCCGCCAGCGCGCCGAGAACCGCGGTGCCGATACCGCTTCCGGTCAGCACCACCGACTCGGTACCGCGCGCGGCTCGCTCTGTTATCGGCCGTTGCCTGCCGCGAGCGCGTGCAGCGACTCGGCATAAACCTCGTCGGGCTCGAGCCTGCGCAGTTCCTCGGCGATCAGGTCAGCGGAATCGCGGCGGTGCAGGGCCACCCGGCGGTCGGGCCGCCCGGGCCAAGCCAGCGTGGCCGTCCGGCCGTCCGGCCGGGCCAGCATGATCTTGCCCTCGGGCGTGTCGAAGCTGACCTCGGTGATACCCGGGCCTGCGGACCCGCCGCGCTGCACTTCGATGCCCAGGCGCACACTGAGCCAGGACGCGATCAGGTCGGCGGTCGGGTTGGCGGGCTCCGCCAGCACCTCGCCGCTGAGCAGTTCGGGGTAGGGCTGGTCCAGGGTGGCGGCGAGCAAGGTACGCCAGGGCGTCGAACGCGTCCAGCTCAGGTCGGTGTCTCCCGGCTGGTATGACGTGGCCAGGCTCAGCAGCATGTCCTTGGGCGCCTCGCTGGCGGCCGCGTCCGTGACCCGGCGCTGGGCAACCGCGCCGAGCGAATCCGCACGGGGTGAGCTCGGCGCCTCGTCGGGCCACCAGGTGACCACCGGGACGTCGGGAGCGAGCAGCGGCGCGACCACCGAGTCGGCGTGCTCGCCGAGCGGCCCGTACATCCGGAGCAAGATCGTCTCGCCAGGGCCGGTGTCGCCTACCCGGATCTCGGCGTCGAGCCGGGATTCGGCCTTGGGCTTGCGGGTGATGACGGCGAGCACCCGGCTCGGATGCTCACGGCCCGCCTGGCTGGCCGCCCGGACGGCATCGTACTGCGCGGCCTCATCGGTCACGATGATCAGCGTCAGCACCATACCGGAAGCGGGGCCGCCCAGCCGGCGGCGAGCCTGGGTGAGCGCCTCGAGGATCGCGCCGGTCGTCGTGTCGGTCAGGTCGATGGTCATTGCGGTCTCCCTACAAGCGGCGCCATGCCCGTCCGTCCCGTGCCATCATCACGTCGGCCGACGCGGGGCCCCCTGATCCGGCCGGATACTGCTCCGGCTTGGTGTAGGAGGCCCAGAAGTCCTCGACAGGATCGAGGATCCGCCAGCCGAGCTCGACTTCTTGCTGCCGGGGAAACAGCGGCGGGTCGCCGATCAGGACGTCGAGCAGCAGCCGCTCGTAGGCCTCGGGGCTTGACTCGGTGAAAGACTCGCCGTAGGCGAAGTCCATGTTTACGTCCCGGACTTCCATCGCGGTGCCCGGCACCTTGGAGCCGAAACGCACGGTGATGCCCTCGTCCGGCTGGATCCTGATCACCAGCGCGTTCTGGCCGAGTTCCTCGGTGTCCGTGGCCGCGAACGGCAGGTGCGGCGCTCGCTGGAAGATCAGCGCGATCTCGGTCATACGGCGCGGCAGCCGCTTGCCCGCGCGCAGGCAGAACGGAACCCCGGCCCAGCGTCTGGTATCGACCCCAAGCCTGAGCGCGGCGTAGGTCTCGGTGCGGGAATCGGCGGGGATGCCTTCCTCCTCCAGGTAACCCCGCACCTGGCGGCCGCCCTGCCAGCCCGCCGAGTACTGCCCGCGCGCGGTGCCCGTCGCGAGGTCGGCGGGAAGCCGGACCGCGGACAGGACCTTCTCCTTTTCCATCCGCAGCGAGTCCGCGTCGAACGCCACTGGCTCCTCCATCGCAGTCAGCGCGAGGAGCTGCAGCAGGTGGTTCTGGATCACGTCCCGGGCGGCGCCGATGCCGTCGTAATACCCGGCCCGGCCGCCGATGCCGATGTCCTCGGCCATGGTGATCTGCACATGATCCACGTAGCCGCGGTTCCAGATCGGCTCGTACATCTCGTTGGCGAANNCCTTGCCCAGGTAGTGGTCGATGCGGAACACGGCCTCGGGCGGGAAGACCCCGTCCAGGGTCGCGTTCAGCTCCCGCGCGCTGGCCAGGTCATGGCCGAACGGCTTCTCGATCACCACCCGACGCCAGCCACGCCCCTGGGAGTCAGACAGGCCGCTCCGTTTGAGCTGCTGCACCACGGTGGGGAACTGACCGGGCGGGATCGAGAGGTAGAACGCGTAGTTCCCGGCGGTGCCCCGCTCCGCGTCAAGCTCTTTGACGCATGTGGCCAGCTGGTCGAACGCCTCGTCATCGTCAAACGAACCGGACACGAACCTGACGCCCTCGCTGAGCTGCTGCCACACCGAGTCGCGGAACGGCGTGCGCGCGTTCTCCTTGACCGCCTGGTACGTGACCTGGGCGAAATCCTCGTCCGCCCAGTTCCTGCGGGCAAAGCCGACGAAGGAGAATCCCGGCGGCAGCAGCCCGCGGTTGGCCAGATCGTAGATGGCAGGCATCAGCTTCTTACGCGCGAGGTCCCCGGTGACGCCGAACATGACAAGCACGCACGGCCCGGCCACCCGGGGGATACGCCGGTCCCGCGGATCGCGCAGCGGGTTGTCAAGACCAGAGGAAGCCTCGGCCTGCTCCGCGATGGCGCTGGGACTGGCCGGGAGGAGACCCTCCGGGTCGCCCGGTTCCGCCGTCACGCCGCACCTCCCCGAGGGCGGTCACCACGAGTCCGTTCCGTCATCTGAATTCAGAGCCCCATGTTCGTCTTGATCGTTTGCAGCAGCTCGATCCACGACGCCTCGAACTTCGCGACGCCCTCGTCCTCCAGGACCTGCACGATGTCGTCGTAGGCGATGCCGAGCTTCTCCAGGTCGGCGAAGACCTTCCGGGAGGCGTCGTAGGTGCCGTGCACCGTGTCGCCGTGCAGCTCGCCGTGATCCGCCGTCGCCTTGAGGGTCGCCTCGGGCATGGTGTTCACCGTGTCGGCGACGACCAGGTCGACCACGTACATGGTGTCGGGGAACGCCGGGTCCTTCGTGGAGGTGGAAGCCCACAGCGGCCGCTGGACATTCGCCCCGCTCTTGGCCAGGGCCTGCCAGCGCTCGGTGGCGCACTTCTGCTCGAACAGCTCGTAGGCCAGCCGCGCGTTCGCGATGGCCGCCTTGCCGCGCAGCTTCTCGGCCTCGGGGGTGCCCAGCTTGTCCAGCCGGCCGTCGACCTCGGTGTCCACCCGGCTGACGAAGAACGACGCCACCGACCGGATCTTGGAGATGTCATGCCCGGCCGCCGCGGCCAGTTCCAGGCCCGCCATGTACGCGTCGATGACCATGCCGTGCCGCTCAAGGGAGAAGATCAGCGTGACGTTCACGCTGATCCCCTCGGAGATGGCCTGGGTGATCGCGGGAAGTCCCTCGACGGTGGCGGGAATCTTGATGAACAGGTTGGGCCGGTCCACCGCCCACCACAGGGCCCGCGCCTCGGCGATGGTCGCGGGGGTGTTCTTGGCCAGCCTCGGGTCGACCTCGATCGACACCCGGCCGTCCAGGCCGCCGGTCCGGTCGTACACCGGACGCAGCACGTCACACGCCCACCTGATGTCATAGGTGGTGATCACGCGGGACGCCTCATCCACCGACACGTCGTAGGTCTTCAGGTCGGCGACCTGATCGTCGTAGGCGTTCCCGTTGGAAAGCGCGTGGGCGAAGATCGTCGGGTTCGAGGTCACGCCGACGACGTGGAAGTCATCGCTGAGCTCTTGCAGGTTGCCGGTGCGAAGCCGATCACGGCTGATGTCATCCAGCCACACCGACACTCCGGCCTCGGATAGCTGTCCGAGAATGTCAACTGACACGGTTGCTTTTCCTTCCCTGCATGCCGCGGGCCTGCCGACCCTTAACGGTCCGCGACCCTGGCCAGACTGTCGTGCGCGGCAGCGGCGACCCGCTCCGCGGTAATGCCGAACTCTTCGTAGATCTTCTGGTAAGCGGCGGACGCACCGTAGTGGTCTACTCCAATTGAACCGCCCGCATCTCCGACAAACAACTTCCACGGGGCGGTAATGCCCGCCTCCACCGAGACCCGGGCGGGAATGGTCGGCGGCAGCACCTCACGCCGGTAGGACTCATCCTGATCGTTGAACCACTCCACGCACGGCATGGACACCACCCGGGCCGATATGTCCTGGCCGGCCAGGAGGTCGCGGGCGTCAAGCGCGATCGACACCTCGCTGCCGGTGGCGATCAGGATAACGTCGGTGCCGTCGGCGAGCACGTACGCGCCCCGGACCACCTGGTCAGCGCCGTGCAGTTCCCCGGTGCGGTCCAGCACCGGCAGGTTCTGCCGGGTCAGGCAGAGCGCCGCGGGCTTGGCCCGCTCCAAGATGGTCCGCCAGGCGATCACGGTCTCGTTCGCGTCGCCGGGCCGGACCACCTCCAGGTTGGGGATGTTGCGCAGCGACCACAGGTGCTCGACCGGCTGGTGCGTGGGACCGTCCTCGCCCAGTCCGATGGAGTCATGCGTCCACACGAAGGTGACCGGCAGCTCCATCATGGACGTCAGCCGCACGGCCCCCCGCATGTAGTCGCTGAACTGCAGGAACGTGCCGCCGTAGACCCGGGTCCCGCCGGAAAGCGCGATCCCGTTCAAGATCGCGCCCATGCCGTGCTCGCGGATGCCGAAGTGCAGCGTCCGCCCGTACGGGTTGCCCGGCCACATCTTCGTCTGGTGGTTGGCGGGGATGAAGGAGGGCTCGCCCTCCATCGTGGTCAGGTTGGACTCGGCCAGGTCGGCCGATCCGCCCCACAGCTCGGGCAGCACGGGGGCCAGCGCGGACAAGATGGTCCCGGAGGCCTTGCGGGTGGCCATGCCCTTGGGGTCAGGCGGGAAGGTCGGCAGCGCCTCGATCCAGCCGTCCGCCAGCCGGCGGGTCGCCATCCGGTCGAACAGCGCCTTGCGCTCGGGGTTGGCGCTGGCCCAGTCGGCGAACGGCTTCTCCCACTCCGCGTGCGCCTGCTTGCCGCGCTCGGCGACCTGGCGCGCGTGGCTGACCAGCTCGCCCTCGACCGGGAAATCGACGTCGGGGTCGAAGTGCAGGATCTTCTTGGTCGCCTTGACCTCGGGCACGCCGAGCGCGGCGCCGTGCGCCGCGCCGGTGTTCTGCTTGTTCGGCGCCGGCCAGCCGATGATCGTCTTCAGCGCGATGAAGGACGGTGCCTCGGTGTGCTGCTGGGCGTTCAGGAACGCCTGGTACAGCGCGGGCACGTCCTCGTGGTAGCCGTCGGCGGTGTGCCAGTCCACCTTCTGCACGTGCCAGCCGTAGGCCTCATACCGCGCACAGACATCCTCGGACTTGGCGATGTTGGTGTTGTCCTCGATGGAGATCTGGTTGTCGTCGTACAGGACGATCAGGTTGCCGAGCTCCTGGTGGCCGCCGAGCGAGGAGACCTCGTGGCTGATGCCCTCCTCCATGTCCCCGTCCGAGACGAAGCAGTAGACGAAGTGGTCGAACGGGCTGGCACCGGGTGCGGCGTCCGGGTCGAACAGGCCGCGCTCGCGGCGGGCGCCCATGGCCATGCCCACCGCGTTGCCGATGCCCTGGCCCAGCGGCCCGGTGGTGGTCTCCACGCCGGGGGTCAGCCGGTGCTCCGGGTGCCCCGGCGTGATGCTGCCCCAGGTCCGCAGGGCCTTGAGGTCGTCGAGGGTCAGGCCGTAGCCGGACAGGTACAGCTGGATGTACAGGGTGAGGCTGGAATGCCCGCAGGACAGCACGAAGCGGTCCCGGCCCGGCCAGTTCGGATCGGCGGGGTCGTGCCGCATCAGCTTCTGGAAGAGCAGGTAAGCCGCGGGAGCGAGGCTCATCGCCGTGCCCGGGTGGCCGTTGCCGGCTTTCTGCACCGAATCCATCGCCAGGACCCGGACAAGGTCTACGGCGCGCTCGTCGGTCGCCGTCCAGTCAAGTTTGGCCTTAGTGCTCACGGTAGGAGCCTATCGGTCTAGGGGCTCCGGTTGCCTAGCGGGTGCGGTCGCCGCCGGTCCTGTTCGCACAGCGTTAACCGGGCCGCGGTCACGCAGGGAGAAGAACAGCCTGAGCACGGCGATCCAGACGAGCACCGCCCCCGTGACGTGGAACCACACCAGCCCGGCGGGCAGGTGATTGAAGTACTGGACGTAGCCGACCACTCCCTGCAGGCCGAGCGCGCCGATCATGATCCAGGCCGCCCGCATGGCTGCCGGCGGCGCGCCGGACACCCGCAGTCCGAGGACGAGGGCGACCGCGAGCCCGGTCATCAGCCAGCCGATATCGGCGTGCAGCTGAGTGACTCCCTCCAGCGGCAGCTTGTACCTGGGCGCGGCCGCGTTGCCCGCGAGCGGGCCCGTTCCCGTCACCACGGTGCCGGCGGCGAGCATCACGGCGGTGACCGCGACCAGGGAGGCGGACAGCAGGCGCAGGTCACGGCGGACCACAGCGGTCGGCGGGGCGGTGCCCTCGCCGCAACGGGTGTACAGCGTGACGGCGGCGGCCACGATCGACGCTGAGACCAGGAAGTGCACGGAGACCGCGGCCGGGGCGAGCTTGGTCAGCACCACGATCCCGCCGATCACCGCCTGCGCCACCACGCCAGCAGGCTGGGCCACCCCGAACCAGAACAGGTCGCGCCGTTTCTCCCCTCCCGGCTCTTGGGGGCGGAACCGCCAGGCCGCGATGAAGACGAGGGCGGCGATGACGACCAGCGGGAAGTTCAGCAGCCGGTTGCTGAACTCGATCCACGTGTTGAGGAGGGTCTGCCCGGCGTTCTTGCTGGCCACGATGTCCGCCGTGCTGCACTGCGGCCAGTCCGGGCAGCCGAGGCCGGACGAGCTGAGCCGGACCGCGGCGCCGGTCGACATGATCACCGTGTCGGCGATGACGCCGGCCAGCGCGATCCGTCGCATCGACTGCGGCGTCGGCGCGAGCACGGCCCGCACTGGCGGCCAGGACCCGACGCGGGAGAGGAGATCGGCAGGCACGACCCTTATGGTAGAGCGCCCTGGGCGGCGCCCGCGCAGGCGACCATGACGCAGCAGATCGCGACCCACTGAAGGATGCTCAGGTGCTGGCCGAGCATGGCCAGCCCGATCAGCGCCGCGACCGCGGGTTCCATGCTCATCCACACCCCGAACAGCCGCATTGGCATCCGCCGCAGTGACTCAAGCTCCAGCCGGTAGGGGATGACGGAGGAAAGGACTCCGATCGCGGCCCCGGTGGCCAGGACGGCGGGCCGGAACATGGCGCGGCCACCGGCAACGACGGCGGGCGGTGTCACCAGCACCGCCGCGACCACCATCGCGATCGCCAGGCCGGATGAGCCGGGGAACCGGCGCCCGGTGGCCGAGCTGAGCACGATGTAGGCGGCCCAGCAGGCCGCGGCCACGCCCGCGAAGATCACTCCGGTCAGGTTGAGGTGCCCGTGGCCGCCCTGGGTCAGCAGCACCACCCCGATCGCCGCGAGCACGACCCACCCGACGTCTCTGGGGTGCCGCGACCCCGCCACCGCCACGGCCAGCGGGCCGAGGAATTCGATGGTGACAGCGACCCCGAGAGGGATGCGAGCGAACGCCTGGTAGATAGAAAAATTCATAATGCCAAGCGAGATACCGAACGAAACGGCAATGGCAGCGTCGGCATACCCTCTTCTTTTCCTCAGGTCACGCACCGAGCGGGCGAAACCTCGCCCGGACAGCGCGACCATGGCCAGCGCGGCCGCCCACAGCCGCAGCCCGGTCACCGCGGCGGGCGGGATCTGCCCGAACAGCCGGTCGGCCAGCCCGGCCCCGAACTGCACGGACACGATGCCGGTGAGGATCATGGCGGCCGGCAGCGCTATCCGGGATTGGGCTATCCGGGACTGGGCTAGGAAGGCCTGGGCGGAGTGGCTCGTTTCAGTGGCGGCGGCCTTTAGTCCCACCTGAACATCCGTGCCGCGAAGGTGATCGCCACGACGGCCCAGACTCCCAGCGTGATCGTGTTCCCGGCCGGAAAGGCCGCGCCATGCTGCAGCACGTCCCGCAGCCCGGTGGACAGCGCGCCGGTCGGCAGCAGCTCAAGGACCGGCCGGGCCGCGGCGGGGAACTTGGTCAGCGGGAAGACGACGCCGCCCACGCCGAGCAGCAGGATGTAGATGAGGTTGGCCGCGGCCAGGGTGGCCTCCGCGCGCAGCGTCCCCGCCATCAGCAAGGCGAGGCCGCTGAACGCGGCGGTGCCGAGCAGGATGAGCAGCGGTGCGACCACGATCGCGGCCGGGCTGGCGTCAGGCCGCCACCCGATGATCAGGGCGACGAGCAGGATCAGCACGCCCTGGAGCAATTCCACCGCGATCACGGTGGCGGTCTTGGCGGCGATCAGGCCGGTGCGCGACAGGGGAGTGGCACCGAGCCGCTTGAGCACGCCGTAGCGCCGCTCGAAGCCGGTCGCGATCGCCTGGCTGGTAAACGCCGTGGACATCACCGCCAGCGCGATGATCCCAGGGGTCAGGAAGTCGACCCGGCTCATGCCCGCGCCGAAGTTCACCAGCGGCTCGAGGCTGAACGCGGCCAGCAGCAGCAACGGGATGACGAGCGTGATCAGGAGCTGTTCGCCGTTGCGCAGCAGCGTGCGCACCTCCAGGCTGGCCTGCGCAACGATCATCCGCCCCAGCGGCGCCGCCCCGGGCGCAGGAGTAAAGGGCAGCAGTGATCCGGCGGGGACCTCTCCGCTGGTGATGTTGCCTTCCGTGGTGGCCCGCATCAGGTGCGGAGGTCCTTTCCTGTGAGCTCGAGGAACACGTCTTCCAGGGTTCGGCTCTCGATGCTGAGGCTGGTGGCGAGCACGTCGCGCTGCGCACACCACGCGGTCACCGCGGCGAGCAGCAGCGGGTCGACGTGGCCGAGCACCTCGATCACGTAATGGCCAGGCGGCGACTCCTTCGCCGCGCTGGCGGGCGGCAGGGCGGCCAGCAGGCTATCGAGGTCCAGGCCGGCTTCCGCGCGGAACCTGAGCTGGCCGGCCGTGCCGGTGAGCTGAGCCGGCGTTCCCCCCGCCACCAGCTCACCGTGATCGATGATGGCGACATAATCGCAGAGCCGTTCGGCTTCTTCCATGAAGTGGGTGGTCAAGATGATGCTCACGCCCGCGGTGCGCAGTTCTGTGATCAACTCCCAGGTAGCATGCCTGGCCTGCGGGTCCATGCCGGCTGTGGGCTCGTCGAGGAAGACGAGTTCGGGGCGGCCGATGACGGCCGCGGCGAGGGACAGCCGCTGCTGCTGGCCGCCTGACAGCCGCTTGTACGGCGTGCGGGTCACCGCGGTCAGGCCGACCAGGGCGAGCATCTGCGGGACCGGGACGGGGTGGGTGTGAAACCTGCTCAGCAGGTTCAGGTAGTCGGCGGCGGGCACGGACGGGGGGATGCCGCCCGACTGGAGCATCACGCCGACCCGTGGCCGCAGGGCGCGGGCGTCGCGCGCCGGGTCCAGGCCGAGAACGCGGACCGTCCCCTGATCCGGTCGCCGGTAACCCTCGCAAATCTCGATGGTGGTGGTCTTGCCCGCGCCGTTGGGTCCGAGGATGCCGGTCACCGCACCACGAGCCGCGGACAGCGTCAGCCCGTCTACGGCGGCTAGCTGGCCGTATCGCTTGACGAGCCCGCCGATCTCGACGGCAGGTGCCGCCGGGTTTGCCGGGGTATGCGGGGCCGCACTCACGCACGCGAGTCTACGGTGGCTGGCGTAGCATGCGGCGATCAGACCCACGGAGGTGAGGCGGATGCACGCCATCTCGCATGCGCTGTCGATCACCGGGTCGATGACGTGGGAGATCACCTGGGCGCTGATCCTGGGGTTCGGGCTGTCGGCGGTGGTCCAGGCGGTGGTGCCGAGGTCCACGGTCGAGCGGCTGCTCGGCGACGACCGGCCGCGCACGCTGGTGCTCGCCGCCGGTTTCGGCGCGGCGTCCTCCTCGTGTTCCTATGCCGCGGTCGCGCTGGCGCGGTCGCTGTTCCGCAAGGGAGCCAGCTTCACCGCGGCGATGGCGTTCGAGATCGCCTCGACCAACCTGGTCATCGAGCTCGGCGTGATCCTGGCGCTGCTGATGGGCTGGCAGTTCACGGCGGCTGAGTTCGTCGGCGGGCCGATCATGATCGTGCTGATCGCCGTGCTGTTCAGGCTGCTGCTGCGGGAACGGCTGCTGCGGGGGGCACGCGAGCAGGCCGACCGCGGCCGGACCGGCTCGATGGAGGGCCACGCGGCGATGGATATGTCCGTCCAGCGGCCAGGCTCGTTCGCGAGCCGGTTGTTCTCGCGCGACGGGTACACCGCGGTCGCGCACGTCTTCGTCATGGAATGGGCCGCGATCATCCGGGACCTGGTCATCGGCCTGATCGTCGCCGGGGCGATCGCGGCCTGGGTCCCTGATCGCTTCTGGCGGGTCTTCTTCTTCGCCGGCCACCCGCTGGCGGCGAAGCTGTGGGGGCCGCTCATCGGCCCGGTCCTCGCCGTCGTCTCCTTCGTGTGCTCGATCGGGAACGTGCCGCTGGCGGTCGTGCTGTGGAAGGGCGGCATCAGCTTCGGCGGTGTGGTCGCCTTCATCTTCGCCGACCTGATCATCGCCCCGATCCTGAACATCTACCGGAAGTACTACGGCGCCCGGATGGCCCTGTTCCTGCTTGGCACGTTCTACACCGCGATGGCCGCGGCCGGCTACGTCGTCGAGCTGGTTTTCGGTGGTCTGGGCCTGATTCCGAGCCCGGCTCGCGCCCGGATCCCCGATCAGGGTGTGTCCTGGGACTACACCACCTGGCTCAACATTGTCGCACTCGCACTCGCGGCCGCGTTGATCGTTCTATTCGTCCGCACCGGCGGGGTCGCTATGCTGCGGATGATGGGCGGCCCGCCGGACACCCATGAACACGACCACTCCGATAGCCACGCGTCCCACGGGGACTAAACGACAGGGGAGAACCACCGGATGGACCAGGACCGGGCACGCACCTTGCTGCTTGCCGAGCGTGACGATGTGCAGGGCCTGCTCAAGGGCGCCGAGACGGCGGGAACCGAAGACCGCGAGTCGGAGGTGGACGGCGCGGAAGGAGACATCTCCGATGCCGCTCAGCCGCTGACCGCCCAGGGCATGGACGACGCCATTGCGGAGAGCCTGCGGGCCCGGCTGGACACCATCGACCGGGCGCTGCTCCGGCTGGACGACGGTACCTATGGCCGCTCCGTCCAGAGCGGCGAGCCGATCCCTGACGAGCGGCTGGAAGCCGATCCCGCGGCGGAACTCACGATCGAAGAAGCCAAGGCCGCGGAGGCCCGGGGGGCCTAGGCCGGGGGCAGCATCCGGGGATCTTGGGGCAGGCCCTTGCGGAGGGTCTTCTTGTCCGGAGGCGGCCAGTCGGGTCCGGACGGCCAGGTGGCGACCCGCACCGGGGTGTCGGCGTGCGGGTTGCGGCCGTGCGCAACGAACCTTTCCATCCGGGTCGCGCCGGGCAGCTCGACCCGCGCCGATACCAGGTCCGCCTGGGTCCCCGTGATCTCCACCCAGCAGATCTGCTGGTTGCGGACGTAGGCCGGGGGCAGGCCGTACCGGCCGCCGATGCCCTCGACGACCGAGGTGCACGATCCAGAATTGGCGTAGAAGCCGCTGGCGGTGGCCGCCAGCTCCGGGTGGTGCGTGTGTCCGGAGATGAACCCGTAGTAGCCGTCCGCGACCAGGTCCACGGCGCGCTGGCGCGCGGCATGGTTCTGCCCGTAGCCCCGCTCGTCCAGGGCCAGCGCGCTGATCGACAGCCAGGCCCGCCGGGCCAGGATGCCGATCACGGCGGCGAGCACGAGGATGTCGGCCACCGCGCCGTACCCGAGGATCTCGGCCCGGTGTACCCACACGTCGGTGTCCGGGTAACGGGACCGGAAAGCGGTGAACTCCGGAATCCGGATACCGATGAGGATCACCAGCGGGATCGCGATCACCCACCACAGGCGGCGGCCCAGCTTGCGGTAGACGAGCCGTGAGCCGATGAAGGACGGAAAATCGGTCGGGTCCGCCATCTCGTGCGCACCGTCGACCCAGCCGCGGCCCAGGAACTCGATGCGGGGGATGACCTCCCTCACGACATGGTGGCCGATGGGGGTGTCCAGCGGGTTGCGCGCATCGCAGAAGCAGTTGTACGGATCGAGCTGGTGGCCGTGCTCGACCCGGACCTTCCGGCCGCCGGCCAGGATCAGGTCCGCGGACAGGCACAGCCGGGCGCCGGTCATCTCCCGTACCGCGTCCGCCGTCTTGACGTCCCAGGCCAGGTCGCCGTCGTGGTTGCCGATGGCGTAGATGACCTGCCCGCCGTTAGCGGTCACCGCCAGCAGCGCCGAGCACAGGTCCTCGTGGGCGCGCAGGATGTCGGTGGCCGTCGCCTCCGGGTAGCCGAGCAGTTCGACCACGTCTCCGATGAGCACGACGGTGATCGCACCGCTCTCGGCGGCCAGGTGCCGCGCCAGCGTCTGACACGACCGCCCGGACACGTCCGAACGGACCGGGGGCAGGTGCAAGTCGCTGACGGCGATGACCTTGCTGTCAGGCGGGATGGCGACCTCGAGCAGGTCGGCAACCTCGGGGGAGGGCATGGGCAGTTCGGTTCCTTCTGAGTCTTTCGTTACCCGCGTTCCTTCCCCCGGCATCTAGCCATGATGCCGCAGGAGCGGACCTGGTTGTGGTCGGCGCTCCGGACAAAACGCCAACTCCTAAGACGCGGCCGGAGGCCACACGGTCCTGATCGGTTGCCTGGCAGGAGAAACCACGGTCGTTCGGCAAAAAGAATTAAGCAGCCGTCGGCCGAGCGGATACCTTCCCTTCATATGGAACTCGGCGAGTACGACCACCAGGTGGTCGAGGCGACGGCCCGGGCGCTGTGGGAGTCGCACGACATCTACCGGTACGACAGGGACGGGTCGGGACCCGTGTTCAGCGTGGACACGCCGCCGCCGTACGTATCGGCGGCGCATCTGCACGTCGGACACGCGATGAGCTACTCGCAGCCCGATTTCATCGTCCGCTTCCGGCGGATGCGCGGCGAGCGCGTGTTCTACCCGATCGGGTTCGACGACAACGGGCTACCCACCGAACGGTACGTGGAGCAGGCATACGGCGTGCGGGCCGTGGACATGCCGCGGGCCGAGTTCGTCGCGCTGTGCCTGGCCGAGACCCGGCGCACGGCCGAACGGTACGAGGACCTGTGGCGGCGGCTCGGACTGTCGCTCGACTGGTCGCTGCGCTACTCCACCATCGACGCCCGCTGCCAGCGGACCGCCCAGACCAGTTTCATCAAGCTGCACGAGGCGGGTTACCTGCGGCGCGCGCAGGACCCGATCCTGTGGTGCCCCGAGGACCGCACCTCGCTGGCCCAGGCGGACGTGGAGGACCTGGAGCGGACGAGCAGGCTGCATACGATCAGGTTTGGGGGCCCAGACGGGCAGGGGCTGCTGATCGCCACCACCCGGCCCGAGCTCCTGCCGGCCTGCGTGGCGCTGTACCACCATCCCGCCGATCCCCGGTACAGCGGTCTGAACCCGCAGACCCGGGCGCGGGTGCCGCTGTTCGACTATGAGGTCCCCATCCTCACCGACGAATCGGTGGACCCGGAGTACGGGACCGGACTGATGATGGTGTGCACGTTCGGCGACAGCGAGGATGTGCTGAGATGGCGGCGCGACCACCTGCCGCTGCGCCTGGTGATAGAGCCGGACGGGCGGCTGGGGCCGCTCGCGGGAGAGTTCGCCGGGCTGCCGCTGGCGCAGGCGCGGTCGGCCATCGTCAAGGCGCTCGCCGCGGCGGGGCTGCTGGTGGACAGCCTTCCCGTCCGGCAGGTCGTCGGGGTGCACGAGCGGTGCCAGACCCCGGTCGAGTTCCAGATCAGGCCGCAGTGGTTCATCGCCGTGCGCGAGCACGCGGACCGGTTCCGGGCCCGCGCGGCCGAGCTCGAGTGGATCCCGCCGTACATGCGGCGACGCCTCGAGGACTGGATCGACGGGCTCAGATGGGACTGGAACATCACCAGGCAGCGACGATACGGGGTGCCGTTCCCCGTGTGGTTCTGCCCGGCCTGCGCGACGCCGGTGCTGGCCCGGCTGCAGGACCTGCCGGTGGACCCGCTGGCGGGCGAGCCGCCGGTGGCGTCCTGCCCGTCCTGCGGGTCGGCTGACCTGACGCCGGATCCGGACGTAATGGACACCTGGATGACGTCGTCGCTGACACCGCAGATCAACGACGGGTGGGCGCTGGCCGGGACCGACCCCGCGCTAGCGCCGATGTCCATGCGGGTGCAGGCGTTCGAGATCATCAGGACCTGGCTGTTCTACTCGGTGGTCCAGTCCGAGCTGCTGTTCGGCCGGGTGCCGTGGCGCACGGCGCTGATCTCCGGCTGGGGGCTGAGCGAGCAGGGCAAGAAGCTGTCCAAGCGCGACCTGGACCGGTCGACCGGTGCCGACGGCTTCAACCGGTACGTGCCGGACGACGTGATGGCCAAGTACGGCGCGGACGCGCTGCGGCTGTGGGCTACCAAGGGCCGCATCGGCACCGACCTGCGCTACAACGAGAAGGACATCAGGACCGGACGGAAGTTCGCGGTCAAGCTCTGGAACGCGGGCCGGTTCCTGTCCCTGAACCTCGGCGACCTCGATGTCTCCGCGGCCAGGCCGGCGCCGGAGCAGCGGAACATCGTGGACCGGTGGGTCCTGTCCCACCTGGCCGAGGCGGTGGACCAGACCACGGAGGCGTTCGGGGCCCACGACTACGCGCAGGCCCATCAGGGTGCGTCCCGGATGTTCTGGTCGATCTACTGCGACCGTTACATCGAGATGATCAAGGACCGGCTGGGCGGGAGCTTCCCGGATAGTACCGATCGCGACGGCGCGGACCGGGATAGCGCTGATCGGGATAATCCGGATTTGGCTAATCCGGATCGGGACAGCGCTCGCTGGACGCTATGGGAGTCCTACCGCGTGCTGCTCGGGCTGTTCGCGCC
>PMST01000485.1 GCA_003168295.1 Actinomycetota bacterium
TCATCGACGTCGCGGTCGTCAGGACGGCGAAGAACAGTTCCCCGTCGTTGGCGCTGGCTCCGGATAGCGCCCCGCCCGTGACCGTGGCACCGGACGCGGACGACACGCTGACCGCGGACTGGGCGATGGGGCTGGCGGTATCGTCGCCGGACAGCTGCACCACATCGATGGTGGTGCTCACGTTGTTCGAGGCGCTGAAGCCGACCGTGACCGTGCCGTTCGACTTCCCGGTTCCGGCGGCATAATAGGCCGCTACCTCGAAATTGCTGTCGGTGGGCGCCTGGCTGGTGATGGCGGTGGCAGTGCCGCTGATGGCGGAGCCGGATACCGAGGTGATGCCCACGGCGCTGGAACCCTGGCGGAAGATGAGGACCAGCAGGCCAGCGCCGCTGATGGTGGTCACCCCGGTCGCCGTCGAGGACGAGGTTCCCCCTGTGCCGTCCGTCGCTTTCCCGACCAGGGTGAATCCGACAGTGGACATCGTCGTCGCGCTGGCCTGGACCGATGAGCTCAGCCAGTTGTTGTAGGCGGCCTTCAGCGTCCAGGTGTAGGCGGTATGCGACGTGAGGCCGGTGGCGGTGCAGGAGGTGCCCGAGGGGGTGGCGGAGCAGCCGGCCAGGGTGCCAGCGGACTGGGAGAGCGTGTAGCCGGTCAGCACAGGTGGAGCCGTCCACGACAAGTTCACCGTCGTGGTGGAGGCTGCCGTCGCGGTGAAGCCGCCCGGAGCCGAGATCGTGGCGGCGGTCACCCCGGCGGTCACCGCCGGGGCGGCCGAGAACACGGCCAGCGCGGCACTGGGCACCAGCGCGATCGCGAGGCCGACGACGAGGCCGGCCCAGCGGGCCTTGCGGTGAACTGTCCTCAACTCAGCTCCACTTGAACGAGCCGCTTGGCGTGCACGGCGACCCGGCGGCCGGCGTCGCCGTACAGGACAGGGTGTTATTGGCCGACTGGGCGGCGTGCGTGGTCGCGATGACCTGCGCGGCGCCGCCCTGGTAGCCGGTGGCAGAGCCGGACGGCAGTTTCACCGAGACGCTGAAGCCGACCGCCGCGCTGGTCATGGCGCTCGTGCTCACCAGCTCGTTGTCAAGCTCATAACAGGCCGAACCCGATGGGGCACCGCCAGGGCACGTCGTGGCGGTCGTGGGCACGCCGTAGGTAACCGTGGGGGTCGATGACGTGATCGTGACCTGGAGGTCGTTGGCGGAGTCACCCGGGTTGTAGAGCCTTGTCCCGCCGCCGCCCGCCTGCGTCTCGATGAGCACGTTGACGGCCAGGTACGCAGCGGCCGACCCTGCGTACCTGGCCGTGACCGTGCAGGCGGTGGCGGTGCCGTTCGGAAGAAGATTGCTTATCGGGCAGTTCGCGACGTCGCTGTCGGTGAGCGTCACGGTACCCGCGGCGAACGAGTTGCTTCCGCTGCTCATCGACGCGGTGAGCAGCCCGAACGTAGCGCCGGTCAGAAGGAGGGAAGCAGCGGCAGCCGACACCGCCAGGCCGATCACGGCCAGCAGCGGGGGCCGCCTGACCAGCTGCGCGCCGACCTGGCGTATGCGCGACACGTCGCTCCCCTCGGGACCTGCGGTTCGGGCGGGGCGGGAAGGGACCGACACCCGCTTCCCTCCCCGGCCGTTAGCTCAGCTCCAGAGGAACGTGGTGGTGGCGTTGCACTGCTGCCCGGCCAAGCAGGCACCCGGCAGCGGGTTGTTGCCGGCCTGCACGGCGTGGAAAGTCAGCGTCACCGTGGCGCTGCCGCCCTGGTAGGTGTTGCCGGTCGCGATCGGAACGGCGTAGTTGAGGGTGAAGCTGACCGCGGTATTTGCTGCCGCCGGCGTGGTGCTCACCAGCAGGTTCGACGTTGTTCCGATCGGCAGCGACGTCGCGGTGCCGCCCTGCGCGGTGAAGGTGGTGCCTGCGGTGGGTGCGGTGCTGGTGAGGTAGGTGGCGGGCACCCCGTCCTTCAGGTAGAGCTGAAGGCCGGTGGCGGTGCCGTCGTAGAGAGGCGTCGTGCCGTTGCCGACCGCCACGTCGACGGCCAGCCACGCGGTGGCGCTGCCGGTGTACTTCATGTTGTAGGTGCACGGGGCGTCGGTCTTGCTGCCGATCGTGGCGCCTGTCGACGAGTCGCCGGGCACCATGTTCGTGATGGTGCAGACCACAGACACGGGAGTGCCGGTCCCGACCGTGACCGTCCCGCCGGTGAAGGTGTTCGCGCCACCGGCTCCGCTGGCGCTGAAAAGCCCGAAGGTGACGCCCCCCGCCAGCGTCGCCGCGGCTCCGACGGTCGCCACGGAGCCCGCGATAATGGCCAGCCGCTTCTTCTTCTTCTTTGACATATTCATTCTTGGCCCCCGTTAGGTCATATTTTTTGCTGATATCGGATTGAAATGCACCGACCAGCTAAAACAATCTTAACAGGAATGCTTTTTTTAGGAATTTTCCGGCCGGGCGGCGATCCAGAAGGACACCCCGGCCACGATCCAGAGCAGAGCCGACGCGAGAAGCATGACGAGGACCCGGGGAGTGTGCATGGCGACGAGGACATAGCCGCCCCGCGGAATGGCAAAGCGGTATAGCCCGATAACATCGGATGCCGGGCGCGGCGTCGCGTCCGCGGAGTTGTTCGCGTCCCCCTTGGTGATGTAGCTAACCGCGCCGGCCTGGACCCGCACCGCCACGATGCGGTGGGTGATGATCTCCGGGCTTCCGGGCGCGGCACGGAAGCTGATGATCTGGCCGACATGGAGGTCGCTGGCCTGCGCGGCGGTCACCGGGGCGTCGACGACGATGTCGCCGACGGCGATGGTCGGGGTCATGGAGCCGGAGATGATCGTCATCACCGGCTGCCCGAAGACCATTCGCTGGCCGTCAGCCGAGGTCCGGGAGCCGATGGCGACGGTGATCGTCAGCAGGGCCACGAGCGCGATCAGGACGGTCACGGTCGTGGAAAGCGCCCGGAGGTACCAGCGCCGCGGGCTCCCTACCTGGCTGGGCTTGCTGTCTGCCGGGAGAGTGGAGGGTATCGGTGCTGTGGTGACGCTCATCTGCTTGCTCCTAAAGGGGCGCTGCTTCGATGTCTCCAATCTCGCGTGGCACGGTGGCGGCTCGATTCGCCTTTCAGGTGCATTCCAGTTGTAGGCAGCCGGGAATTGTCAGGCACAGCCGTCCGGCCCGGTCCGCTGGAATGAGAGAGCGCGAATTGATATACCGGGCAAGAATTTGATATACCGGGCAAATCGGATCAAAGGACTAACGGATATCGAGCGCGAGGTGATGATCCGGGCATTCCGGGGACGAAGACGGCAAATCATCCGCAATATGCGGCGTGGAGGATGAGCGGCTGAAGCGGCATGACCCGAGGGCGGAAACTAGGCGATGTGAGCGCTGCGGCAAGGAGTTTGAGCCCAAGCGCGAGCGTGCCCGCTTCTTCTCCGCCCGCTGCCGGGTGGCCTGGAACCGCGAGAAGTGGAACCGGGCGAACTGGGGCCAGCAGAAGCGGGTCGCCTCGCGGGCCGGATACACCTGCCTGGCAGCCTGGCCGCGGGCCGGTTGTGGGGATTTTGGTCCGCGCGGGCGCTTGCTGCGCCATGGCGATTCCCTCTCTTCCTGCGTTGTCGCAGGTGAGAGGGCTGACGATGGAAGTTCCAGCTGGCTCCCGCGATAGGACTCGAACCTATAACCTGCCGGTTAACAGCCGG
>PMST01000038.1 GCA_003168295.1 Actinomycetota bacterium
TCACGCTCCCATCGTCCCAGCCGCGAGGCGGTCTGGGCAAGCGAATGGAGGCCGGGGCGTGGGGTGCCGTCGCCGACGCCCTGGATAGGAGCTGGCCGAACCCGGTGGACCGCCAGGCACGGAAACACCGGCCACCTAGGCCGCCATGGAAGGCACGCCGGCGTCGGTCTGGACGTGTTAGGGCTACTGGCAGGACTCGCAGGCCACCAGCGAGGCATTCGCAATGGGGACAAGCTATGGCGCGGATCCGTCGCGGATAACTTCCAGTATGGACGTCGAATGTTGCCTGATGTGATTTTCGCTCCGCTCACGTTCCGGTGCGATAGCCGGCCGCAATGTTCGATGAGCGGGACGATCCGGTACTGAGGGCTTGGTGCGGCATCGTAAGCCCGATGGAAGAACCGGATCGACGTAAATGCATAGGCCGACCTGAGTGACGCTCGTTGCCCGTATTCACACCGTGGTCCTCTATGAGTCCGCTGAATTAGGCCTCTTCTGCGGGTTGTTCGTGACTGCTGCCGCAGACGGCTAGTCGGTGACCTTCATCCTCAGCCGATAGGGGTCCGGGGCTATTCGACCACGTAGGTGCCAGGCGCCTCGGTGAGCGGCGGGTACTGGCGGTTGCCGAGCGTCGCCCGGGCCGTCTTCTCGGGGCCGGAGCGCGCGATCAGCCACTCGGACCAGGGCCGCCACCACGAGCTCTTCTCCATGGCGGCAGTCTTGACCCACTCGTCGGGATCCGCCGCCGTGGGCGGGCCGTACCAGCGGTCATAGCGCTCGCTGTCCGCCGGGTAGACGACCGACTGGATGTGACCTGAGCGAATCAGGGTCATCTCCGTGTTACTGCCGCCGACCAGATGGGCGGTGTCGTAGCAGGCCCGCCACGCCGTGATGTGGTCGGTGTAACCACCGACGTGGTAGCTGTCGCAGGTGACCTTGCTGAAGTCGGTCTTGACGCCGAGCAGTGTCGGCCCGTTGCCGTCCCACCCGTCCATGGCCAGTCCGCTGGACTCCTTCGCGAACCTCGCCGTGGTCCGGGTGGCATCGTCGTTCCACGCCAGGACGTCGAACGGCGCGGGCGACTCGCCTTTGAGCCATCCGCTGACCAGGTAGTTGAACACCAGGTCGTTCGGCCGCAGCATGGCGAACAGGCTGCGCAGCGCGGTCCCGGGGACGATCTCGTTGTTGGCGGCGGCCTGCTCGAGGACAGTGCGCGCCTGGCTGGTGTCGAGCATGCCCACGACGTTCGGCTTGCCGCCGGTCAGCATGGTCACCACGAAGGTCGCCGCCCCGGCCGACTCATCGCCGATAGCGGCGTAGTGCGCGAGCACGTAGGAAAGCGTGATGCCGCCGGCGCACAGCCCGAGAAAGTTGATCTTGTCGCTGCGGGTGATCTTCTTGACCACCTCGTTGGCTCGCTCCTCCGCGGCGAGGTAGTCATCCAGTCCCCACTTCCCGTCGCCGCGCTGGGAGCTCGGGTTCCGCCAGACGACCATGAAAACACCGAGGCCCTGGCTGACGGCGAACTCGGCCAGCGACCGCCCCGGCGAGAGATCCAGGATGTAGTGCCGGTTGATCTGCGGCGGGATCATCAGCAGCGGAATGCTGCGGACCTTGGGCGTGGTGGGCGTGTACTGCAGCAGCTCGAACATCTCGTCCCGGTACACCACGGCACCCGGGGTGGCGGCGATGTCCTTGCCGACGGTGAATTGCTTGCGGTCAGCCATGGATGGCATCCCGCCGCGGGCCATATCGTTCAGCATGTTCTGGGCGCCGCGCGCGAGCGACAGGCCGCTGGTCTCGATGGCCTTTCGCAGTGCCTCGGGGTTAGTGCCTAGATAGTTGGTCGGAGCCAGCGCGGCCGCGATGACGTCGGCCGCGAAGCGAGCGCGCGCTCTATTCTGCCAGGAGCCGTCCACGCCCTGGTACATCCGCTCCATCCACATCTCGAACAGTCGGTAGGACTGGCCCATGGTGCGGAAATAGGGGATGCTTTGCCACGCCTCATCGGCGAAGCGCTTGTCTCGCTTGTCGAACGAGATATCCGACTGCCCGAGCACGATCTTGGTAATTTCTTTGGCTAGCCACGGCATTTCCTTCGCGACAGCGGCGGGGTCGGCGAGATCGGCGATGGCGTTGACCATGTCCAGCGGCAGCATTCCGGCCGCTGTTTCGGTCGCCTCTGACATGATGTCCATGGCGCTGGTGGGTGCTTCGTTGGTGTCCATGACCCTCCCCGAGGGTGCTACAGGGCGGCCGATAGCGCTGGAAGCGCCGGGTCTGCCGGTCCGTAATCTCACTGTTACAACGCCCCAGGGGGCGGTCAAGACCCCGATGGGCCCGGTCAAAAGGGACTTAAGTCCCTAATGCGATGATCTATCGCTGGTTCTTGCTGGATCACGGGACCGTAGCATCCGGGTTACGTGGCACCGGGCTAGAAGGGGCCGATGAGGCTGTCTCGCGGCGGTCGAGCCGCGGACAGCTCTAGGCCGTCACCGTGGGTTCTATAGTTTGCGGATCGCCTGGCGAATTACCGCGCGATCCGGGACCTTTGGCCTTAGGCGCCACGCCGATGCTCCTAGCTCGGCTCCAGCGGTCAGAAAAGAACACAAAGCCATTTATCTTCGTACTCACGCCTTATGGGTTGGCGGACTTCGCATCTGGACTTCGCATCCGGATCTGGCTTTGCCTGGCTTGCCGGGCGATCTGGCGGCCGGGGATCCGGATCTTCATCCAGGCCGTGATGGCCGATATCAGGGAGATGCTCGTACATGGACTTTGAGCTGACCGATGAGCAGGAACTGGTCCGCGAGGCGGTAAAGGAGTTCGCCGACGCCGAGGCGCCTTCGCCCTGACCGAGCCCGCCGCGGGCACCGATGCCGCCAAGGAAGCCGGGCTGCGCCGCAAAGAGCGCCGCCCCCGGCGCCCTGAAGTGGCACTACCCTGGACCGCGCCCGGCGACTGGTTCAGGTCCGGGGGCGTAGCTGCCCGCCGCTCCTGATGGTGACCTCGCCGGTGCAGACGTCCATGCCCTCTACCGGGCCGGCGAACGCGCGACCGTCGCGGGTGGTGACCACCGCGAGGTCGCCAAGAAACCAGCGATCAGGCCAGAGCACCGGGACGCTGATCGTATCCTCGCCGGCTGCGATTTGGCTGGCGGTCAGGCTGCTCGCGATGCGGTGCTGCACCGTGTCCGTGATGCCATCGACGTAAGGCTGTGCCGTCATCGCTTGTCTCCCTTTTGCGTGGTTTGCTAAGTGAATGCAGCATGCTGGCTGGCCAAGAGATATTTCCGTGATATTATCTGTGAGCACCATTTCGATCTCTCCCGGGCCCACTGTGCCGACAATTTCATCATCTTATATTCGGGACGGCCGAAGACAAGGACGAGGTTGCCTAGGACCTCGGGCGTCGCTCAGATCGGGCTCTTTGACCTGCGAAAACGCACCTCAAAAATTATCAATTCTTGTTGTTGTCTACCCGGTGGAAGCGTGTAAACAAGGCGTCCGCTGGGGACTGCTGATTGGCCTGGGACTGATGTTCTCCTCGATCCAGACGATAAACACGGCGGGATTGTGCCGCTCGGGACAGGCGGGTGGTGCCTAGGCCGCCGTACTCATGCCGTCATCCTCTAATTGATGAATCATTTATTAGAGAATGGCCGGCGGCGCTTCAGTGGGGCTTTCTCATTCCCGGCGGCGGCACGCCGCGACGTCACCAGACCGTGACGAACCCGTCACGACCAGGATGAGAAAGGGCTCACCGGTCACTGACCTTTCGGGACGCTCAACTCACGCCAGCGGTGGCGAGGTCGAGCTTGGGGTGGGCCGGGACCTCCCACCCCCGGGCGCGCCGGTCAGCTCGCCAAGGCCACCCACGTACTGCAGCTCCGCGAAGCATAACCAGGATGGAAAAGGCTCAGTGCGGCCGCATGCTGCCGTCGCGCAGGTACCGTACGTGCCACGACAATGCCTCGTTGAGCAGGTGCGGGGTGTGCTTGCCGGGTCCGGTGGCAGTCGCCCGGTCGAGGTAGTCCTGCAGGGCCGGCCGGTAGTCGGGGTGCGCGCAGTGGTCGATGATCTGCTGGGCTCGGCGCCGCGGCGGCAAGCCGCGCAGGTCGGCGACGCCCTGCTCGGTGATGATGACATGTACGTCGTGCTCGGTGTGGTCGACGTGGCTGACCATCGGCACAATGCACGAGATCGACGCGTTCTTGGCGGTCGAGGGGGACAGGAACATCGCTAGGTAGGCGTTGCGGGCGAAATCGCCGGAGCCGCCGATGCCGTTCTGCATGCTCGAGCCCATGATGTGGGTGGAGTTCACGTTGCCGTAGATGTCGGCCTCGATCATGCCGTTCATCGCCAGGCAGCCGAGCCGGCGTATAACCTCCGGGTGGTTGCTGATCTCCTGCGGGCGAAGGATGATCTGGTGGCGGTAGTCCGCGATACCGGCGTGCAGGTCGGCGATGCCGTCCTGGCTGAGGGAAAAGCCTGTCGCTGAGGCGATGGTCATCGCGCCTGAGCGCAGCAGTTGCAGCATGCCGTCTTGGACCACCTCGGTGTAGGCCGTTAGCGGCGGGAACGCCCCACCGTCAAGCCCGGCGAGCACGGCGTTGGCGATGTTGCCGACGCCGGACTGCAGCGGCGGCAGCGTGGCGGGTAGCCGCCCGCGCCGTACTTCGTGGGTCAGGAAGTCCAGGACGTGCCCGGCGATCAGCCGCGAGTCCTCGTCAGCCGGTCTGGACGGGGCGCTGTAATCCGGTTCGTGTGTCGGGACGACGGCGATGATTTTCTCCGGCGGGCAGTGCAGGTAGGGCGTGCCGATCCGGTCGGACGGCGTGACGATCTGGATCGGTGCGCGGTGCGGGAGCAGCGCGGAGCCATGCAAAACGTCGTGCATTCCCTCCAGCTCGGCGGGCTGCCAGGAGTTGACCTCAAGGATCACCCGGTCGGCCATGTCGATCCATGTTGTGTTGCTCCCCACCGAGGAGGACGGGATCAGCGCCCCGTCGGCGGTGATGCCGGTCACCTCGATGAGCGCGACGTCGAGGTGACCGAAGACGCCTTCGGCGACCATCTGCGCGACGTGCGACAGGTGCACGTCCACGTAGTCCAGCAGCCCCGCGTTGATCTTGGCGCGGGTCACCGGGTCGGACTGGTAGGGCATGCGCAGATCGATTCCGCCTGCCGCCGCCAGCGCACCGTCCAGCTGCGGCGCGGTAGACGAGCCGGTCCAGACGCCGACCGTAAAGCGGTCACCGCGTTCGGCCGCCTCGGTGATCCGGGCGACCAGCGCGGTCGGCACCGCCTTCGGATGGCCAGAACCGGTGAATCCGCTCATCCCGACGTTGTCACCCGGCGCGATGAACGTGGCTGCGTCTTCAGCTGGCATCACCTTGTCAGCAAGGGCCTTGTACCGCAGCCGCGACTGGTCTGTCATCCCGCATGCTCCCGTCCGCATCCCGGAGGCCTAGCCAGGCTGCGTGCGCCGCAGGACCCTTCCCCGGTCATGAGTGCTCACTTTACGGGTGGGTGCGAGCCAGCTATGTAGCACCGGCTCCGATCCCCAGGGACCGTCACGGTAAGGGACCAAAGCCACTAGCCAGCGAAAAGCCGCGGACGTACGACGAATTACGTACAGCACATGCCGCCGACCGACGAAGGCCGACCCGGCGAGCACCGCGGCCCGCGCAGATAAAAAGATAATAAGAGGAGACCCGATGTCAGAGAGAATCGCGATTGTGACCGGAGCGGCCCGCGGCATAGGCGCGGGGACGGCTGTCAGGCTGGCCGCCGACGGTATGGCCGTGGCCGTCCTCGACCTGAACGAAGCCGACTGCGCCGCAACGGTGAAGGAGATCGAGAACGCCGGCGGGCGTGCGCTCGCGGTCGGCGCCGACGTCAGCCAGACCGATCAGGCGAATGCTGCGGTCGAGCGGGTGGCCGCCGAGCTGGGCGCGCCGACGGTGCTGGTCAACAACGCCGGGATAACCCGCGACGCCATGCTGTTCAAGATGACCGACGAGCAATGGGACTCGGTGATCGCCGTCAACCTGCGCGGCCCGTTCCTGATGACCAGGGCGATCCAGAAGTACATGAGCGAGCAGAAATGGGGGCGGATCGTCAACATCTCGTCGTCGTCGGGGCTCGGCAACCGCGGGCAGGCCAACTACTCCGCCACCAAGGCCGGCGTGGAGGGCTTCACCAAGACGCTCGCCAAGGAGCTGGGTAAGTTCGGGATCACCGCGAACGCGGTCGCGCCGCACTTCATCGCCACCGACATGACCGCGAACATGGCCACCAGCCTGAAGATGTCGTTCGAGGAGCTGGTGGAGACCTACAAGAAGCAGATAGCCGTAAACCGGGTCGGCCAGCCGGCCGACGTGGCGGCCGCTATTTCCTTCCTGGTCGGCGAGGACGCGGGCTTCGTCTCCGGCCAGGTCATCTACGTGGCGGGCGGCCCCCTGTGCTGACCCACGACTTCTTGGCGCCCCCTGCGCCACTCAAGCCTGGGTGGGCCCGGTCCAAAGGGACTTAAGTCCCCAGTGCGATGACCTATGGCCGGTTTCCGTCGGATCACGGGACCGTAACGTCCGCACTACGTGGCACGAGGCCACACGGCCGAGGAGGCTGAGAATCATGGAAGACGTATTTGTTCTGTCTGGTGTCAGGACCCCGATCGGCAAGTTCGGCGGTGGCCTGGCCTCCGTCCCGCCCTGTGATCTGGCCGCGAAGGTGGTGCGCGAGGCGGTCAGCCGGTCGGGCGTGGACCCGGCTCAGGTGGGCCACGTGGTGTTCGGCAACGTGCTGC
>PMST01000427.1:0-1466 GCA_003168295.1 Actinomycetota bacterium
CAGCGGCTGCGGTTCTCCATCGCCTCGGCCAAGAGCCACGAAATCTTGATGATCGACGAAGCGCTGGCCACCGGCGACGCGAACTTCCGGGCCAAGAGCCACGAGAAGATCATGTCGCTGCGCGGTGAGGCGGGGACCGTATTCCTGGTCGCGCACAACCTCGCCGAGATCGAGGCCAGCTGCAACCGGGTGATCTGGCTGGAAAAAGGCAAGATCATGAAGCAGGGCTACGATGTCCCGGGGATCGTGGACGCGTACCTGGAAGCCACCGGCGGCGAGCCGCGCAAGCGCGACAAGCCCGTAGACGTCAACGCCGTCACGTAACCGCGGGCGCAGCTCCGTCAGCGGTCCGCCGGCGCAGCTCCGTCAGCGACCGCGGGCGCAGCATCGTCGAAGGGCCGCAGGCGAAGGCACATGGCCGTGCCGCCGGAGGCCCGCGAGTTCGCGGTGACCTCGCCGTTCTGGGCCTGGGCCAGGCGCCGGACGATGAACAGGCCGATGCCGACGCCGCCGAACCGGCGGCGGTCACCGGTCTCGCCCTGGAAGAACCGGTCGAAGATGCGCTCGTGATCGCCGTCGGCGATGCCGATGCCCTCGTCTTCCACGGTCACCTCGATATAGCGTTCCCCGGGGGGGACGATCCCCCCAGGACCCCCCCTGCTTACGGGGGGGCTATCCGCCCCCCCGTGCCCCCCCAACCGGGCCCGGACTGTGACGGTGCCGCCGCCGGGTGAGTACTTGAAGGCGTTCTCGAGCAGCTGGCCGACGATGATGTCGGTGGCCATGGTGTCGCCGCTGGCGGTCGGCAGGTTCGCGGCGATGTCGGCCACCAGGACGTGCTTGTCGGACAGCGGCTGGAAGGCGGTGACGGCGGCGCGGAGGACCGCGTCGAGGTCGAACGGGCCGTTGCTCACCGGAAACTGGTCGGCGCCGGCCCGGGAGCCGAGCAGCAGCTGTTCCACCAGCCGGCCGAGCGAGCCCGCCCGCTCGGCGATGGTCCGGACCGCGGCCCGCCGCTCGGTGTCCCCCAGCTGGTCCCACCGGCTGGCCAGGGTGCTGGCGAAGCCCTGCACCACCGTGATCGGCGTGCGCAGCTCGTGACTCGTGGTGGCCAGGAACAGGTCCTTGGCCTCCTCGAGCTCCTTGGCCGCGGTGACGTCACGGAAGTCGACGACCAGTTCGCCGCCGTCGGCGAGCGCGGTGCACAGGACGTCGAGCCAGCGGCCGTTCGGCAGCTTGGTGTTGAGCGTCGCACCCGGCTCAGGGAGCGGGAAAGAGGGCGGCTTGCCGATCGCGTCCTGCGTGGCCATCCCGGTGATCCGGTGCGCGGCCGGATTCCACTGCCGCACCAGGCCGGCCTCGTCGAGGACCGCGATGCCGTCCGCGCTGCCGTCGATGACCGCCCGCTCATGGGCCCGTTGCCTGACGACTTCCTCGAACGCCATCGCGTTGGTGAGCGCCACGCC
>PMST01000427.1:1474-10038 GCA_003168295.1 Actinomycetota bacterium
CCACGTGCGACAAGCTGAGCGCGATCGTGTGCAGGCCGGGCAGCGCCGACCAGATCAGGTCGTCGAAGCCGCCCGATTCGCCGGTGGCCATCATGACCGTCTTGCCCGAGCCCATCAGCTCGCCGACCAGGCTCGTGGACAGGGTCGCGGTCCGGCCCCGCAGCCGGTCCGGCAGCCCGGCCGTGCTGACCAGCCGGAGCATGTCATCCTCGATGATCACGAAGCCGCCGGCGTCGGCGCTGGTCAGCTCCCGCAGGCTGGCCGCGATGCGGTCGAGTACCGATTCCAGGTCACGCTGGGCGTTCATGTCGGCGACCACGTCGCCGAGCCTGCGGACCACCCGGGCGCGCTCGGCCATGTAGTGCCGGGCGACGTCGTCCTCGCCGGTCTGATGGCAGACGTTGACCCAGCCGATCACCTCGCCGGCCCCGTCGATCAGCGCGCTGGTGTCGATGCGCAGGTCGATGACCGAGCGGTCCTTGCGGATCCGCCGGGTCGCGAAGGAAATCTGGCCGCCGCCCCTGACCCGCTCGAGGACCGCGTTGTGCTCGGCCTTCAGCTCCTCGGGGATGATCGGCGGCTCCAGGCCGGCCACCTCCGCGGCGGTCCAGCCGAACATCCGCTCGGCAGCCGGGTTCCACAGCATCACCGTCTGGTCGGTGCTGAACGCCACGATCGCGTCGGCCGCGCACTCGATCACGGTGCGGGCCGTCGCGTCCGTCCGGTTGCTGATCGTCCCCGCCTGCTCTGCGGTCACCTGAACATCGTGCCATGCCACGCGGTTCAGGGTGGGAAGAGTGCGCCCGGGACGAGGGGCGGCCTGCTGGAGTGGGGCAGCACCACGATCCGTTCGGCCTCATCATCAGGGCATCCGTGAGTACTCACCATCGGGGGCCGCGCTGATCTATAGTACTTTTCAAATACGAGTAAGGCCGTTCATCCTGGGCATTCATACCGTATGCGTGTCCAGGAAACGGTCTTCCGCTAGGACGCGGATCATGGACCAGGCAGAGTCAAGCCCATCACCGGGTCAACCGGGACGGGGTCAGCCGGAGCGGCCGGGGCGGTCAGCCCCCAAGCCGCCTCCTGATGCTTCCCCGCAGACGGGGGACCACCCTGAGGCGCAGACCGGCGCGGAAGGGCCGCCCCCCCAGGTTCCCGGGACCGTTCCCGCCGCCGTTCCCGCGGCTGACCTTGAGACCGCCGCGCTCCGGCTCGAGCACCCGGTCATCGCCGGCTACGACGGTTCGGCGTCAAGCCGCAACGCCCTGGCCTACGCGGCCGGGGTGTCCAGGCGGCTGGGCCGGCCACTGCTCGTCGTGTACGTGTGTTCCTCCGGGGTCTACTGTGAGCCGCTGACCGGGCAGGTGGTGGGCGCACTGCGGGACACCGAGGCGCTGGAGCGATGGCTGCTTTCCGAACTCGATCAGGTGACCGGGCACGCGGAGGTGGACGTGCACGTCCGCACCCGCCGGGGCAACCCGGCCAGGGAACTGGCCGCGGCCGCGGAAGAATTCAGCGCCGACGCGCTCGTGATCGGGGCGCCCGGGCACTTCTGGCACCGAGTGGCGGGCTCAGTGTCCGGGTGGCTGGCGCGTCACGCCCGCTGCCCGGTCATCGTCGTGCCTTAGGTCGCGGCCGGGGGGCCGCGAGTACAGCACCGAGAGTGAACAAGCACTAAGAGTAAATAAGGACCCGACAGGAAAATAAGTGGGCGAGGAGNNCAACGAGTAGGTTAGCACGACCGCGAGCGCACCCGCGCCCCGGATACGATCGGGGGCAGGACGCGAAGGGAGGTGGCACGTTGGGAGTTCTGCAGCGATTCGAGCGTCGGCTTGAAGGCATGGTTGAGGGTGCCTTCGCGCGCGCTTTCCGGTCCGAACTGCAGCCGGTTGAAGTGGCCAGCGCGGTGCAGCGCGAGATGGACGACCGGGCCGCCATCGTGGCCAAAGGCCGCACCCTGGTGCCGAACGACTTCGTGGTCGAGCTGGCCGACAGCGATCACGAGCGGCTCGATGTGTACGCCGAGAGCCTGGGTGTCGAGCTGGCCAACCTGGCCAGGGACTACGCCAAGGAGCAGGGCTACTCGTTTGTGGGCCCGGTGCGGATGCGGTTCGAGGGGGTCCCGGAGATGACCACGGGCACCTTCCGGATCCGCTCCGGCGTCATCCGCGGCTCGACCATCGAGGGCGGCGAGATCAGGCTGCCGGCCAGCGACCTGCCGCGGCCGCAAGGACGGGGATTCCCTGGCCACCCGCGGCTGCTCGTCTCCGGACCTGGCGCGCCCGGCGGCTCCGCGGGCGGCGACCAGCACACCTACGAGCTGGTGACGCCGGTGACGCTGCTCGGCCGCGGGACGGACTGCGATCTACGGCTGGTGGACCCGGGGGTGTCTAGGCATCATGCGGAACTGCGAGTGGAAAACGACCAGGTGGTCCTGGTGGACCTTAGCTCCACGAACGGCACCTTCGTCAACGGCCAGCCGGTCAGGCGGGTGGCGCTCAGTGACGGTACGAGCGTCTCACTGGGCCGGACTACGCTGGTCTTCCGCCAGGACCGCCAGGATGGCCAGGGCAGTGGTTACTCAGGCAGCTACTAGGGTCCAAGGGCGTGGCCACAAATGAACGAGCTCTCCCTCACCATCATCAGGGTGGCGTTCCTGGCCGTGCTCTGGCTATTCGTCATCGCGGCCATCGGAGTGGTCCGCACTGACCTGCTCGGTGGCCCGGCCACCAACGGCAGGCGCGGCAAGCTGCGCCAGGCCCAGGCTCCGCGGCCGGCCCGGCCCCCCAAGCCGCCCCGGCCCGGCCGCGGCTCGGCGCGGGTTCTGGTCGTGACGGCGGGCGCGCTCAAGGGCACGAGCCTGGATCTCGATCAGCAGCAGATCACGCTGGGGCGTGCGAATGATGCCACGCTAGTGCTCAACGACGACTACGCTTCAAGCCGACATGCCCGGATTTTCCCGCAGGACGGTCAGTGGATCGTCGAGGATCTTGGCTCGACCAACGGCACGTACCTGGACAGGCAGAAGGTGACGAGGCCGATGCCAGTGCCGGTGGGAGTGCCGATCCGCATCGGTAAGACCGTTCTGGAACTACGCAGATGACACTTGTACTTCGCTACGCGGTACGCTCCGACGTCGGCCTCCTCCGAGAAGGAAACGAGGACTCGGCGTATGCCGGGCCGCGCCTGCTCGCGGTGGCGGACGGCATGGGCGGCCACGCCGCAGGCGAGGTGGCCAGCTCCGTCACCATCGCCTCGATGGCGGAACTCGATTCCGAGCCGCCCGGCGGCGACATGCTGGCCGAGCTGTCCTCGGCGGTCGCCGCCGCCAACACGCGGCTCCAGGAAATGATCATCGCCAACCCGGCGGTCGAGGGCATGGGTACCACGCTGACCGCGCTGTTCTGGTCGGACGGGCACGCGGCCGTATGCCACATCGGCGACTCGCGCGGCTACCTGCTGCGCGAGAACGAGCTCTACCAGATCACCCACGATCACACCCTGGTGCAGTCACTGGTGGACGAGGGCAGGATCAGCGCCAGCGATGTCGCCACCCACCCGCAGCGCTCGCTGCTGCTGCGGGCCCTGGACGGCCGGTCGATCGCCGAGCCCGACCTCTCGGTGCACGAAGGCCAGCCGGGTGACCGCTACCTGCTCTGCTCCGACGGCTTGTCCGGCGTGGTGAGCGACGAGACGCTGCGCGAGACCCTGGCCACGATCGCCGAGCCCGAGGCCGTCACCCGTCAGCTCATCGAGCTCGCCCTGCTCGGCGGCGGACCGGACAACATCACCTGCATCGTGGCCGACGTCACGGACTCCGGCACCACGCGGCAGCCGCCCACCATGGTCCCGGTGCTGGCCGGGGCCGCCGCCAATGCCGGCGAGCTCCCGCCGGCCGAAGGCACCGGGCCGTTCGAGGTCATCGACGATCACGGCGAGAATCACTTCGATGACGACGGGCAACGGTCACTGGCCGCCGTGCCGCCGGGCCTGGGCCTGGACGGCGACCCGGGGTCGCTGCCGCTCGCGGTGACCCAGAACGGTACCGGCCCGAATGCCGTGCGTACCCGGGGCGGCCACCGGGCCCAGCCGAAACGCGCCGCCCGGAACGGCCGGGGCGGCCGGGGCGGCCGCCGTCGTTGGCCGATCGTGACCACCGCGCTAGTCGTGCTGCTCGCCGTCATCATCGGCGGCGGTTACCTAGGCTGGCAGTGGAGCCAGGACCAGTACTACGTCGGTGCCGACAGCCATGGCAAGGTCGTCATCTACCGCGGCGTCAACCAGCACATCGCCGGGTTCAGTTTGTCCAAGCCTTATATTTACACCGATATCAAGCTCGCCCAGGTACCGGTGCCCGATCAGCAGACGCTGAAGGCCACCGACACCGCGAGCAACCTGGCTGACGCCAGGAACATCGTCGCGACCGTCAGCGACGACGTCAACACCTGCCAGCAGCACTACACCGCGCTGCAGGCCTGGGTGACGCGGGTGAACCAGTACCAGGCGGCAGTGGCCCTCGCCAAGAAGAACAAGAAACCGACAAACAAGATCACCAAGCCCGGCCAGCAGCCGACCGAGACTACGGTCACGTGCGCGTCACCGCAGGCGTTCGGCATCGCGGCCAGTGCCATCAGCCCGCCTGCCACGCCTGCCGCGTCGGCCTCGTCTACCGCGTCGGCCGCGGGACACTCGTGAGCAGCATCACCGCCCCGACCCCGGCGGTCGATCCGGACAACCCGCTGATGCCGGGCGGCCGGAGCAGGCGGCGCACCGAGCTGATCATGCTCGTTTTCGCCTTCGCGCTGGTGTTGTTCGCCTTCGCGAACGTGGGTTTCAGCCTCAAGGGCACGCTGCCCTCGGGGACAGCGGAATACCTGGGCGCCTTCATAGTGATTGTCCTGGTCGCCCACCTGGCCATGCGGAGATTCGCCCCGTGGGCGGACCCCCTGCTGCTTCCGCTGGCGGCGCTGCTCAACGGCCTCGGCATCGTGATGATGTACCGGCTAGGGGCGCAGGTGAATCCGGCCACCGGAAACCCCGAGGTGAGTGCGTCGGCGACCGGCATCCAGATCCTGTTCTCGGCCATCGGCATCGGCTGCTTCGTCGCGGTGCTCGCCTTGGTCCGCGAGCCGCGGGTGCTGCAGCGCTACACTTACACCCTCGGCGCCATCGGGATCTTGCTGCTGGCGCTGCCGGCTCTGCTGCCCGGGTCGATCAGCGAGGTGAACGGCGCCAAGATCCAGATTGCGTTCGGCTCGCTGATCACGGTCCAGCCGGAGGAGTTCGCGAAGCTGGCGCTGGCCATCTCCTTCGCCGGCTACCTGGTGGCCAAGCGGGACGTGCTGGCCCTGGCCGGCCGGCGGGTGCTCGGCATCGACCTGCCCCGGGCCCGCGACCTCGGCCCGATCGTCTTGGTCTGGGCGGTCAGCCTGCTGCTGCTGGTGTTCGAGAGCGATATCGGCACCAGCGCGGTGTTCATGGGCCTGTTCGTCGCGATGCTGTACATCGCCACCTCCCGGACGTCCTGGCTGCTGCTCGGTTTCATCATGTTCGTGGTGGGCGCGTTCGCGGCCAGCAAGCTTGTCGGCCACGTCGGCGAGCGGTTCGACATCTGGCTGCACCCGTTCGTCGGCAGCAACCCGGAGAACAACGCCTTCCAGCTGGTCCAGGGCCTGTACGGGATGGCCAGCGGCGGCCTGCTCGGCAAGGGCCTGGGCGGCGGCCAGCCGTACATCACCCCGCTGGTGCAGAGCGACCTGGTGGTCACCGCGTTCGGCGAGGAACTCGGGCTGGCCGGGCTGATGGCCATCTTGCTGATCTACGGGCTGATCGTGCAGCGCGGGCTGCGGACCGCGATGCTGGTCAAGGACCCGTTCTCCAAGNNCGTTCCTGTCCCAGGGCGGATCCTCGCTGGTGGGGAGCTGGATTCTGATCGCCCTGCTGGCCCGGCTTTCTGACACCGCCCGGCGCCCGCCACCACGGTCGATACAGGAAGAGGGGCTGACGCAGGTGGTGACGCTCAAGTGAACCGGGCGCTGCGGCGGATATCGATCGCCGTGCTGGTGATGTTCGTGCTGCTGCTCATCAACGTCAACTACCTGCAGGGCTTCGAGACCGCCAGCCTGGCCAGCGAGCCGGGCAACTCCCGCGCCTTCTACGCGGCGCAGAACCAGTACGAACGCGGCAGCATCATCACCTCCGACAACGTGACGATCGCGGCCTCCAAGCCGAGCGCCGGCGCCAATGACTCGATCAAGTACCAGCGCTATTACCCCTATGGTCCCGAGTACGCGCCGGTGACCGGTTACGACACGCTCTATAGCCAGACCGGGATCGAGGCGGCGGAGAATGGGCTGCTGTCGGGAAACGACTCATCCCTTGACGTCAGGAAGTTCATCGACCTGATCACCGGCAAGTCGACCAAGGGCGCCACGGTCCAGGTCACGATCAACTCCAAGGCGCAGGCCGCCGCCTACAACGCGCTCGCGGCCGGCGGCAAGCCGGGCGCCGTGGTGGCGATCGACCCGAGCACGGGGAAGATCCTGGCCATGGCCTCCTACCCGAGCTACAACCCGGGTGTCCTCGCCACCCATGACGGCAAGCAGCTCGTCACGGTGGACAACCAGCTGCTCGCAGACAAGTCGCAGCCGCTGCTTAACCGGGCCCTGGAGGGGACGTACCCGCCCGGCTCGACGTTCAAGATCGTCACGAGTTCCGCGTTTCTCACCCAGAACCCCGGCACCACGATCAACACGAACGTGGCTTCACCGACCCAGCTCACCCTCCCGCAGACCACCAACGTGCTCACCAACAACGACGGGGAAAGCTGCGTCAACGGGACCGGCCAGGCCCAGCTGATCATGGCGTTCGCCCAGTCCTGCAACACCACCTTCGGCAAGATCGGCGAGGACGTCGGCGCGTCCGCGCTCGACGCCATGGCCACCAACTTCGGCATGAACAACCCGAACCTGACCATCCCCCTCGCCGTGGCCCAGAGCAACTACCTCATCCCGCCGAGCCTGGCCCTGACCGCCTACTCTGCCATCGGCCAGTACAACGACACCGTCACCCCGCTGCAGGAAGCCATGTTCTCCGCGGCCATCGCCAACGGCGGCACGCTGATGAAGCCCTACCTGGTGCAGCAGGTGACCGCCAGCGACCTGAGCACGGTGACCTCGACGACGCCTTCCGTGCTGCACCAGCCGGTCTCCTCGACCGTCGCGGCTGAGGTGGGCAAGATGATGCTCGCCGTCGTCCAGGATCCCACCGGCACGGGGTACCAGTTCAACGCCAGTGTCGAAGGCGTCCAGATCGCGGGCAAGACCGGCACCGCCGAGACCGGCGTGGGCAACTCCGGGCTCGATGACGCGGCCTTCACCTGCTTTGCTCCGTACGCCAACCCGAAGATTGCCGTCGGCGTCATAATCCAGGGTGGCGGCTACGGGGCTGCTGCGGCCGCGCCCATCGCCGTGCAGGTCATCAAGGCATACCTGGGGAATCAGTGAGCGACTATCTGCTGGCCGGCCGGTACCGGCTGACCGACCGCATCGCGGCCGGCGGCATGGGCGAGGTGTGGCGCGGCCAGGATGTGCTGCTCAACCGGGCCGTCGCGGTCAAGCTGCTGCCCACCGGACGGGCCGGCGACGAGTCGTTCCTGGCCAGGTTCCGGGCCGAGGCCCGGTACGCGGCCAGTCTGTCCCATCCGGGCATCGCGCGGGTCTACGACTACGGTGAGTCGTCGGAGTTCGGCGGCGCCTACCTGATCATGGAACTGGTGGACGGCGAGCCGCTGTCCGCGATCTTGGCCCGGGCGGGCCGGCTCTCGCCCGACGCCACCCTGGACATCGTCAGCCAGGCGGCCCGGGCGCTCGACGCCGCGCACCAGGCCGGCATCGTGCACCGTGACATCAAGCCGGGCAACCTGATCGTCGCCGCGGGCGGCACCACCAAGATCACCGACTTCGGCATCGCGACCGCGGTCCGCGCCGCCCAGGCCTCGCACCTGACCGAGACCGGCATGGTGATGGGCACGGCCATGTACGTGTCGCCCGAGCAGGCCACCGGCGCGCCGGTGAACGACTCCTCGGACATCTACTCGCTCGGCGTGGTCGCATACGAATGCCTGGCCGGGCACCCGCCGTTCACCGCCCGCGAACCGCTGGCCATCGCGTTCGCGCACAAGCACGAGCCGGTGCCCGCCCTGCCGCCTGACGTGCCGCCAGCCGTCAGTGATCTGGTCTACGACATGCTGGCCANNCCGACCGCGCCGACATGCTGCGAGACGCCCTGGCCCTAGGCGACGCCGCGCAGGCGGGTGCCTATACAGGCGGCCATCCAGCCGATTATGCGGGCGCGACCAGGGCCGACATGCCCGCCGCGGCGACCGGCGCGTTGCTCGGTGGCGCGGCGGCCGGCTCTGCGCCCGGCGGGCCGCCTGGTCGGCCGGGACGCAGCCGCGGCGGCTCGGCTGCCCGCCGCCGCTGGCTCGTGCCCGCGGGCGCGACGGCGGTCTTGTGCGCGGCGGCCATTGCGGTCGGCCTGTATCTGTCCGGCCACATCGC
>PMST01000649.1:0-16310 GCA_003168295.1 Actinomycetota bacterium
GGCCTCGGACCATTTCCGGCCGGCCCGGCGGCATTGCGCGAACGCATCTGAGGGGCTTGAGGGTCTTGACGGGCTTGAGGGGCTTGACGGGCCTGAGGGGCTTGACGCGCCCGAGGGGCTTGACGGGCCTGAAGGGCTTGACGGGCCTGAGGGGCTTGAGGGTCCGGCCCGGGGTGCGTCCGGGGCCGGCAGACCCAGCGCCGTCGCCTCGCTCATGGCCAGCTCCAGCTCGCGCCGGCCGGCCTCGGCGTCCCCTGGGTACCGGCGCAGCGCATAGGCCTGGGCCAGCCGCTGCCGGGACGCCAGCACCGCGGGCCAGTGGGCCAGGGCCAGGTTGTGCTGCACCGCCGCGCGCAGGTGCTCGACCGCCCGGTCCAGCTGCCCCGAGGTCAGCGAGGCGACCCCGAGCGCCTGATGAGCCGATCCGAAGCAGGTGACGCCCAGGCCGCCGACCATCGGCAGGCCGGCGTACGGGCGGAGCAACTCGTAGGCCCGCTGCGCCAGACTGGCGTCCTGGAGCAGGCTGGCGGCCTCCACGATGCCGTTCATCGTCACCAGCCAGCTGCTTGAGGCGGGCAGGTGCGCGAGGTCGTCGCCGGACAGGGCGGCGATCTGGCTGGCGGCCGTGTGCCGGTCCCCGTCCAGCGCCGCCGCGACGGCCAGCGCGGCGGCCGATGAGTTGTCCACCGCGGCCAGCCCCGGAGAGTTCGCCCGGTCGCGCAGCGCGGGCAGGAGCTCCACCAGGCGCCCCTGGTACCAGCGGATCGTCACCAGCTGGGCGCCGGACCACCACTCGTGGTCGACGTCGCCCGCCGCCGCGCCGGCGCTGGCGCAGATGGCCGCCAGCGACTCGGCTTCGGTGAGCCGGCCGGCCCGGATCGCGAGCATCACGTCGATCGCGCTGACCACGAAGCCGACCGCCAGGTGGTTGCGCTCGCGGAGGTGGTCCCGCAGTTCGGTCAGCAGGCGGCCCGCATGCGGGTCACCCTCGGAATAGGAGTCCACGGTCTGCCAGAGCAAGCCCATGAGCAGGTCGCTGCGGCGTTCGGTGGCGAAGCTCGCCTTGATCAGGTCGGCGGCCAGTTCCCGGCGCAGCGTGACGTGGCCCGGGCCGAGCAGGCAGTGATGGGCGATGCTCAGGGTCTCCGCCAGCAGCACCGGATCCGCGGCCGCCCGGGCTTCGTCGAGCACGGCCAGGATCGCCGCGTGCCCGCCGCGGAAATAGTCGGCCTCCCCGGCCAGCCGGGCCCGGACGCGAAGGGCGAGCGAACCGGCCGGGTCGAGCCGCGCCAGGACATGCTGAAGCCGCGCCTCGAGCTGCGCCGCGCCGGTGACGGCACGGCGCTCGCCGACCCACAGGCCGGCCAGGCCCAGGGCCGCCGCCGCCATCGCCGGGACGTTGCCGGCCTGCTCCGCCAGCCGGTAGGCCCGGTCGAAATCCTGCCTGCTGGCCCGCAGATCACCGTCGTCGTTCTGGGCCCGGGCCCCCGCCGCGAGGGCGGCGGCGAGCTCAGCGGCAAGCTCGGCGGACTGGTCAGCAGCAGCCCGGTCAGGGGCAGCCCGGTCAGCGGCGGACTGGTCAGGGGCCAGTTTCAGCCGGCGCGTGGCCATGCCATGCCCCCGCCAGCCTTGATCATCATGGGCCTAATGTATTCGTGGCGGAATCTACCGTCGAGATGCTCGGGCATACGCGCGGACATCGGCGTCGCCATCGTCGGCCGCCGCGTTGAGCGCCGCCGCCGCCGCTGGGTCTGCGCGCATCGGCGCCAGGGCGGTGACGGCCGCCTTCCTGACGTTGGCATGCGGGTCAGACATCGCGGCCACCAGGGGCGTGACCGCTACGCCGGGGCTGGCCGCGGCCAGGGCCTGGGCCGCGCCGACGCGCACCTCCCATGCCTCGAAGGCCTCCGCTGCTCCATCGGTGCCTGCCCCATCGGTGCCTGTCCCATCGGCGGCCGCCGTCCGGTTCAGGACGCGGGCGGCCAGGGTGTCCAGCGGATGAGGGCAGCCGAGTGCGCCGGCGGCCTTGAAGGCGGCCGCCCGGACCAGGACGTCGGGGTCGCCGGCCAGTCGTTCCAGCGCCTCGCGGGCATCGGCGGCCCCGGTCCCGGTCCCGGTGAGTTCGGCGGCGAGGGCCGCCAGTGCGTCGGCGACGGCGACACGTACCTCACGCGAGCGGTCTGCGGACGCCCCCGCCACCAGGCGGGCCGATCCGGTGGCGACAAGCCCGCCGATCGCGCGGAGCCGGACCCGGTGGTCGGCGTCGGACAGGGCGGCCGCGAACGGCCCGGCGTCGGCGACGCGCATCTCCCTGAGCAGATCGAGGACCGCGGACCGGACCACCGGATCGGGACTGCCCAGCCCGCGGCGCAGGCTGTCGAGCAGCGCCCCGTCATCGGCGGGCAGGATCGCGACCAGCTCGCGCAGGCCCGCCACGGCCGCGTGCCGGACCGCGCCGGCCTCGTCGCCGGCCGCTTGAGCCAGTGCCTGCCCGGCGCCGGGCGGCGCGGTCTCGGTCAGCGCGGCGATCGCCGCCCGGCGGACCCGGGCGTCGGAGTCGGTCAGGTAGGGCTCGAGCTGCGCCAAGGACGGCTGCGTCTCCGCGAGCCGCAGCAGTTCCAGGATCTCCGGCGGCCGCGCCGGCGTCGCGGCGGCGGCAGGCCGGTTCTGGCCGGACCGGCGGCGCCCAATGTGCGACGGCCCGGCGACGAGGACCACCTCGCCGGGATCCCTGGCGGGAACGTCGAACTCGCTGACCGGCACGATGTAGCTGCCGACCGGCCGCTTGAGGAGCTCGGCGTTCCCGTCGGCGCCGCGGCGTATGTTCAGGTGCCAGAACCACTCCGCGTCGTCGCGGCCGGGATGGTCGGCGCGATCGTGGTACAAGCCCCATCTGCTTTCCGTCCGGGCCAGTGACGCGCGCGCGGCCAGTTCCGCGCAGTCGCGGATGAACGTGACCTCGACGCAGCGCATCAGCTCGTGCGGCGTCCGGGCTCCCATCCCGGCGATCTCCGTGGTCATCCGCTCGAAGGTCTCGAGCGCGATGTCCAGCCGGGCTTGCGTCTTCGGCGGCGCGAGGTAGTCGTTCACGAAGCGCCGCAGCTTGTACTCGACCTGGGTCTGCGGCGGCCCGTCCGGGTGCCGCCAGGGCCGGTAGATCAGCTCGTGGGCCGCCCCGACCTGGTCCTGCGGCAGGCCCGCCGGGTCCGGCCCGGAGCCGCCCGGCCCGGCCGGGCCGCTTGTCGCCTGGGCGCGCACGCGTTCGCTGGCGTGCGCGCCGGCCAGGTCACCGAACACGAACGCGCCGATCATGTAGTTGTGCGGCACGCAGGCCAGGTCACCGGCCGCGTACAGGCCCGGCACGGTGGTGGCGGCGTGCTCGTCCACCCACACGCCCGAGGAGGAATGACCGCCGCACAGGCCGATCTCCGAGATGTGCATCTCCACGTCGTGGGTCCGGTAGTCGTGGCCCCGGCCGGCGTGGAAGGTGCCGCGGGTGGGCCGCTCCGTGGTGTGCAGGATGCCCTCGAGGGCGGTGATGGTCTCCTCGGGCAGATGGGTCAGCTTGAGATAGATTGGCCCGCGGGCCGAGGCGATCTCCCGGGCGACCTCGGCCATCATCTGGCCGGACCAGTAATCGCAGTCCACGAACCGGTCGCCGTGGTTGTTGACCTGGTAGCCGCCGAAGGGGTTGGCGACGTAGGCGCACGCGGGGCCGTTGTAGTCCTTGATCAGCGGGTTGATCTGGAAGCACTCCAGGCCGCTGAGTTCGGCGCCGGCGTGGTAGGCCATCGCGTGCCCGTCACCGGCGTTGGTGGGGTTCTCGTACGTTCCGTACAGGTAGCCGCTGGCCGGCAAGCCGAGCCGCCCGCAGGCGCCGGTGGCGAGGATGACCGCGCCCGCCGATACCGTCACGAACTCAGCCGTCCGGGTGTTGAACCCGGCCACGCCCACGGCGCGGCCGCCCGCCGTCAGCACCCGGACCGGCATGACCCGGTTCTCGATCCGCACCCGCTCGCGGATGGAGCGCTGCCGCAGCACCCGGTACAGCACCTTCTTGACGTCCTTGCCCTCGGGCATCGGGAGCACGTAGCTGCCGGACCGGTGGACCCGCCGCACGTCGTAATCGCCGTGGGCGTCCTTGGCGAATTTCACCCCGTACCGCTCCAGCCGCTGCACCATCTCATAGCCGCGGGAGGCGGTCTGGTACACCGTGCGCTGGTTGATGATGCCCTCGTTGGCCCGGGTGATCTCGGCGACGTAATCCTCCGGCGTGGCCTTCCCCGGGATGACCGCGTTGTTGACCCCGTCCATGCCCATGGCCAGGGCACCGGAGTGGCGGACGTGCGCCTTGTCCAGAAGCAGCACCGAAGCGCCATGCTCGGCGGCCGTGATCGCCGCCATCGTGCCTGCGGTGCCGCCACCTATGATGGCGACGTCGCAGCTCAGTTCCTGCCGCTGCCCAACCGGCGGGATGTCCGTGGCCACCGTCATCGCAATAGGTAGGGCATGTTGACGGTGACGGCGCCGGTGGGGCAGCGGGCCGCGCAGGGACCGCAGTACCAGCACTCGTCCACGTGCATGTACGCCTTGCCGGTGTCGGGGCTGATGGCCAGCGAGTCGAGTGGGCAGATGTCGACGCACAGCGTGCAGCCTTCGACGCACAGCGACGCGTCGATGGTCACCGGGACGTCGGCTCTCGTCGGTACCAGGGGCATGATGAACTCCCGTTCTGTCGTATCTAACGGCGCTGACGGCGGATCGTCAGGGGCGCCGCGGCTGAGCTCGCCGTGCAGCACGACCCGGTCCCCGCGAACCCTGATGTATTCCAGGTCCACCGGGCGGCCGTCGGCCAGACGAGTGAGTCGCTCCACCATCAGCAGCGGGGCGCCCGGCGGCGCGCCGAGGACGGCGGCCGTGTGCGGGTCCGCGTTGACCGCCTCGACCGTGAGCCTGGCGCCGCCGAGCTGCTGCCCGGCATGGGCTTCGATCAGGACGAAAATGTCCTGGTGCGCCAGGTCTTCGCCGAGCAGGGGCGCCCCGATATCGGGGACGAGATAGGTGAGGTCGAGGGAGAAAGGCAGGCCGTTCAGCCGGCGGAGCCGTTCGATGTAGACCACGCTCGTCGCGGCGGTGCCGCCGGGCGGCCGGAGCCGGGCGGCGACGGCCGGGGGCGGGACGATCATTCCCGCGGTGCGGACCTCATTGACGACCTCCCCGTGCTCGCGCAGGGTCTCGGCCAGGCCAAGCAGCCGGTCCAGGCCGTGCGGGTACTTCCGCGTGGCGACCATGGTGCCGACGCCCTGAACGCGGACCACCAGCCCTTCGGCCGCCAGAATGCCGAGCGCGTCCCGGATCGCATTGCGCGACGCCCCGAACCCCTGGGCCAGGCTCGCCTCGCCCGGCAGCAGGCCGTCTGCGAAAGCGCCTTGCAGCACCTGGCGGCGAAGAATGTCGGCTACCTGCCGGGCCCAGTCGGCGCGGCGGCGCCGCGGGTCAGCGAGAACCTCCGGCGCAGCGGCGGCGGGAACCTCCGGCGCCGCCGCGGGACGGCCGGGGCTTGTGGACGACATGAGACCAAACCCTACTTGTCCGATCCGGATATGGGAATATGCCAGGCGTTACGCCACCCTGCCGACCGCTAAATAGCGTTTAAGCTGCTGATTTACCATCAAGCTGACGTGTTCCGCCAGGTCGGTCAAGCGCCAGGTTGAGCGGCGTACCCCCGCGTGATGGTGCCCCTCACCCCGCCTGCTGGCGTTCTCACCCGGCCTGCGCGGGACAGAGGGCTGGTTCTCGACCAATTCGGACATAAGTTAGCAACGCGTCTGAAATGATCTGCGGTGAAGATGTGGCCTGGCTCGTTACTCCGAGAGGCGCTGCCGATGACCGACACCCTGGACACAATGACCGCCGCGGCTGCCCTCGAGCGGCAGAAGCTGCAGCGCCACTTCGGCCGCTTCGACATCTTGTTCTTCCTCATCTGCACCATCGTCGGCGTTGACACGATCGCCACCGTCGCCCAGGGCGGGGGCCAGGCCTTCACCTGGATGATGGTCTTCGCCGTCGTGTTCTTCGTCCCGCAGGCGCTGCTGTTCGCCGAGCTTGGCTCGGCCTTCCCGCAGGAAGGCGGCCCCTACTTCTGGACCAGGCTGGCCTTCGGGCACCTGGCCGGGGCGGTGAACAACTTCCTGTACTGGATCACCAACCCGGTGTGGATCGGCGGCTCGCTCACCATCACCTGCATCACCGCCGTCGAGGTGTTCTTCAACCACGGCGCCAACGTGTCCACGGTGGTGTGGTTCGTCATCGCGCTGGTCTTCGTCTGGCTGTCGATCGTCGCCGCGATCACCTCCTTCAGCGTGGGTAAATTGCTGCCGACCGCGGGAGCCTTCGCCCGTTTCGTCGTACTCGGGCTGTTCACGATCTCGGTCATCATCTACGCCCTCAAGCACGGCGCGCACGGCCTGGGGGCGAGCGACTACAAGCCCTCGGAGGCCGGCTTCGTCCTCCTCGTCGGCGTGCTGCTGTTCAACTTCGTCGGCTTCGAACTGCCCAACAGCGCGGGCGAGGAGATGACCAACCCGCAGCGGGACGTGCCGTTCGCCATCGCCCGCTCCACCGTGTTCAGCGTGGTGCTCTACGCCCTGCCCGTGATCGGCATCCTGATCGTCCTGCCCACCAGCGCCATCACCAACTTCAGCGGATTCGTCAGCGCGATCCAGACCGTCTTCACCGTCTACGGCGGGCACGTCGCCGCCGGCGGCGCGGCCACGCTGAGCGGGGCCGGCCTCGTTCTGGGTGACGGCTGCGCCATCTTGTTCATCTTGTGCCTGATCACGTCCGGCGCGACCTGGATCATGGGCTCGGACCGGGCCCTTGCCGTGTCCTGCTACGACGGCGCCGGGCCCCGTGGGCTCGGCGTGATCAACGCCCGGTACGGCACGCCGGTGCGCGTCAACGTCTTCAGCGGCATCGTGGCCAGCGTCGTCGTCGTGCTCGCGCACCAGATCAGCAGCGGCGACGCGGCCAAATACTTCAACGCCGTCCTCGGCGTGACCATCTCCACCACGCTGATCAGCTACCTGCTCATCTACCCGGCGCTGTGGAAGCTGCGCCGCAGCCACCCGGACACGCCGCGCCCCTTCAAGATGCCCGCCTACCGGCCGCTGACCGTCATCCTGATGATCCTGGTGGCCATCGCCAGCGTCCAGCTCATCGCCCCCGGGCTTGGTAGCTCGTGGTTCGGCGCCGACTTCATCCCGGAGAACTGGACCTACGCCCAGCGGTACACCTACCTGTGGACCGAGCTCATCCCGGTGCTGATCTTCATCGCCGTCGGCGTGCTCTTCTGGTGGCTGGGCCGGCGGACCAGGGCCCAGGCCGTCCAAGCCGCTGCGGAGCCGGTCATACCGGCCTGACCGGTCAGCCGTCCTTGCCGTCCTAGCCGTCCTTGCCAGGGCGGGCCCGGGTGGGGAGGATGGGATGGTGACGACTGGGGTGAATACGACCGGGCCGGACACCGCCGGTAACGTCGCGGCTTCCGGGGAAACCGCAGCCCGGGAAGCTGCCGCCCGGACGGCCGCTGCCGCGGCCCGGGAAGCCGCGGCCCGGATGGCTGCCGCCGCGGCCGCCTGGCTCGACGCGCTCGACCCCAGGCAGCGCGCGCTGGCCACCGGCGCCGTGCCCAGCCCGGACGCCGAGTCAGACGCGGAGCGCCGGCGCTGGTACTACACACCCACCGACCACGGCGGCCTGCCCCTGGGCGCCCAGCGGCCTGCCCACCAGCAGCTGGCGCACCAGCTCATCGCCACCGGGCTCTCCACCGCCGGGTACGTCACCGTCGCCACCATCCTCGGGCTGGACAACGTGCTCGACCGCGCCGAAGGCTGGTCCGCCGACTGGGGCCGCGAACGGGGCCGCGACCCTGGACTTTACTATCTGCGGGTCTTCGGTGACCCCGGCGGCGCGGCGCCGTGGGGATGGCGCTTCGGCGGCCACCACATCTCGCTGAATAACCTCGTCGCCGACGGCATGGTCCGTTCGGTCACGCCGTGCTTCCTGGGCGCCGACCCTGCGGTCTCCCCGCTGCTCGGGCCGGTGCCGCTGCGCCCGCTCGCCGGGGCGGAGGACCTGGCCCGCGAGCTCGTCCGCTCGCTCGACCCGGACCGGGCCGCCCGGGCGACGCTGCTGGACCGGGCGCCGGCCGACATCGTCGGCGGTAACCGGGCACGGCTGGCCGAAGGCGACCAGATGATGTACCTCCGCGACCTGTGGCGCGGCAGGTTCACCGAGCCGCGGCTAGACGACCGGACCGTCCAGATGGACGCCGACAACGAGCGGGCGACCGGTTACGACGCCGCAGACCACCGCCGGGTCGCGCTGACCACCGCACCGAAGGGCCTGCCCGCCACCGAGCTTGACGCGGCGCAGCGGGACCTGCTGCGCGCTTTGCTGGCCACCTACCTCGGGCGCGTCCCGGACGGCCTGTCGCCGCAGGGGGACTACGACGAAGACGACGCGCTGGACGCCGTTCACCTGGCCTGGGCCGGCCCCACCGACCTGGGCCAGGCGCATTACTACCGCCTGCAGGGCCCGCGGCTGCTCATCGAGTACGACAACACTCAGCGGCAGGCGAACCACGCTCATTCGGTCTGGCGTGACCCGGAAGCCGACTTCGGCTACGACATCCTCGGCGCGCACCTAGCCGCGCATCACGGCTAAGGACCGCCACCTCCAGGCCGCGCTGCGATCCGCCGTCAGGTTTGTCGTCACAGCGGCCGCGCCGACGCCCGATCGCGGCCGCAAACCGGCATGCCGTCGACCGAAATGCACCTGATGCGTGGCTTCGCGCAAGCCGAGATAGCGATCGTGGATCGCTACATCCCCGATCATGTAGGTAAATATCCACGATCATCATGTGACCGGTACGTGACGACGAAATGCACCTAATTGTCAGCGGCGGGCTGGTCATGAGAGCCATCGTGGCGACTGTGGCTGAGCGGTGGCCCTGGACCGATCAGGAAGCAGCGGCGCCGGGGATGGCGCTCGGTTCGGCCAGGCTGTCCGGGTAGAAGCCGCGGGCCTGCTCGATCACGTCGTCCAGGCCCGGCCACCAGGGGCCGTGCCGCAACGACCCCAGCTCCTGCAGGACACCCGCGGCCTGGGCCCAGGGGTCCGTCGCGGCGACGAACGCCACCCGGTGCGGCCGGGCCGAACGTAGCGGACCGAGGTAGAAATCCGGCCCGTGCTCACCGCCACCAATGCCAGCTCCCGCACCGACGCCAGCTCCGGCACCGCCACCAATGCCAGCTCCCGCACCGGAATCCGCGGCGAGCACCAGGTAGTAGTCGGGCAGCTCGAACCGGCCGGCCCGCCAGGCCGCCAGGGCCTTTGCCGCCTCCAGTTCGAACTCAGCCGGGCCTTCCTGCCGTGACACGTCCCACATCGCCTGCCAGCCGGCGGCCACCGCCGCCAGCGGGTCGGCGAGGACTAGCGCATAGGGCGAGGTAGTCCGCCCGGCCCGCTGCAGCGCCGCCGCGGCCGCCGTCATCCCGTCGCTCTTACCGTCGGCGGGATCCTCCGGCCGGATCAAGGTCACGTTCATGGACTGCCCGACCGCGGCGAGGACTTCACCGGGCGCCGAACCGGCCAGGACCACCACGGTGGAGGCATTGCGTCGCATCGGCTCCATGCTAGCCGCGCGGTCCGCAGCGTCATATCCGGCCATACCTGGCTGCGATCTCCTCGCGCAGAGGCTGCGCCTACGCGAGGCGGTAACGGCTCCCTCGGCCATAGGTGCGGGCCGCGGTGGCATCCCAAACGGTCAGGCGATGGCCGAGAGTGCGCTGAATTCGTCGGCGGTCAGGCTGATGCTGGCGCCGCGCATGTTGTCCTCAAGGTGCCGCACCGATGAGGTGCCGGGGATCGGCAGCGTCACGGGTGAGCGCTTGAGCAGCCAGGCCAGCGCCAGCTGGGCCGGCGTCGCGGCGTACTTGGCGGCCAGCTCGGCCAGGGAGCTACCCGCAGCGGCCAGCGCGCCGGTGGCCAGCGGGCGGTAGGGGATGAACGCGATGCCCTGGCTGGCGCAGTAGTTGAGCACGGGCTCGGCGGCACGGTCCGTGAGGTTGAACTGGTTCTGCACCGAAACGACGGGCGCGATCTGCTGCGCTGCCGTCAGCTGGTCGACCGAGACACCGGACAGCCCGAGGTGCCGGACCTTACCCTCGTCCTGCAGCCTCTTCAGCTCGCCGAGCTGGTCCTCGAGCGGCACCTTCGGGTCAATGCGGTGCAACTGGAACAGGTCAATGCGGTCCAGCTTCATCCGGCGCAGGCTCATTTCCGCTTCCTGGCGCAGGTACTCGGGCCGGCCGACCGGCGGCCACTGACTAGGGCCCGAGCGGGTGACCGGGCCGAAGCGGGTGAGCCCGGCCTTGGTCGCGATCACCAGGCCCTCCGGGTAGGGGTAAAGCGCCTCGGCGATCAGTTCTTCGGCCACGTACGGCCCGTAGGAGTCGGCGGTGTCGATGAAGTTCACCCCTAGCTCGACCGCCCGGCGCAGCACGCGGATCGCCTCATCATGGTCCCGCGGCGGACCCCACACGCCCGGCCCTGGCAGTTGCATGGTTCCGAAACCCAGACGGCGGACCGTCAGGTCGCCGCCTAGCTCGAACGTGCCTGCCTGCTGGGCTGGGAATGACTCCGTGCTCATGGGTCTCGTCCTTCCGGGCAAGGGCAAATAGTGCGGCGTTCAAGATTTACGGACCGGTTGATCTAAAACTTATCCGGGGCTTCGCTCGGGCGCTTGGGTCACTGCCACCTGGGAGGTCACGACCTCCATGGCCGGGCATGGCCGAGCCGGGGGGTGGTGACCGCGCGCGCCTCGTGGCAGCCTGGCATCAGGCAGCTGAGGAGGCCCAACATGATCAGAACGCACAGCTATGACGTCACCGTCGCCTGGACCGGCAACCGGGGCAGCGGCACCAGCGGTTACCGGGAGTACGACCGCGACCATGAGGTAACGGTCAGCGGTGACGGGGAAGGGGCCGGGGGCGCCGGCCGGCCGGCGCCCATCGCGGGCAGTTCCGACTCGGCCTTCCGCGGCGACCCAGGCCGGTGGAATCCAGAGCAGCTGCTCACAGCCGCGCTCGCCCAGTGCCACATGCTTTCCTACTTGCACGCCTGCGCGGCCGCCGGCATCGTGGTCACCGGGTACACCGATGAGGCACACGGCACCATGACCGAGAGCACCGATGGCGGCGGCCACTTCGTCGAGGTCGTGCTCAGGCCACGGGTCACCGTGGCCGCACTGGACATGGTCGAGAAGGCGACCGCGCTGCATCAAGAAGCCCACGAGAGGTGTTTCATCGCGAGCTCGGTGAACTTCCCGGTCAGGCACGAATCCGTCGTGCTAGCCGGCTGACCGGCTCGGCTCAGTATCGTCAGGCGGGCTGAAAAGCCGGCGCACCATCGAGCCGTAGCACGGNNCGGGTCATCCTCGTGATTACGACAGCACGGGCAGTGTTCGATCAGGTCAACCGCTTCTGTGCGGCCTTCAGGGAGCGGTCAGGCGAGCTCACAGGCGAGTGCCGCCTGTGTGTCTGCGGGTGCGTGCCGCGCCGCGGGCACGCTGCGCCTGAAGGTGATCGTTCATGAAGGCGAGGCCGTCATCACCCGTCTCCGTAATCTTGAGAGAGTTTCTGGTGAGGATGTCATCCTTGCCCATCGGCTGTTGAAGAATTCCATTCCGGCGCATGAGTATGTGGTCGTAACCGACCGGTTCCTGCGATCGCTTGGCGAGCTGCCTGGACCGATCCCCGAGTCGAGACGCGAGGAGTGCGAAGGAATCGGTGAGGTCACCGTGGCAGTCTTTCCCGCCCCAGCCCACCAGGCACCCAACCCAGCGCCGCGGCCACTAATGGCGGTCAGAGCCACGATTCGGATGGAGCTGTACGCCGTCCGGCGGATGCTGTTGAAGGCGCCCAGACGTCGCCCGGGAGTGCCTACCCGATAAGACACCGCTCCGACCAGCTGAAAGCGCGCGTGATGGTTCAAGTGTGCTGGTGATGAGCCCGTCGAGGTCCGCGGCGTCGTGGTGAACGAAGCCGAGCAGGGCCGAGCCGCGAGTGTACTGCCAGGGCAGGCCGAGGAAGTACAGGCCGGGAACCCCGGTGACGCCGCGCTGGTGGGTCACTTTGCCGTCGTGGGCCACGCCTGGTACGTCGATCCAGGCGTAGTCGGAGCGGTAGCCGGTCGCCCAGATGACCACGCCGACGTCCAGGTGAGTGCCGTCGGCGAACTGGACGGTGCGCTCGTCCGCGCTGTCCACGGCGGGCCGGAACCTGACTCCGGCCGCCTGAAGCCCTCGGCGGCTGCTGCCGACGACGAACTCCCGGCTCGACATCCGCCGCCCCGGCCGGGACTGGGCGGTCGTCAGTCAGCCGGCCGACACTGCTCCTGTCAGCCAGCTGACACCTCAATCTCCGGCGAACCGACTGAGCGCTGCTAAGTGTCTTACGATCAAGGCTCGATTGCGGATTTCAATCCATCCTCGCCTGTCGAATCCGCGCAGCGGCGTTGACGCTGCCTGCTGCGGCACTAGGTCAGCTACGGGATGCGCGGCAGGCCGGCCAGGACCATGCCGTCAGTGCCATTCAGCGCGGTCAGGGGTCCGCCTTGTCACGTGGCAGCAGGGTGAAACTTCCGCCCGACAGCGGGGCGATCGCGCGGAAGTCACGGTCGTCGAACGTCAGCAGCCGCCTCGTCCGGAACCGGTGCGCGAGAATCACCACAGAAAGGTCAGCCAGCCCAAGCTCGAGGTCGGCATACTGCTCATCCAGCCTGGCCACAGTGCCGTGCTCATCGGCGGTCAGTCCCTCAACCCGGAACCGCCCGGCCGCCACGTCGCGCAAGAACGCCCGGGCAGCCAGCGCGCTCCCGCGTCTGCGGATGAGGTAGTCCACCTCCGCGGACACTGGCGCCGGAACGATCAGGTCGCCCTCTTCGGCACGAAGCAAATCGCCGACCGCGTCATGGAGCCTGTCACGGGAATCTCCGAGGGCAACCAGAGGCGCGGCGTCTACGATCAGCATCACCCGCCGAACCCGGCGAGCAGCTCCTCCTCCGGCACATCGGCGACCGAAGAGCCATCCCCGTCCCACGAGCTTTCAAGCGCGAAGACTCGCGGGACACCGTGTGCGTGCTCATACGCTGACAGCGCAGCCCGAATGACCTCCGCCTGGCTGCGGCCCTCTTCGGCGGCGATCCGGCGGAGCCGTTCCACGTCCGCGTCATCAAGGTAGACGCTGGTCTTCTTCACCTATGTAGGGTACCACGTAGGGTGACTTATAGGCAGCTACGGCTGGACGGTCGGGCGGACCAGGATTTCGCCGATGTCGACCGAGTCTGGCTGGGTGATGGCGAAGGCGATCGTCTCAGCGACCGCTTCTGGCGGCATGGCGATCGCCTCACGACGGGCCGTCAGCGCGGCGAGCTCGTCGGGATCACGCGTGCCGGAGATGAAGTCGGTGTCAGTGAAGCCCGGCGACACGAGGGTGGCGCGGATGCCCTCGGCAGCGAGTTCTTGCCGCATCACCTCGCACAGGGCGCGCACCGCGGACTTGGTGGCGGCGTAGACGGCCTGGCCGGGAACCCACTTGTAGGCGGCGGTGGACGCGACGGTGATGAAATGCCCAGAGCCGCGGGTACGAAAGACCGGCAGGGCGGCGGCGATACCGTGCAGGACGCCGCGCAGGTTCACGTCGATCATCCGGTTCCAGTCATCCAGCTCGCCCGAGCCTAGCTGGGCGTTGATGGCCACGCCCGCGATGTTCGCCAGCACGTCCAGGCGGCCGAACCGCTGCCCGGCCAAGTCCACCAGAGCGCGCAGGTCCTCCGGCCGGGTGACGTCGATGCACCGGTATGCCACCTGGCCCCCGCCGTCCGCGATGGCGCCCGCGATCCCGGCCAGTTGCTGCTCCGCGCGGGAGCCGAGCACGACCCGGGCCCCGCGAGCGGCCAGGAGCCGGGCGGTCGCCGCGCCGATGCCGCGCCCGGCACCGGTGATCGCCACCACCTTCCCGGCGATCCCGTTACGTTCGGTCTCGGTCATTGGACGCCTCCGCGGTGCGGTAGAGGTGGGCATGCGCCCGGAACAGGGTCAACACCTGGCCGAGCCGGGACACTGCGTCGCGCCGTTGAGGTCACGGTGCCACGGCACGTCGGACACAGTCGCGGAGCAGGGCCCGGCGGCGCTCGTGCTCGCTCGCGGGCTCGTCGGCGGTGGCGGCGTAGAAGCCGCTGGCCGGTGACCAGGCGAATGACATGGCGATGACCAGGGCGAACAGGTCGGAGGGGTCGCCCTGGCGCACTTGGCCGGCCGCCTGGGCCCGGGCGATGGCCGCGAGTTTCGGCCCGTCATCGGAACTGTCGGACAGCCGGCCTGCCGGGCGCCGCTCCAGCCGGAGCCAGGCGAGGAGGCGGACCAGGCCGGGATGGCGCAGGTTCTCGTCGTACAGCCGGACGGCCCAGCCGGGCAGGTCGTTCGCGTCCGCGGTCAGGACAAGCTCCGGGCCGCCGCAGGCACGGACAGCGTCCGTTCGAGTGCGCGGTCTGATCAGACGAACAGCGGATCGGCCGCCGTCCGCTCGGCTAGCGCGCTCATCGCCGCGTCGTCCGGCGCCTCGGCGAACCGGCTGGCCGCGTCGAGCACCTTCGGGAGCAGGTCCACATCCCCCACACTGCAGAGGAACACCCCGGGGCGGCTCAGCGCCCACCACACGGACAGATCGATGTCGTCCTGCTGCTCAAGCGGCTCATACCAGGTGGACCGGGTGTGCGGTCGGTCCTCCCAGGGCCGCAGCGCGATCGACTTGATCGTCTGCACCGCGACGCGCCGATCGCGGCAGGTCTCGTACAGGGCGTTGAAGTTCTCGGCGTAGTACCGGTTCTGCATGGTGACGAAGTTGTACGGGAGCAGCACCGAGTCGAAGCCGAACCGCTCGAGGCTGCGGCGGTGCGTCGCGGCGATCTGGCTGCCGTGGCCGGTCACCCCGATCCAGCGGATGAGGCCCTGGTCCCGGGCTTCGACGGCGGCCTCGAGCGCCCCGCCGGGACTCAGGGCGATGTCCCACTCGATCGGATCGGCCAGGGAGTGCAGCTGCCAGAGGTCTACGTGGTCGACGCCCATCCGGTCCAGGGACCGGTGCAGTTCCTCGCGGGCCCCGGTCGCGGTGCGTTCGTCGCCCTTGGTGGCCAGGAAGAACCGGCCCGGTTCGCGCTGCAGCCACGGCCGGATACGCACCTCCGCCTCGCCGTACTCCGAGGCCACGTCCAGATGGTTCACCCCGTGGGCGAGCAGGACGTCCAGGGTCTCGTCCGCGACCCGCTGGGAGACCTGCCCGAGAGCCGCCCCGCCGAAGATCACCCGGCTGCTCTGGTGGCCGGTCCGGCCGAACTCTGCCTGTTCGATGGGCACGAGACCTCCCGAAGTACCGAAAGCTGAAACCTGAGCGTACAGCGGATCGCGGTGACAGGTCCCCGCGACCGCGCCGAAGGTATAGTCCGGATCATAATGATCAGCGGCGGCGAGACGGGCGATCGGCCAGGGATGGGATGGGCGGCCTGGCCATCGGCAACCGGGCCGTGGGCGATGGCGCGGCAGGGGTCCGACGGGCGAGGTGACACCGATGGCTGAACGGCGTGCCGTTGACGAGCTTGACGCGCTGGCGGGCCAGCTGACCGAGCGTGTGGCCGGACTGGGCAGCGCCCTGATCGCGTTCTCCGGCGGGGTGGATTCCTCTGTCGTCGCCGCGCTGGCCGCCCGGGCGCTCGGGGACCAGGCCCTCGCCATCACCGCCGTCTCGCCGGCCCTCGCGTCCGGCGAGCTGGACGGCGCCCGGTCGGTGGCCCGGGCCGTAGGCGTCCGGCACGAGCTGATCAGCACGGCCGAACTGGAGCGTGAGGACTACCGGCGCAACGACCGGTTTCGTTGCTACTACTGCAAATCCGAGTTGTACGAGCGGCTGGCCGTGCTGGCCCGGCGCCGCGGATTCGCCGCCGTGCTGTCCGGCGCCAACGCCGACGACACGGGTGACTGGCGGCCCGGGCTGCGCGCGGCGGCCGAGCACGGTGTCCGGCATCCGCTGCTCGAGGCGTCCGTGGGGAAGGACCNNGCACCTGGGGGTGCCGAGTGCGGACAAGCCCGCGTCGCCCTGCCTGGCCTCGCGGCTGCCTTACGGCACCCCGGTCAGCGCCGATGTGCTGTCCCAGGTAGACCGGGCCGAGCTGAGCCTGAAGCAGCGCGGCTACCG
>PMST01000649.1:16377-16506 GCA_003168295.1 Actinomycetota bacterium
GCTGGATACCAGCGCGCGGAGATCGACGAGCGGCCGTTGCGGTCCGGTTCGCTGAACCTCGACATCACGCCGGTCAGCCGTGCCGGCTGAGGGTTTCGATATGCCTCGGGCACCTGACATGCCTGGGGC
>PMST01000252.1:0-2946 GCA_003168295.1 Actinomycetota bacterium
GCGTGCTCGGCAAGATGCTGCTGCCGAGGATCCAGAAGACGCTGACCGAGCGCACCGACCTGATCGAAGGCGGCCTGAGCCGGTCGCAGGAGGCCCAGGCCGAGGCCAAGGAACTTCTTGACCAGTACCGGGAGCAGCTGGCCGAGGCCAGGCACGAGGCGTCCCGGATGCGCGCGGAGGCCCAGGAGCAGGGCGCGCAGATCATCGCCGAGATGCGCGAGCAGGCCCAGGCCGAAGGCCGCCGGATCACCGAGGCCGCCCAGTCTCAGATCGAGGCCGAGCGGCAGCAGGCGCTGATCTCGCTGCGGGCCGAGGTCGGAACGCTGGCGACCGAGCTGGCCAGCCGGATCGTGGGCGAGTCGCTCACCGACGAGGCGCGGCAGCGGCGGATGGTGGACAGGTTCCTGGACGAGCTTGAGCAGGTGTCAAGCCCGTGAGGCAAGTCAGCCGGCCCACCAGTGCAACCGGTGTCCGTTCCGAAAAAAATCCCGAAGTACGCCGCGGGAGGCGATGAGTATGCGCGGTGCCAGCAGGGCGTCGTTGGCCGCCCTCGCTGACCAGCTGGCGGCGGAGGACATCACCAGCGCCACCGTGGCTACCCGGCTCGGTAACGAGCTGTTCTCGGTCGTCGGCCTGCTCGACTCCGAGCACGGGCTCCGGCGCGCGCTGGGCGACCCGGGCAAGCCCGCGGCGGAAAAGGGGGCGGTGGCGGGCGCGCTGCTGCACGGGAAGGTGACCCAGCGGACCGAGGCGCTGGTGGCCGCGGCCGTCGAATCCCACTGGGCCAGGCTGGGCGACATGGTGGACGCCATCGAAGAGCTCGCGGTCAGCGCGATGGTTCTCGCCGCGGACGTGGACAACATCCTCGACGACCTGGAGGACGAGCTGTTCAGGTTCAGCCGGGTGGTTTCCGCGCAGCCGGACCTGCGGGCCGCGCTGGCCGATCCGGGGCTGCCCGAGGACCGCAAGCATGACCTGATCGGCGCCCTGCTCGACGGCAAGGTGAGTAAGGTGACGCTCGGCCTGATCAATCAGGTGATAGCGCATCCGCGCGGCCGCCCGCTGAGCGAGGCCCTGGACATGTGCGCCGGTATCGCGGCGCAGCGCAAGGAGCAGCTGATCGCCGTGGTGCGGTCCGCAGTCGAGCTGTCCGCGGCCCAGCGCCGGCGGCTCGCCGCCGCGCTTTCGGAGTCCTACGGGCACAAGATGCACCTCAATATCGTGCTTGATCCCGCGGTCGTGGGCGGAATTTCCGTCCAGGTCGGGGATGAGCTTATCGACGGGACCGCAGCCAGCCGGCTGGCCGAGGTCCGGCGCAAGCTCGCGGGCTGACCAATGCCAAACCTGAAGCCGAGAAGACTACGAAAAGACAGGCAGGACAATGGCTGAGCTGACGATCCGGCCGGAAGAGATCCGGGACGCGCTGGCGCGCTTTGTCACCGAATACGAGCCGGCGGGCGCCTCGCGCGAAGAGGTCGGCACCGTCACCGAGTGCGGTGACGGCATCGCCCGGGTCGAGGGCCTGCCCTCGGCCATGGCCAGCGAACTGCTCGAGTTCGAGAACGGCGTCCGGGGCCTGGCGCTCAACCTGGAAATCCGCGAGATCGGCGTCGTCATCCTCGGCGAGTTCAACCAGATCGAGGAGGGCCAGCAGGTCCGCCGCACCGGGGAGGTGCTGTCGGTCCCCGTCGGCGACAGCTTCCTCGGCCGCGTCGTCGGGCCGCTGGGCGAGCCGCTGGACGGCAAGGGTCCCATCGAGGACACCGAGCTGCGGCCGCTGGAGACGCAGGCGCCGACGGTGGTCGAGCGCCAGCCGGTGAAGGAGCCGCTGCAGACCGGCATCAAGGCCATCGACGCGATGACCGCGATCGGCCGNNTGCGCTGCGTCTACGTCGCGGTGGGCCAGAAGGGCTCCACCATCGCCTCGGTGCGCCAGTCGCTCGAGGAAGCCGGCTCGCTCGAGTACACCACGATCGTCGCCGCTCCGGCCTCGGACCCGGCGGGCTACAAGTACATCGCGCCGTACACGGGTTCGGCCATCGCTCAGCACTGGATGTACCAGGGCAAGCACGCGCTGATCATCTTCGACGACCTGTCCAAGCNNTTCTACCTGCACTCCCGGCTGCTCGAGCGGTGCGCCAAGCTGTCCGACGAGCTGGGCGGCGGATCCCTGACCGGGCTGCCGATCGTCGAGACCAAGGCCAACGACATTTCCGCCTACATCCCGACCAACGTCATCTCCATCACCGACGGCCAGATCTTCCTGGAGACCGACCTGTTCAACGCGGGCGTCCGGCCCGCCATCAACGTCGGCCGGTCGGTGTCGCGAGTCGGCGGCAACGCGCAGGTCAAGGCGATGAAGAAGGTCGCGGGCAGCCTGCGGCTGGCCCTGTCGCAGTTCCGCGACCTGGAGGCGTTCGCCGCGTTCGCGTCCGACCTGGACGCGGCCTCCCGGGCGCAGCTCGACCGGGGGGCGCGACTCGTCGAACTGCTCAAGCAGCCGCAGTATGACCCGTTCCCGGTCGAAGACCAGGTGGTATCGATCTGGGCGGGCACCAACGGGTATCTCGACGAAGTGCCGGTCGAGGACGTCGGGCGGTTCGAGCACGACTTCCTCGACTTCCTCAAGCGGTCGCACTCCGCCATCCTGACCACGATCAGGGAAACGCTCGACCTGACCGAGGACACGGTGACCGGGCTCAAGGACGCGATCACCGAATTCCGCAAGGGCTTCGAGACCAGCTCCGGCGAGCTGCTCAGCGGCGAGGACGAGTCGGCCGAGGCCCTCGAGACCGAGGACCAGGAGAAAATCGCCCGCCGCCGCCAGCCAGAGAACGCCGAGAAGAAGTAGCCGATGGCCGCCCAGCTTCGCCTGGTCCGACGGCGGATCAGCACGGTCCAGTCCATCCAGAAGATCACCCGCGCGCAGGAGCTGATCGCGTCGTC
>PMST01000252.1:2990-4251 GCA_003168295.1 Actinomycetota bacterium
GACCAGGGCTTCGCCGGCGCCTACAACGCGAACGTGCTGCGCGAGTCGGTCCGGCTGCGCCAGACGCTGCGGGACCGGGGCGTTGAGCCGGTCCTGTACGTGGCCGGCCGCAAGGGCATCGGCTGGCACCGGTTCCGCGAGCTTGAGCTCGCGGATTCGTGGGCTGGATTCTCCGCCGCGCCCAAGTACGCCGACGCGCAGAAGATAACCGACGTGCTGCTCGAGGCGTTCAACGCCGAAGAAGGCGGGGTGGACGAGATCCACCTCGTCTGCACCGAGTTCGTGTCCATGCTGACCCAGCGGCCGGTGGCGCGCAGGCTCCTGCCGCTGGAAATCGAGGAGACGGACGAGCCGAGCCCGCATGGCCCGCTGCCGTCGTACGAGTTCGAGCCCGGTCCGGTCGAGGTGCTCGACGCCCTGATGCCGCAGTACGTGGCGGCCCGGATTTACTACGCGATGCTTGAGGCGGCGGCCGCCGAGCTGGCCTCGCGACGGCGCGCGATGAAGGCGGCCACCGACAACGCGGGCGATCTGATCGAGCAGCTGACCCGTGAGGCGAACAACGCACGGCAGGCCGAGATCACCCAGGAAATCAGCGAGATCGTCGGCGGCGCCAACGCGCTCGCCGGGGCAAGCGCAACGAGTGACTGAGAGGGAACATGACCGCGACCGATGAGAAAACCCCCGAGAGCAGCGAATCCGCTGCGGGTAACGGCCGCGTCGCGAGGGTCATCGGCCCCGTCGTGGACGTGGAGTTCCCGGCGGACCACATGCCGGAGATCTACTTCGCGCTGCACGTCGATGTCGCGCTCGGCGAGGAGACGCGCCACCTGACCTTGGAAGTCGAGCAGCACATCGGCGACAACATGGTGCGGGCGATCTCGATGCAGCCCACCGACGGCATGGTGCGCGGCACCGAGGTGACCAACACCGGCGCGCCGATCGAGGTGCCGGTCGGCGACGTCACCAAGGGGCACGTGTTCGACGCCCTGGGCAACACGCTCGACGTGGACATCTCGACCCTGGACGTCACCGAGCGGTGGCCGATCCACCGCGAGCCCCCGCCGCTGGACCAGCTCGAGCCTCGGACCGAGATGTTCGTGACCGGCATCAAGGTCCTCGACCTGCTCACCCCGTACGTCCGGGGCGGGAAGATCGGGCTGTTCGGCGGGGCCGGCGTCGGCAAGACCGTGCTAATCCAGGAGATGATCCGCCGCGTGGCCCAGAACTTCAGCGGCGTCTCCTGCTTCGCCGGGGTGGG
>PMST01000130.1 GCA_003168295.1 Actinomycetota bacterium
GATGCCGGCCGCGGTCGCGTCGTCCAGTGCCCGGTCGACGACCACGACGGGTACGCCGCGTTCGGCGGCCAGCGCGGTCGCCGGACGGCCGTCGCATCGCACCAGCCGCGCGCCGCCGGGCAGCTCCGCGGTTCCGTCCCGTCCGCGCCCGAGCGGACCTTCACCGTGCCGCGGCCGAGCAGCGTGCGCAGCGGCGACGGGCCGTGCTCGATGACCCAGGACGGCTCCGGGGGCCGCGTCGGGACGTGGCGGCGCCTCGCCGTCGCCGTACCGGTACCAGCCGCGGCCGGACTTGCGGCCCAGCCAGCCGGCCTCGACCAGGGCACGCTGCAGCAGCGACGGCGCGAACCGGGGTCGTACCCGAAGGCCGTCCAGACCGACCGGGTCACCGCCTCATTCACGTCCTGCCCGACGAGGTCCATCAGCGCGAACGGACCCATCCGGAACCCGCCCGCCTGGGTCAGCACGGCGTCGATCGTGGCCGGGCTGGCGGCCCGCTCCTCGGCCAGCCGGAGGGCTTCGGCGTAGTAGGGTCGCGCGACGCGGTTCACGATGAAACCCGGTGTCGCGGCGGCCTGGACGACCTGCTTGCCCCAGCTCAGGGCCAGCTCGGTGACCGCCGCGTCGACCTCGGGCCGGGTGGCCAGCCCGCTGACCACCTCGACCAGCCGCATCACCGGGGCCGGGTTGAAGAAATGCATCCCCACCAGCCGTCCGGGGTGGCTGAGGGCAGCGGCGATCGCGGTCGGCGACAGCGAGGAGGTGTTGGTGGCCAGCACGCAGCCGGGCGTGACGACCTTTTCCAGGTCGGCGAACAGGGCCTGCTTGACGGCCAGGTCCTCGACCACGGCCTCAACCACGCACCGGGCCGGCGCCAGCTCGTCGAGTTCGCGGGCCACGTCCAGCCGCAGGCGAGCCGGGTCGACGTCGAGACGGCCCTTGGCGACCAGCGCGGCGATACGCATCCGGACGGCATCGACGGCCCGCTCGGCCGCCCCCGGCGCGGCGTCGTACACCAGGACCGGGTGGCCAGCCACCGCGGCGACCTGGGCGATGCCGGCACCCATGGTGCCCGCGCCGATGACCGCGATGGGCGCGGACGCTTCGATGAGCTCGCCGGGCATAGCGCTCCCTCGGGGAGGTCTAGGTCTGGGAGACCTTGTCGCCCGGGATGGGTCCGGCTGGGTCCGGCAGGGCCTGCAGGATGACCGCGGCCTGGTCGCGCAGCTCGACGCGGCGGATCTTGCCGGTCGCGGTCGTCGGGTACCCGGTCACGATCACGATCCGGCGCGGCCGCTTGAACGAGGGCAGGCCGAGTTTGCAGAACTCGATCAGGGTCTGCTCGTCGGCCAGGGCGCCGGGATTGAGCTGGACGAAGGCGATGGGCTTCTCCAGCCCGTCGGTGTCGTGGCCGGCCACCACCACCGCCTGGGCGACCTCGGCGTGCGCGAGCAGGCGTGACTCCACCTCAGCCGGAGAGACCCAAATGCCGCTGGCCTTGAGCATGTCCCCGGTGCGTCCCAGGCAGGCGTAGTACCCGTCCGCGTCCACGACGTAGGTGTCGCCGGTGCGCAGCCACTCGCCCTGGAACACCTGGCGTGAGGCGGCGTAGCGAGACCAGTACCCGGTCGCGGCCGACTCGCCGCGAACGAACAGCGTTCCCGGCGTACCCGGCGGAACCTCCCGTCCGTCCTCGCCAAGAACGCGAAGGTCGTAACCGGGCACGGCCACCCCGGTCGTTCCGGCCTTGACCTGGCCAGGCCGATTGGACAGAAAGATATGCAGCATCTCGGTCATGCCGATGCCGTCGAGGATGTCGACGCCGAAGTACGCGGTCCACCGCTGGTACAACGCGGCCGGCAGGGGTTCGCCGGCCGAGGCAGCCAGCCGGACCCCGGCCAGCGCGCCCGGCGGCAGGCCGGCCCGGAGCATGTTCGCGAAGAACGTCGGCCCGGCGAAGAACAGCGTGGCGCCCAAGGCCCGGGCCCGCTCGGCGATCACGTCGGGACGTGACGGCGCGGGTTCGAGGATCGCCGTCGCGCCGACCGACAGCGGGAACAGCAGCGAGTTTCCCAGCCCGTAGGCGAAGAACGCCTTGGCCGCGGACAGGCACCGGTCGTCGGCGGTGATGCCGAGCACCTGGGTGCCGTAGGTCTCGCACACCACCTGGACGGAACCGTGCCGGTGCATGGCGCCCTTGGGCGCGCCGGTCGTCCCCGAGGTGTACAGCCAGAACGCCGGGGAGTCCGCAGTCGTGGGGTAGATATCGTCAGGCGCGTCCGCGGGCAGCTCGCCCAGCGCGCGGGCCGGCAGGCCGGCCACGGGCTCCGGGTGCGCCGCGCCGTCGGTCACCACCGCGATGACCTCGCGCACGCCAGGGAAGGTGAGCGCGCTGGCCACGACGTCGCGGTAGACGGCGCTCAGGGCGAGGACGCGGGCGCGGGAGTCGATGAGGATCGCCGCGATGTCATCGGCGCGCAGCATGGTCGAGATCGGCACCGGCACCGCGCCGATCCGCATGGCCGCGAGGTAGGTGATCACGAACTCCGGCGAGTCCGCCATGATCATGACGACTCGCTGCTCGGCCTGCAGGCCGAGGCTGCGCAGCCCCCGCGCGGCCTGCCGGACCCGCTCCGCGAGCCCGGCGTAGCTCAGCTCGCCTGCCGCTCCGGTCAGCGCGATCCGGTCACCGCGGCCCGCGCGAACGTGCCGGTCGAGCAGGTACTCGCTGGCGTTGAACAGAGCTNNGGGCGGCGCGATCCATGCGGCTATCTTGCCTCGTTCGTGCACCGGCTGCATCAGGGACCGCACGTAGGTCTTGTCGACGTCGGTCGGCAGCCAGTCGCGGCTGCGGCGCTGCCACTCCTGGGCCGGCAGCTGCTCGCCGTCGGGTGAGGCCTCGGTCCCGGCGAACGCGCCGACCTTGCGGTTGAAGGCGATGTGCGGCAGCTTCAGCCGTTGCTGCAGGCCCGCCTCGTCCAGGATGCGGTTCCACCGCTTGACGCCGCTCTCGCAGTCGGAGATGTACTCGCGCCTTAGGTCCGTGTTCAGCCCGACCAGCGCGGACACCTCGGTCTGCCCGATCTGGCCGTCCTCGGACAGCGAGTCGACCATGATCGAGTCGCTGGTCAGCTGATGGTCGTCCTTGCGCCGGTCCTCGAGCCAGCGGCCCTTGAGGCCGGCGGTGTAGTAGTTGGCCACGTTCGTCGAGGTCTCGCCGCCGAACAGGTCCAGGGAGACCGAGTAGTGGAAATTCAGGTACTTCTGGATCACCGTCAGCGGGATCGCGCCCAGGCCGACTACGTCGTCGGTGTCGTGTTCGCGCATCACCTCAACGGTCCGCTGCACGACCCGGTCGATGCCGGTCGTGCCCACCATCATGTGGTGCGCCTCTTCCTTGAGCATGAACTCGCACGTCCGCGACAGCGGGTCGAAGGCGGACTCCTTGAGCGTGCCGAGCTGGT
>PMST01000674.1 GCA_003168295.1 Actinomycetota bacterium
AAGAGCCCAAAGAGCCCAAAGACCCAGGGGCCAGAGCCTGAGCCGGGCGGGGATCTCCACGACCTGGAGGGGGCGGCTTTGTCCGCCGGTGAGCTGGACGCGCTCACCTCGCCGTCGCTGTTCGGCGGCGGCTGCGTACTGGTGGTCAGGTCCGCGCAGAATGTGACCAAGGACGTAGCCGCCGAGCTGGTCAGGTACGCGGCCCACCCGGCGCCGGACGTCGTCCTGGTCCTGACCCATGCGGGCGGAGCCAAGGGCAAGGACCTGCTGGCCAGCGTCAAGGCCGCGGGTGCGCGGGTGATCGAGTGCCCGAAGGTCACCAGGTTCGCCGAGCGGCTGGACTTTATCCGGGCCGAGTTCCGGCGGGCGGGCACCCGAGCCGACGACGGTGCCGCCCGCGCGCTGCTGGACGCGGTCGGTTCGGATCTGCGCGAGCTCGCGGCGGCCTGCGATCAGCTCGCCGCTGACACTGAGGGGAGCGTGGATGAGGCCGTCGTGGCCAGGTACTACCGGGGCCGGGCGGAGGCCACCGGGTTCACCGTCGCCGACCGGGCGGTCGAGGGCCACCTCGTGCAGTCCCTGGAGCAGCTGCGCTGGGCGCTGTCGACCGGGGTCTCGCCCGTGCTGATCTGCAGCGCGCTGGCCCAGGGGGTACGGCTGCTCGGCCGGGTCGGCTCCGCGCCCCGCGGCGCAAGCAGCGTGGCCCTCGCGGCTGAGGTCGGGGCCCCGCCGTGGAAGATCGACCGGGTGCGGCAGCAGCTGCGCGGCTGGCAGCCGCACGGGATCGCCCGCGCGCTGCACGCGGTCGCGGAAGCGGACGCTCAGGTCAAGGGCGAAGCGAGCAGCGCAGGCTACGCCCTGGAACGGGCGGTCCGCCGCATCGTCGCCAGCCGGGCCGACGAAGCGGACTACTAAGGCAGCCAGGGTCCAGCCCGCAAAAGCGCGGTCGGCAAACTAAACCCCGGCCCCAAAGGCAGCAAGGCCGTTAGGCAGCGGAGCCGAGCGCCGACGCTAGCTCGCCTGCGCGAGTTCGGCGTAGCGCTTGGCTATCGCCGACTTGCGGTTCGCAGCCTGGTTCTTGTGGATGACGCCCTTGCTCGCCGCCTTGTCCAGCTGCCGGCAGGCAACCCGTAGCGCGGTTCCTGCCTCGTCGAGGTTGCCCCCGTCCGCGGCCTCGCGGAACTTGCGGACGGACGTCCGCAGCGAGGACTTAGCCGCCTTGTTCCGCTGGTGCGCTTTTTCGTTCTGCTTATTGCGCTTGATCTGAGACTTTATGTTCGCCACGCGTGGGAGTCCTTCAAGTTGTCTGTGGGGTGACGCGACGACGAAGCTTATCCGAGCCGCACCCCCGCACCCAAACCATAGGCTAAATAAGCGGCCCGTGGCGGGCTCACGGGCGCAAACGAGCGGCTGACGGCAAGCGCACTGGGCCAGACGTGGGATCATGGAACACCCAGCCCGCCACGCTAACAAGGCGCCAAGGCGGCCGAGGCGAGTAAACCCGAACGGATGCGTGTGTCACCTATCAGTCAGCCGGGCCCGAAAACCCGCCCGGCTCCGGACCCCAAAGCCCGCGCCGAGCAGGCGGTGATCAGGAACTTCTGCATCATCGCCCATATCGATCACGGTAAGTCGACCCTGGCCGACCGGATGCTGCAGCTTACCGGCGTTGTGGAGGGCCGGCAGATGCGTGCCCAGTACCTGGACCGGATGGACATCGAGCGCGAGCGCGGCATCACGATCAAGAGCCAGGCGGTCCGGCTGCCCTGGACCAGTTACAGTGACGGGGACTCCGGTCACGCGGACACGGCGTACGTCCTCAACCTCATCGACACCCCCGGCCATGTCGACTTCAGCTACGAGGTCTCCCGCAGCCTGGCCGCCTGCGAAGGCGCGGTCCTGCTGGTGGACGCCGCCCAGGGCATCGAGGCGCAGACGCTGGCCAACCTGTATCTGGCGCTCGACGCCGACCTCAAGATCATCCCGGTGCTGAACAAGATCGATTTGCCCGCTGCCCAGCCTGACCGCTACGCCGCCGAACTCGCCGGGATCATCGGCTGCGACCCCAGCGAGGTCCTCCGGGTGTCCGCCAAGACCGGCGAGGGTGTCGAAGAACTGCTGCACGAAATCGTCCGCCTGGTCCCGGCCCCGAAGGGCGACCCGGACGCCCCGGCCCGCGCGCTCATCTTCGACTCGATCTACGACACCTACCGCGGCGTGGTGACCTACATCCGGGTGGTCGACGGCCGGCTGACCAGGCGCGAGCGAAGCGTGATGATGTCCACCGGCGGGGCGCACGAGACGCTTGAGCTAGGGGTGATCTCACCGGACCCGATCCCGACCGAGGGCCTGGTCGCCGGCGAGGTCGGCTACCTGATCACCGGGGTCAAGGACGTGCGGCAGGCGCGGGTCGGTGACACCGTGACCAGCGCCGCCCACCCCGCCGCCGAGCCGCTGGCGGGATACTCCCACCCCAAGCCGATGGTCTTCTCCGGCCTGTACCCGGTGGACGGCGACGACTACCCTGACCTGCGCGACGCGCTGGACAAGCTGCGGCTGAACGACGCGGCGCTGGTCTACGAGCCGGAGACATCCGACGCGCTCGGCTTCGGCTTCCGCTGCGGCTTCCTCGGCCTGCTGCACATGGAGATCGTGCGCGAGCGGCTGGAACGCGAGTTCGACCTGTCGCTGATCTCCACCGCGCCGAACGCCGTCTACCGCGTCGTCATGGACACCGGCCAGGAACTGCGGGTGACCAACCCGAGCGACTTCCCCGGCGGCTCGGAGCCAGGCAAGGGCAAGGTGGACCGCGTCTTCGAGCCGGTGGTGCGCGCGACNNACCTGTCCGCGGACCGGGTGGAAATCCGTTACATGCTTCCGTTCGCCGAGATCATCTTCGACTTCTTCGACCTGCTCAAGTCCCGGACCAGGGGTTATGCGTCGCTTGACTACGAACCAGACGGCGAGCAGCAGGCGGACCTGGTCAAGGTCGACATCTTGCTGCAGGGGCAGCCGGTCGACGCGTTCAGCCAGATCGTGCACGCCGACAACGCGCGCGAGTACGGCCTGTCGATGACCGCGAAGCTGAAGGAACTGATCCCGCGCCAGCAGTACGAGGTGCCGATCCAGGCGGCCGTCGGCGCCCGGATCATCGCCCGGGAGAACATCCGCGCGCTGCGCAAGGACGTGCTGGCCAAGTGCTACGGCGGCGACATCACCCGTAAACGCAAGCTGCTGGAGAGGCAGAAGGAGGGCAAGAAACGGATGAAGACCATTGGCCGCGTCGACGTGCCCCAGGAGGCATTTGTCGCGGCCCTGTCCACCCAGCTAACCGATAAGAAGCAGCGATAACCGTAAAATCTCTTTTTGGCCGAACGATCCTGGCTCTCGCCCCCGCTAAGCCCTGACCCGCGACGTGATGTAAGGCGTCAGGTCCACGTGCTGGAACGGTCCGATCATGCCCGGCTGCTGGTAGGGCATGGCCGGCTGGCCGGCGTGCGCGGTGACGATGGCCGTGACCAGAGCCGCCAGCGTGAAGATGACCAGCGCGGTGATGAGCAGCGCGGCGCCGGATTGCCAGCCCGCCGTCGCCGCGGCGTCGGTCGGGACGACGGTCCCCGGCGGGTACGGGCTGAAGGCCGCAATGGGTAGCGGCCCGGCCGGCAGGTCAGCGGTCAGCGCCCAAAGCTCCGCGTACGTGCGGGCCGCATAGGCCTGCGCCACCCGCTCGGCAAGTTCGTCCTGGGTTAGCCGTCCCTCGGCGAAACCCGCCCGGATCACGCCTACGGTTCGCTCGCGATCCGCGGTGGCGGCCAGCCAGGAGGGGTTCACCATCATGGTCGGAGGGGCGAAGTTCGCTGGCCCCATGTCCGCCAGGCCCGCCTCAGCAGGCCAGGCAGGCTGAGGCGAGTATGCCTGACCTGGACCGTATGCCACGTGAGCCTCCTGCGGACGCCTCTACTGAGTGTAGACGTGCGAGGCCCGCCAGGAGTGCCAATGACGTGTTCGGCCCGGCCGTGAATCTCCGGCCGGCCTGAATTCAGCACCGGCCTGAATATTGCGCCTGGTCATCGAAGTTGCGGCGTGGAGACCCCGGTCTTCAGGCCGGGGAGGAAACGCCGCCCCCTCCCTTCAGCGTGTCGCGCGGCATCTTTACGCAGATGACCGCTAATGTATTCGATATGATAAAGATTGTGAAGCGGGCATACAAATACCGCTTCTACCCGGCCCCGGAGCAGGCCGCAGAGCTGGCCCGGACCTTCGGCTGCGTCCGCAAGGTATGGAACCTCGCCCTCGAAGCCCGCACCACGGCGTGGCACCAGCGGCACGAACACGTGACCTACCGCCAGTCCTCCGCGCTGCTGACCCAGTGGAAACGCAGCGACGACCTCACGTTCCTGACCGAGGTGTCCTCGGTCCCGCTCCAGCTGGCCCTGCGGCACCTTCAGACCGCGTTCGACCGGTTCTGGCACAAGCAGGCCTGCTACCCCAAGTTCAAGTCGCGGAAGAAATCCCGGGCGGCGGCGGAGTACACCCGGTCGGCATTCCGGTACCGCGACGGCCAGCTGCACCTTGCGAAGATGACCGCGCCGCTGAACGTTGTATGGTCCCGCCCCCCGCCGGACGGCACGGAACCGTCCACGGTGACGGTCAGCCGCGACCCGGCCGGGCGCTGGGTCGTGTCGCTGCTGTGCCAGTGCGCGGTCGAGCCCCATCCGGCCAGCGATTCCGTCGTCGGCGTTGATGTTGGTATCACGTCCCTGGTCACCCTGTCGACCGGGGAGAAGATCCCCAACCCCCGGCACGAACGCCGCGACCGGGCACGGCTCGCGCTGGCACAGCGGCGGCTGGCCCGCACCCAGAAGGGCTCCGCCAACCGGGACAAGGCCCGGCTCAAGGTCGCGCGGGTCCATGCCCGGATCACCGACCGCCGGAGAGATTTCCTGCATCAGCTCACGACCCGGCTCGTCCGCGACAACCAAGCGGTCGTAGTCGAGGACCTGAGCGTGCGGAACATGGTCCGCAACCGCCACCTGGCCCGGGCGATCTCGGACGCGGCGTGGCGGCAGCTGCGGACCATGCTGGAGTACAAATGCGAATGGTACGGACGGGACCTCATGGTGGTCGGCCGTTGGTACCCCTCGTCCAAGATCTGCTCGGCGTGCGGGCGTACGGCGGCGAGCCTGCCGCTCAGCGTCCGCGAGTGGGACTGCGGGAGCTGCGGTGTCCGGCATGACCGGGACATCAACGCCGCGGTCAACGTCAGAGCCGCCGGGCTGGCGGTGCTCGCCTGCGGAGCCGGCATAAGACCTGAACGGGAGCCTTCCCGGGCGGGCAGCCGGCGGTGAAACAGGAACCCCGGCGGGCGACCGCCGGAATCCCCGCCCTTCAGGTCGGGGAGAAGTCAAGAATATGAATTGAGCGCGTCGCCGAGGTTCGTGTAGTCCTGGTTGACCTGATCGAGCGACTGCTGGAGGTTCGACGAGTCGGCGAGGCTTACGTACTGGCTGGCCGAGGTGGCCGCACCGAGGCGCGCGAAGATGCTCGCGGTCCGCGACACCGACGCGGCCAGGGTTGCGTCCGCCGAGGTAGCCTGCCCGGCCGGCATCGGGATGGCCCGAAGCTGCCCGGCGAACGTGTCGAGCGCCGCGGCGACCCGGCGGTCGAGGCTGGTGACGCAGGACACCTTGCCGTGGCACGCCGTCGCGTTGGCTGAGTAGTTGCCGATCGCGCTGCTCACCGGAACGGAGTCCGCCTGCACCTGGCCGCTCGCGCTCGCGGCTACGGCCGCACTCGTGGCCGCCGTCCAGCGCAGCGGGCCGTCACCGTCGGCGACCGCGAGCAGGACGCCGATCACGATAAAGGCGACCATCAGCTTCCTCGCCCCACCAGACAGGATGAGCCGCCAGGACGGCTTTCCGTCCACCCCAGCGTCCGGCTGCCCCACGAACCCCTGCGCGTAGCCATACCCAGGCTGAGCCCCGTACCTCTGGGCGTCGCCGTATCCGGGCTGGGTCCCGTAGCGCGTCCGGCATCCGGCCCGAGATCAGGACGATCAACCAGGTGACGAACTGGACGATGGTGAACGCGCCGTAACCAACGACCATCACGACGATCCAGCACGGGATGAGCAGGAAGAACCGGAACAAGACCGCGAGCCGGTTCAGCCGCCTGGCATCGCCGCGACCCGGACCGGATAGTCGGCATCCGCCAGGGAGAATGGCGGATACACGTCGGTGAGCAGGAACGTGTACGCGTACACCCGCGCCATCCAGCGCAGGTATCCGGTGAGGAAATCGGCCGCGAAGACGGGCAGCCGTCCGGTGAACAGAGCACCGAACCAGCCGATGATCGCGATCACGTACACCGCGATGCCCAGCAGCCCCAGCACGATGAGCTGCGGGATGACCATGAGGATTCGGACCAGAACGGTCAGCCGTGACTGCGGTGATGGACCGGCGAACGCTACGAGTATCGGCGCGAGCGTTTCCTGTCGGGCAGGCGCTGACGGGACAGCACCCGGGGCTGCGTAGTACGCGGAGATGTCCCTGCTCCTGTCTGTCCCCAGGATTAAAGCAGGATCATGGCCCATATCGGTGAAAGTCGCCCGATTGAGCTGGTCTTTTAACCGCCGCCGCCCGCGCCGGCGACGGAGATCGCGGCGCCCAGGATGGCCAGGACGATGACGATTCCCCAGAAGATGATGGCCATGTAGCCGAGCACGAGCCCGGCTGTCGCCATCCCGTCACCGCGCTGACCGGTTTGCCGCATCTCGCTCTTGGCGAGGTGTCCGCAGATGACCGCCGGGATGGCGGTCAGGCCCATCGAGAAGAATTCGGCCACACCGAGGATCAGGGACGCCCGGGCCAGGGAGTTGGTGGGCATAGCCGGCTGGTAGACCGGCGTCAGGGTGGGCCAGATCGCGGGCATGGCCCCGGCAGGCAGGTCAGCCGTCAGCGCGGTCAGCTCGCCGTACGTCTTAGCCGCGTAAGCGCGTCCCATCCGGTCGTTGTACTCGTCCTGNNTCGGCGGAACCTGGTACCCGGCGGGCGGAACCTGGTAGCCCGCGGGCGGAACCTGGACCCGGTAACCCTGGTACCCGGCGGGCGGGACCTGGTAGCCTGCGGGCAGTCCTCCGGCCGGAGGAACTGGCATACCGCCGGGCGGGACATACTGGGCAGTCGGCGCCGGGCTGGGCGCGGTCGGCACCTGCGGTGCGGTCGGCTGCTCCTCATCGGCGGCGGCCTCGTTCGGAGCCTGGTCGGCGGCAGACAAGCCGTACCCCGGGTACTGGGCCGGCCACTGCGATTGGTTCTCTGCCACCGATGCCTCCCGTCAACACGACCCTGAACCTCGTGTCTCCCGCAAACGCGTCCCTTTCAGTCTAAGCGCGCGGATCGCTAATTCGGCAGCCCGGTGTCGTTCGCCTCCATTTCGTCAGGACAAACTCCGGCGTTTCTGCGGGTACCGTGGCTGCCATGCCTGGCGCCCTGCCTGATGGTGAGCCCGTCCCCGCCGAGGGAACCTTGCCGCAAAGCGCGCGGGCCGGCCTGGGGATGCGACCCTTCGGGATTTACGTGCACGTCCCGTTCTGCGCGACCCGCTGCGGTTATTGCGACTTCAACACCTACACCGCGGCCGAGCTCGGCGGCGGCCCTGCCGCGTCGCTCGCCACCTATCCCGCGCTCGCGATCGCGGAGATCGGCTTTGCCCGCAAGGTGCTCGGCGACGTCGACGCCCCGGTCAGCACGGTGTTCTTCGGCGGCGGGACCCCCACCTTGCTGCCGCCCGCCGCGCTTGGCGGCATCCTGCGGGCCATCGACGGCGAGTTCGGTTTGCGGCCCGGGGCCGAGGTAACCGCTGAGGCTAACCCGGAAAGCGTCGGCGAGGCCAGCTTGGCCGGGCTTCGGGAGCAGGGGATCACCCGCGTTTCGTTCGGGATGCAGAGCGCGGTTCCCGGCGTGCTGGAGACGCTGGACCGAGTGCACCAGCCAGGACGTCCGGCGCAGTGCGCCGCCTGGGCCCGCGCCGCTGGTTTTGACCATGTCAGCCTGGACCTGATCTACGGCACGCCGGGGGAGACCGACGCGGACTGGCGCTGCTCGCTGGACGCGGCCGTGGCCGCGCGGCCCGATCACGTGTCGGCCTACGCGCTGACGGTGGAGCCGGGCACGCGGCTGGCGGCCCGGGTGCGGCGCGGCGAGCTGGCCGGGACCGACGATGACGTGCTCGCCGATCGCTATCTCGCCGCCGACGAGGTGCTGACGGCCGCCGGCCTGGGCTGGTACGAGATCTCCAACTGGGCGGCGAGCGAGCCGTCGAGGTGCGCCCACAACATGCTGTACTGGACCGATGGCGACTGGTGGGGGATCGGGCCGGGGGCGCACAGCCACGTCGGGGGGACCCGGTGGTGGAACGTGCGCCATCCGGCCGCCTACGCGGCGAGGATCGCCGCGGGCAGCAGCCCCGGCCAGGCCAGGGAGGTACTAGCCGAGCCGGAACGGCAACTGGAGCGCGTCATGCTGGGCATCCGCCTAGCGCAGGGATACCCGGTCGCGATGCTCGGTCCGGCCGGGCGCGCGAACGCCGCATCGGTCGTCGCCGAGGGCCTGGCCAGCCAGACCGCCCACGCTCACGGGCGGATCGTGCTGACCCGGCGCGGCCGGCTGCTCGCGGACGCCGTGACTCGCGCCCTGACCGAGTGAGTCAGGTCACGATGCTGGCGCAGATCCAGCTCGGTATGTCGTACCGCTCGCCGCGGTTAGCCGCGGCGGCACCGCGCAGGAGATACATCAGCGTGATCAACCAGACTCCGAGGAACAGCGCCCCCGCAAGGGTGACGGCGACGGCGATGTTGTCCAGCGCGAGCAGGCCGCCAAGGATCCCGCAGCACAGCCCGTACAGCAGGCAGCTCAGCGACAGGTTGACCGCCGTGGCCGCGTGCCAACGCAGGAAGGGGGACCTCCGCGCCGTGATCGCGTAGACGATCAGCGGGATAACCGGGCCGAGGAAGATGGCACCCAGGTAGCCGAACGCCGCCGGGGTCGCATCGGTGCCCCCGACCCAGGTCTCGCCGGATTGCCGCTCGCCCGTCGGCCGCGCCGCTGACCGGTCTGGCCGCGGAGACTGAGGGTCGGGCACGGATGGCATCGGCTCGCTCGTTACCGGTCCTTTGGTGTCGTCTGCTGTCGTCACGCTATTCGCTTCCTGGCATGGTGACGAAATCGATCAGCGCCTCGACCCGGCCGAGCAGCTCCGGCTCCAGGTCGGCGTAGCTCGAGACCGAACGCAGGATGCGCTGCCAGGCCGCCGGCACCTCAGGCGGCCAGCCGATGGCGCGCAGGACCCCCTCCTTCCACGGCTGCCCGCGCGGAACGTCCGGCCAGGTGGGTATGCCGACCGCGGATGGCCGTACGGCCGCCCAGATGTCGATGAAGGGATGTCCCACGACCAGCACGTGAGGCGACCGGACGTTGGCGACGATCCGGGTTTCCTTGGAGCCAGCCACCAGGTGGTCCACGAGCACGCCGAGGCGACGGCCGGGCGCGGGGGAGAAGCTCTCGACGATCGCCGGCAGGTCGTCGATGCCCTCGAGGTACTCCACCACCACCCCGACGTCACGCAGGTCATCGCCCCAGATCTTCTCGACGAGCTCGGCGTCGTGCTTGCCCTCGACGTAGATCCGGCTCGCCCGGGCCACCTTGGCCCGGGCCCGCTCGCTCGGCGGGGCGGCCACCGACCCGGACGCCGTCCGGGTCGGTCCGGCCGATGCGGCCGGTTTGACGGGGGCGGGCGGGACGAGCGTGACCGGCTTGCCGTCGAGCAGGAACGCCGCCGGGGTGAGCGGGAAAACCCGCCGTCGGCCGTGCCGGTCTTCCAGCAGCACGGCGCCCTTTTCATAACCGACCACCGCGCCGCAGAACCGGCCCTGCGCGTCCTCCACCACCAGGCCGCGCTCGGCCTCGACCTTGGGTACCTCGCGCTGACCTGGTCGGCGGCGACCCATCGCGAGTACATCAGTGTCATATCGCCTGCTTCGCACAGGTTTCTCCTCCTCGCCGTGCGTCCGGCAAGCGTACCGAGGCCAACCCGGGATCACCGCGGCCCGACACGCGGCTATCGCGGTTTGTGCCGGCCGGGTTACCATCCTTTAAGTGGGTCGGGTTCCCGGCAAGGTGTCACACTTCAGTCACGCCCGGGAGTGATCAACTGCGGCCGTTCGCCCGGTAGTCGCGCGCCAGGAACGTGTCAGACGCAATAGACTTAGCACTCGAGCCTGACGAGTGCCAAGGAGGTGAACGCGTGCTCGACGAGCGGAAGCTGACGGTCCTCCGGGCGATCGTCGAAGACTACGTGTCCACCACCGAGCCGGTGGGATCCAAGTCGCTGGTTGACCGGCATCATTTCGACGTGTCCCCGGCGACCATTCGCAACGACATGGCGGTGCTGGAGGAGCAGGGCTTCATCGCGCAGCCGCATACCAGCGCCGGGCGGATACCGACGGACAAGGGCTACCGGCTCTTCGTGGACCGGCTCTCCAACGTCAAGCCCCTGTCGGCGGCCGAGCGGCGCGCCATCGAGTCCTTCCTGGGCGGCGCCTATAGCCTCGATGACGTGGTCATGCGGACGGTCAGGCTGCTCGTCCAGCTGACCCGCCAGGTCGCCGTGGTGCAGTACCCGTCGCTGGCCAGGTCCTCCATCCGGCACATCGAGCTGGTCCCGCTGGCCCCGCAGAAGCTGCTGCTCGTGCTGATCACCGATACCGGCCGGGTCGAGCAGTGCACCGTCGACCTGCCCAAGCCCTGGGATGACGCCTCGGTGTCCCAGGTGCGTGCGGTCGTCAACGCCTGCCTGGGCGGGCATAAGCTCTCTGACGCCGCGGCCATGGTCACCGACCTGTCCGAACGGATCCCGGCCGAGGAACGGGCGAACGCCAACGCGGTGTTCACCGTCCTGCTGGCCAGCATGGTCGAGCGCAACGAAGAGAAGATTGTTTTCGGTGGAGCTGCGAACCTGGCCGCGCACGATTTCAGCAAGGGGCTGAGAGAAGTGCTGGAGGCCCTGGAAGAACAGGTGGTGCTGATGCGGCTCCTTGGGGAGGCGAATGAGCCCGCGATCCTAACGGTCAGGATCGGCGCGGAGAACCAGGTCGCAGGCCTGAAGGCCACGTCGGTGGTGTCCACGGGGTACGGGAACGAGGCCGAGCCGCTGGCGAAGCTCGGCGTGCTCGGGCCCACCCGGATGGACTACCCGGGGACGATGGGCGCGGTTCGGGCGGTGGCACGTTATGTCGGTCAGATTCTGATGGAGTCCTAAGTGGCAGCGGATTATTACGGGCTCCTCAAGATCCGACGCGACGCGACGCAGGACGAGGTCAAACGGGCCTACCGGCGGCTGGCTCGGGAGCTTCACCCGGACGTGAACCCCGATCCTGAGACGCAGGAGCGGTTCAAGGAGATCACCCAGGCGTACGAGGTGCTCTCGGACACCGAGAAGCGCCGGATGTACGACATGGGCGTGGATCCGTTCGCGAGCAGCGCAGCCGCAGGCGCCAGCCCCTTCGGCCAGGGGTTCAACCCGCTGAACGACCTGCTCGACCAGTTCTTCGGCGCGGCCGGCGGCGGCGCCGCGACCCGGGGGCCTCGCAGCCGGGCGCAGCGAGGCCGCAACGCGACGATCAGGATTGAGCTTGAGCTTTCCGAGTGCTCGTTCGGCGCGACCCGCGAGCTCACCGTGGACACGGCCGTGGTCTGCCCCACCTGTTCCGGCGAGGGCACCGCACCGGGAACCCACCCCCAGACCTGCGACATCTGCGGCGGCCGCGGTGAAGTCAGCCAGGTGACCCGCTCCTTCATCGGCCAGGTGATGATGGCCCGGGTCTGCCCGGGCTGCGGGGGATTCGGCACCGTGCTGGTCCGGCCGTGCCCGGAGTGCGACGGCGACGGCCGGGTGCGGACCAGGCGCACCATCAAGGTACGAATCCCCGCCGGTGTCGAGGACGGCACGCATATCCAGCTGGCGGGCGAGGGCGAAGTCGGCCCGGGCGGCGGCCCGCCCGGCGACCTGTTCCTCGAGATCGTGCAGCGCCCGCACGAAATCTTCGAGCGGCAGGGCGACGACCTGCACTGCA
>PMST01000275.1:0-10478 GCA_003168295.1 Actinomycetota bacterium
GGCTCCGCCCGCTGTCGAGGCTCATTGGTGACGCGGCTGCCCGCGGGGCGGTGACGTTCCGGGCTCCGAATACCGTCTGGGTCCAGTCCGGCCTGCCGGTGCGGCCCGAGTTCACCGCGCGGCTGAGCGGGGCCGCGGCGAGGTTCGCGGACGCGGACTTCACCAGGGCTCCCGAGGCGGCGCGGAACGAGATCAACGGCGTGATCGCCGAGCAGACCGCGGGGAAGATCACCGGGCTGCTGCCGCCCGGCAGCATCGGCCCGCTGACCAGGCTGCTGCTCGCGAACGCCGTGTACCTGAAGGCCGCGTGGCTCCAGCCTTTCCCCGCGGCGCAGACCAGCGACGCGCCGTTCTACCCAGACGGCCAGGACCGCGCGGACATGACGGTGCCGATGATGCGCGGCACCGCCGCGCGCGCCTACGTCCGCGGCGACGGATACCAGGCGGTCCTGCTGCCCTACGCCGGCGGCAGTCTGGCGATGGCGGTGATACTGCCCGACGGGCCGCTGGCGGCGTTGCGTCCCGCGCTCGCCGCTGGCACCCTGAGTGGCGTGCTGGCCGGAACCTCCCGGCACCAGGTCACGCTGTCCCTGCCGCGGTTCCGGGTCCAGGCCGCGTTCGACCTCATCCCGGTCTTGCGGCAGCTGGGCGTGAACGAGGCGTTCAGCGGGGACGCGGACTTCAGCGGCATCACCGAGGCTGAGCCGCTGCATATCAGCGCGGTCGCGCACGAGGCCTACATCGACGTCGATGAGCAGGGCACCGAAGCGGCGGCGGCGACCGCGGTGGGCATCCGGGCGGCGGCCGCGTTCCGGTCGCCGCCGCCGGTCACGATGATCGTCGACCGGCCGTTCCTGTTCGCCATCATCCACACCGCGACCGGTTTGCCACTGTTTGTCGGCCAGGTCAGCCGCCCGCGTTCCGGCTGATCAGGGTGTTCGCCCAGATTGTTGACAATTTTGTTTGAAATTTTTAGGATCAATTACGTGCGAGCGCAAGAGGACGCGGGGCCGGGTAAGCCCAGCGGGCCGGGTAAGCCCAGCGGGCCGGCTGCGCCCGGGGGTTCCGGGACGCGGGCCCTCAGCGGTGAGCCGGGGCGGCGGATGGCGGCGGACCGGCTGCGGCGGGCGATTCTCGGCGGCGATATGGCGCCCGGGCAGCGGCTGGTCGAGGAGGAGCTGGCCGGGATGCTCGCCGTCACCCGGGCTAGCCTGCGGGCCGCGCTGTTCGACCTGACCGCCGAGGGGCTCGTCGAGCGGATACCGAACCGCGGCGCCCGGGTCCGGGTCATCACCCTCGACGAGGCGGTCGCTATCACCGAGTGCCGGATGGCGCTGGAGGGGCTGTGCGCGGCCAAGGCAGCCGAGCGGGTCACCGAATCGGCGGCCGGCCGCCTGCGGCAGCTAGGCGAGGAGCTCGAGCGCGCCGTCGCGGACGGTGAGCTGCTGAAATACTCGGCGCTCAACCACGAGCTGCACCGGCTGGTCCGGGAGATTTCCGGTCAGGCGGTGGCGGCGGCCCTGCTCGAACGGCTGAACGGGCAGCTGGTCCGGCACCAGTTCCAGCTCTCCCTGCGCCCGGGACGCCCGCAGGCCTCGCTGCCCGAGCACCTGGCGATCATATCCGCGATCACGGAACGACGCCCGGCCGAGGCGGAGGCGGTGGCACGCCGCCACCTGCGCAGCGTCATAGCGGCCCTGCTTGAGGAGAAAGTCCGGTGACTACAACGATGAGCGAGGCTTACATGAGAGTGTTCCGGCACGTCACGGACAGGCTGAGCTGATGCGCAACGTGATCGTCACCGGGGTGGCGCGCGCGGAGGCGGCGGTGGTGGATGCCCTCGCCGGGCTCGGGGTGGCCACCGTGCACGAGGCCATCGGCCGGGTCGGGTACCTGGGGCCGGGGCTGCGTCCCATCCAGGACGGGAGCAGAGTCGGCGGGACCGCGGTGACCGCGCTGTGCTGGCCGGGCGACAACCTGATGATCCACGCGGCGGTCGAGCAATGCCAGGCTGGGGATCTGCTGGTGGTGACGACGGCCTCGCCGTCGACCGATGGGATGTTCGGCGAGCTGCTGGCGACCTCGCTCGCCGCGCGCGGGGTCCGGGGGCTGGTCATCGAGGCCGGCGTGCGGGACGTGGCCGAACTGCGAGCCATGGGCTTTCCGGTCTGGTCGGCGGCGGTCAGCGCCCAGGGCACGGTCAAGGAAACGGCGGGTGCGGTCAACGTCGCGGTCTCGGTCGGCGGCCAGATCGTCCGGCCCGGCGACGCGATCATCGCCGATGACGACGGCGTGGTGTGCGTGCCGCGCGGCGAGGTCAGGGCGGCGCTGGCCGCCGCGCAGGCCCGGGTGGCCAAGGAGGAGCAGACCCGCAAGGCCCTGGCCGACGGTCAGCTCGGCCTGGACCTGTACGGGCTGCGGGACAAGCTCGCCGCGCGCGGCGTCGAATACGTGCCGGAGGGAACCGCTGATGGACTCGGCTGACGGGGTGCGGTGCATGCTGATGCGAGGCGGGACGTCGAAGGGGGCGTATTTCCTGGCTGAGGATCTGCCCGCGGATCCGGCCGAACGGGATGATCTGCTGCTGCGCATCATGGGCAGCCCGGACGCCCGGCAGATCGACGGCATCGGCGGAGCGCATCCGCTGACCTCNNCAAGGCGCCGGTCCGGATCCACATGGTCAACTCCGGCAGCGTGGCCACCGCCGCCTTCCCCGGCGCGGACGGCACCGTCGGCTACACGGGCCAGACCGCGATCGCCGGCGTCCCCGGGACGGCCGCGGCGGTGGTGCTCAACTTCGAGGGCACGCAAGGGTCGGCCACCGGCGCCCTGCTGCCCACGGGCAACGTCCGGGACGTCATCGACGGCGTCACCGTCACCTGCGTGGACAATGGCATGCCGGTCGTGGTCGTGGCCGCGTCCGAGCTCGGCCGGACCGGGTACGAGACGGTGGCTGACCTCGAGGCGGATGCTGAACTGGGCGCCAGGGTGCAGGCGCTGCGACTCGCGGCCGGCCGGCTGATGGGCCTCGGCGACGTGTCCGCCACCTCGGTGCCGAAGGTCTCGCTCGTCGCCGCCCCGGGCGACGGCGGGACGATCTGCACCCGGACGTTCATCCCGGTACGGGTGCACGAGTCGATCGGCGTGCTCGGCGCGGTCAGCGTCGCGACCGCGCTCCTGCTCGACGGGGCCGCCGGGACCGAGCTGGCCGCCATCACGCCGGGCCAGACACGCTTCGACATCGAGCACCCCACCGGGCATCTCGAGGTCGAGGTCGAGATCGACACGAACCCCAAGACCAGCCAGCCGCCCGCGGTGATCCGCGCGGGGGTGGTGCGCACCGCGCGCAAACTCTTCGACGGCACCGTCTTCCCCAGGAGGTACTCGTGACCAGCCCGCAGCACCAGTCTGGATCGGCGGCCACGCGGCCGCCGTTGCACGACGTCGCGCACCTCGGGCACGTCGAGCTGCTGACGCCGGAGCCCGAGGCGAGCCTGCGGTTCTTCGTCGACGTGCTCGGGCTAACCGAGAACGGCCGCGAAGGGAACTCGGTCTACCTGCGCACCTGGGACGACTACGAGCANNATCGAGGCGACCGGGCTCGGCATCAGCTGGAAGGACGGCGACCCTGGAATCGGTCCGACGTACTTGTTCTGCGACCCGGACGGGCACGAGCTCGAGCTGTACTGGGAAACGCAGTGGTACGCGCCGCCCGCCGAACTGAAGCCGTCCCTGAAGAACCAGGCTCAGGCCTTCCCTGGCCGCGGCGTCAGCGTGCGGCGCCTGGATCACGTGAACTACCTGGCCGCCGACGTCGTGCCCAACGGCGAGTTCGTCCGCGACGTGCTCGGCGGCCGGGTTACCGAGCAGATCATGCTGGACGACGGCGCGATCTCCGGTCAGTGGCTGCACTTCACGAACAAGGGCTACGACCTGGTGTACACGCGCGACTGGACCGGCAGCACCGGGCGGCTGCATCACATCGCGTTCTCGCCAGACAGCCGGGAGGACATCCTGCGCGCGGCCGACATCTGCCTGGACCGCGGCGTGTTCATCGAGACTGGACCGCACAAGCACGCGATCCAGCAGACGTTCTTCCTGTACGTCTACGAGCCAGGCGGCAACCGGATCGAGCTGTGCAACCCGGCCGCCCGGCTGGTGCTGGCACCGGACTGGCGCACGATCACCTGGACCGAAGCCGAGCGCGCCAAAGGCCAGGCCTGGGGCCTGAAGACCATCGAGTCCTTCCACACCCACGGCACGCCGCCGGTGGCGTAGGGCGGGCAGTGGTGCCGTTCCGTAGTTAAAGGACTAGCTCACTGGGGCAGCTGCAGTTCGGGCGGGGTCGGCGTCGTGATGACCGAGAACACCGCGCCTTGGTCGTCGTTGACCACGCCGATCCGCCCGAACGGGCTGTCCCGGACGGGCTCCACGACGCTGCCGCCTAGCTCGCTCACCCTGGCCACGGCGGCATCGGTGTCGTCGACGGCGAAGTACACCGACCAGCTCGCGGGCGCTCCCTCCGGCGTCCCGTCCTCATACTGGCCGATGCCGCCCACCTCGCGCCCGTCGACCATCAGCATCGCGTACCTGAAGCCGCCCTCGCTGACGTCCTGGTAGTCGTAGCCGAGCACGGCCCGGTAGAAGGCCTTGCTCGCGTCGTAGTCCCGGCTCATGTGCTCGTTCCAGGACAGCGAGCCGGGCTCGTTGGCCAGGCCGATCCCCGTGGTCGTCCCGCCCTGCCACAGGCCGAAGCCGGCCCCGGCGGTGTCGACGGCCAGGGCCATCCGCCCGGTGTCCATCACGTCCGTCGGCTCCAGCAGCAGCTGGCCGCCCGCGGCCTTGATCCTGGCCGCGACCGCGTCGGTGTCGTCGGCGGCCAGGTAGGTCGTCCAGGACGGCAGGGCGTCGGTCGCGCCCCCGAACTCCGGGCTGAGACCCGCGACGACCCTGCCGTTCTTGTGGCACACGCAGTAACCGCCGCTTTCCTGGCCGCCTGACTCGATGTCCCAGCCGAACAGGGCGCGGTAGAAGGCGGCCGCCTTCGCCACGTCGGCGACCGTGACGTCGACCCAGCACGGGGTGCCGGCCAACCACGGCGTATCACGCGTTACCACCTGCGTACCTCCCGCGACCTTTGGTTGCGGATGACGCTAACACAGGGTCAGCCGGGCCTGCCGCTTACACTGTCCATTCATGTACGCCAAGACCAGGCCGACCGCGACGGGCTCGCTGACGCCCAAGCAGAAGCGGATCTTCGCGATCGCCGGCGTGGTGCTCATCCTGATGCTCGGTGGCCTGGGGGCATGGGGCGCGCTGTCTCACGACGCCTACGGGACGTCGGCTCACGGCTGCGTGAACGTGACCCTGCCGAGTTCCACCGGCGGGTCCACGCTGCACTACTGCGGCGGGCAGGCCCGGGCGTTCTGCAAGACCGCGTTCGCCTCGACGGGCCAGATCTCCGAGCGGGCCAAGCCGCAGTGCGTGCTCGCCGGGCTGGGACCGTCGAGCTCGGCCTCACCATAGCGGGACATCGGGTGGAAGGGCAGACTGCGGGCATGACGATCTACACGGAACACCGGGGCGTTAATCCCGTTGTCGCCGAGGTGGTGCGTTCGGGGTTCACCGAGTCATGGCACCGGGGCGCGGTAGCCGGGCTGGACGCCGACGGGATCCAGGTGATCGACGTCGGGCAGACCGGAGCGCCGTTCTTCCCGCGGTCGGCGAACAAGCCGCTGCAGGCGGCGGCGATGCTCGGCTGCGGGCTCGACCTGAACGGCGAACTGCTGGCGCTGGCCGCGGCGAGCCACTCCGGCGAGGACTTCCACGTCGACGGCGTGCGGAAGATCCTCTCCGGGGCCGGCCTGGGCGAGGACGACCTGGGCTGCCCGCCCGCCTGGCCACTCGATTTCGAGACCGCGCGGCGCCTGATCGAACGGGGCGAGGGCGAGTCCAGGATCCGGATGAACTGCTCGGGCAAGCATGCGGCGATGCTGGCGACCTGCGCCGCGAACCGCTGGCCGGCCGCCGGGTACCTGGCGCCCGGTCATCCGCTGCAGCAGGCGATCCGGCGCACCGTCTCCGAGCTGGCCGGCGAACCTGTGAGCGCCACGGGCGTGGACGGCTGCGGCGCGCCGTTGCTGGCGCTGACGCTGACCGGGCTGGCCCGGGCGTTCCGGGCTCTGGTGCTCTCGGCGGCGGGCACGCCGGAGCGCCGGGTGGCTGACGCCATGCGCGCCTACCCGGAATGGACCAGCGGCACCACCCGCGACGAGCGCAAGCTGATGGATGCCGTGCCCGGCCTGCTGGTCAAGGGAGGCGCCGAGGGCGTCGCGGCGTTCGCCTTCGCGGACGGCAGGTCAGGGGCCGTCAAGATCGACGACGGGATGGCGCGGGGCCGGACCCCGGTCACGGTGGCGGCGCTGCGCCTGCTCGGGGCCGTCGTCCCGGACGCACTGGCCACCGTTCCCGTCATCGGCGGCGCGGCCGAAGTGGGCGCCGTCCGCGCCGTCATCTAGGTGACGAGGAGCAGGTGTAAGGCGCCTGCTCTAAGATGACGCGGTGAGCAAGAAGACCCGGCCGCGACGCAGCGGACCTTCCGGCACGTCATCCGGACGCCCTTCCGGCACGTCCACCGCAGGCACCGCGCGAGCTGGCACCGCGCAAGCTGCCGCCACGCAAGCTGCCGCCGGCGATGCGCTGGGCCGCGCCGAAGCCGACGCGATCGTCCAGCGGGTGCTGTCCACCCTTTGGGCCGCGATCGCCGCGGGTGACCCGCTGCGGGCCGAGCTCGAGACCTCGACCAGCCTGGCGATACCGCATGTGGCGGGTCAGCGGGATCCTGCTGAGACCGAGTCCTTTGTCTCCTCCGTCCTGGTGAACGAGGCGATCCGCAGGCAGACGCCCGACGGCGCCGCGATGCTCCGGACGCTGATGTCGCTGGGCACGCCGGGGATCAGGAAGACCGCCAGCCGGGCTCTGGGTGAGCTGACCGGCGCCGGGATCTACCCGCCGGAGTGGGTGACCGAGATCGGGAAGGTGACCCCGGGCCAGGCCTGGCGCCGCTACGACATCCTCGGCGACGACGAGACCGTCGCGGTGACGTTCAGCTACGGGGAAGCCGAGCATGCCGTCGTGATGCAGGTCGACCTGACCGGCGTCCCGATCACCACCGCGATCGGCGTGGCCTCCAATGCGGCCAGCCTGGTCGAGGCGGTCAAGCACGTCGACGACGACGACTTCGATCGTGTCGAGCAGATCGACCTGACCGAGGCCCGCCGCCGGATGGAGGAACCGCTGGCCCGGTGCGAGGAGGAATCAGATCCGGGCCTGTCCGCCGATACCGTCGCGTATCTGCCCATCGCCCGGACCCGGATCCGGCGCCTGCCCGCCGAGGCCTTCTATGTCCCCCCGGACTTCACCGCGGCCGATCGCGCGGCCGCGGTCGACGACTTCATGAAGAGCCCGCTGGCCGCCGACGCCGTGGCGGCCGATGAGGAGTCCACGCGATTCTGGGCCCAGGTGCTCACCGGCTACAGCAGCCGGATTTCCGGCGAGCCGCCGACGCAGGTCGGACCCCGCATGCTCGCGCACATCCTCCTGGGCCACGTGATCAGCTTCTTCACCTTGTCCCCGGCGCAACGCCGGCACCGCGAGCCCGCGGTGACCGCGTGGGTCCTGTGGTCGGCCGAGCAGCGGAACCTGGACGAGGCGCAGAGGTCGCACCTGATCGAGCGGCTGCCCGGCGCGTTCAGCCAGTTCGACGAGGCGTATGACGATCCGCGCAGCGCCACGCTGCGCGGCTACGCGGCCGACCTGGCCGCGAGCGACGTCGACGTTTCCTGGCTTAGCCGCAACGTGGGGCGCCGCGGGTTCGCGCTGCCGATACCGCCACCCGACGGCGGGCGGGTAGACGTCGGTGACCCGGCTGTCCGCCGGGCTCTGGTCGAGGCCGAGTTCGGCAGCTGCAGGCCGCCCGCGGGCATGACCAGCGAGCAGTTCATGGACGCCGCGTGCGGTGTCGTCGAGGAACTCTGGAGCACCGACGATCTGAACGTTACCTACCGGGCCGCCAGCGGCATGATGCTCGACGGTGTCTCCCGGCACGACATCATCCACCGGCTGGCGGGCGAACCCGCCCCGACGGTGGGCACCTCGTTGGTCCAGTAGATGAGCTACGGCCCGTGAGCGGGCCGGCGCGTCATCACCGCCAGCCGGAGCGCTGATCGTACGGCATGTCGGTCCACAGCGGCGGAGGACCGTAGCCGGCCGGGCGCCCGTACCCCGGCGCACCTGCGTTGTCTTCTTCATCATCTGATCCGAACGAGCCGGGTCTCAGCTCCTGGCCAGCTGGCTCCCGGCGGCGATCACCGCGCCGCGACAGCTTCAGGACCAGTACCAAGACAGCGACGAAGACGACCACGGCCACCACTACGGTGATAACGATCTGCGTGAGGGTCATGCCGGCCGGGGCCATAGAGCTCACGTCACCTTCCTGCGCGGGCCGACGGCCCGGCTCACAGACGCGGTTAGGCTCGGTGGCCTGCGCGACCGCCAGGGACAAGCTGGGACGCCGGAGATCACCGGCCATCGCCGCTGGAGCGAGGAGTCGATGAGCCGGGTGATCTCACTGGCGGCCGCGCACGGACCACACATCCCTTACCACGGAGCGGCGGGCCGCCCGGCTCGGACGCCCGGCTGCGGATAAGACATCGGTAATGATTCCCGGCTGGTGGCCGTCTGAGTGTCGAGCGCCTGGCGCGGCGGCTCGACCGTGGTGTACAGCTCCATCAGCTGGCGGGTGGCTTGCTGCTTGGCCTGGTGCGCCGCCGCCATGGCCTGGTCATACAGTTGCCGGTAGGCCAGCGCCCAATACCGCTCGCTCGCGGTCGCGGCGTCGGCCGCTGGACCGCCGGTGACCGGCGGGGGCCGCCCGTCCGTGCCGATATTGACGCCGTACCTGGACACGGCGTAGGCCTGCTCCTCCAGCGCGTTCTTGATCACCGCCAGTTCGGCGGCAAGGCCGCTGATGATGCCAGCGGCCCGGCCGATTAGCCCGTGCTGGCCCGGCATACCAGTCATGACCGTCCCGCGGCGCCCCAGGGCAGTACCGATACCGCCCCCCTGCTAAGAAGTACGGAGGTAAACCCGAGGCGGTTCGACGGCGGCCGGTCATTTACGGTGAAACTTGCGGCGGGATGCCAGCCTGGCTTAAGCCGGCCAGGGGGGCGGGGTGATAACGCCAGCTGGGAAGTTGCGGATGGCCAGGCAGCTCGATCCGGCCACCGGCCCACAGCAGCGCGGTCCACGGGTCGGAATCGGCCAGGTCGGTCGGCGCGTGCGGGAAAATCCGGGTCAGGACGCGGCGGCACACATCGCGCGGCGGATTGAGGCTGCGGCCGAGGCCGCGGGCGATGTCGTCGCCGTGCAGCAGCGCCTCGACGCACCCCAGGCCGGCGAAACCCTCCGCATCGGTCATCCCGGCCGGATGGTAGGCGCGGACATGCGCGGGTGACGCGCGCACCATCGCGGCCAGGATGCGCCCTCCGGTCACGGCGAACTCAAGCACCTCAGCGGGCGACGCGTCCTTCTCGGCGGTGGCGATGGCCCGCACGTATCGTGCTGTCGGCTGGACGGCGAGCTGCCAGGCGTAGGACACCAGGCAGTCGCCGATGTGTTCCGCGGTGTGCCAGCAGTCCCACTCCAGGGTTCCCGCCGGGACCGACCAGTCCCGGTCGGTCAGCGGCAGCAGCCCGCTCATCACGCATGAGATCACGCTGTCAAGATCATCGGCGGTGACTGTCATGGTGCCTTTGAGCCTAACGGTTCTCAGGCGCGCAGGGGTTAGGGTTGCGGGTGGTCGCTTCCGCTGGCCCGGAGCTGGGATTTGACCTCGGTCTTGAGGACCTTGCCGACCTTGGAGCGAGGCAGGTCGGGCCAGACCTCGACCTGCTTGGGCGCCTTGACGCTGCCGAGGCGTTCTTTGACGAAGGAGCGCAGGTCGTCCTGGGTCACGCTGCGGCCGGGCCGCAGCTGCACGACCGCGGTGACGCGCTCGCCCCATTTCTCGTCGGGCAACCCGATGACCGCGCAGTCCTGCACGGCGGGATGAGACAGGAGCACCTGCTCGACTTCGGCGGAGTAGACGTTGAAGCCGCCGGTGATGATCATGTCCTTGGCGCGGTCGACGATGAACAGGTAATTGCCGTCGTCGAGGTAGCCGATGTCCCCGGTGTGATGCCAGCCGTACCGCGCGGCTTCGGCGCTGGCTTGGGGGTTCTTGTAGTAGCCCGCCATCACCAGCGGACCGCGGGCGACGATCTCGCCGCGCTGGCCCACTTCGAGCAGGTTCCCCTCGTCGTCCATGATCGCGACCGTGGTGAGCGGGGTGGGGCGCCCGGCCGAGGACAGGCGCTCCGTTGCGAGTGACCCGTCGTCGTGGAAGTGGTCCGCGGGCGCCAGGGTGGAGATCATCATCG
>PMST01000275.1:10520-53251 GCA_003168295.1 Actinomycetota bacterium
AGCATGTAGATCAGGGTCGGCGGCAGGAACGTGTGCGTGATCCGGTGCCGCTCGACCAGGGCCAGGAAGTCGGTCAGGTCCGGTTTGCCCATGATGACGATCTGCCCGCCGAGGGTCATGATCGGGAAGCACAGCACCCCGGCCGCGTGAGTCAGCGGCGCGAGGGCCAGGTACCTCGGGCGGGGGCGGAGCGGGTAGCTCATCAGTGTCAGCGCCGACATCGCCTCGATGTTGTGCCCGGTGAGCATGACGCCCTTCGGCCGGCCGGTGGTACCTCCGGTGCCGACCAGCATGACGACGTCGCCGGGGGGCGGTTCGGCCTGCCAGGGCTCGCCGGGCTCAGGCCCGATCCACTGCTCGAACGGCACCGCTCCGGCTGGTTCGCCGTCGAGGCAGATCAAGGTGGTGAGCTGCGGCAGGTCAGGCAGGATCTTAGCGACCAGCGGGGCAAAGGCGGCCTGGAAGATCAGGCACCGGCAGTCGAAGAAGTCCAGGAGGTCACGGTTCTCCGCCGCCTCGTTGCGCGGGTTGACCGGGCACCACACCGCACCTGCCCGGGAGATGCCGAACACGCAGCTGAACGCGATGGGGTCGTTGCCCGACAAGATCGCGACCTTGTCGCCGGGAACGATCTCATAGCGGTCGAGCGCGCGGGCGATCCGCCACGACAGCCGCTGGACGTCGAAATAGGTCAGCGTGCGCCCGCCCGCGGTCAGGCAGGGTGCTTCCGGGCCCAGGGAAGCACCCTTGTCGAGGTAGTCGATCAGGCGCACGCTACGTCCTGTCTCGTGGGTGCGGTCAGTGCTGGACCGTCAGGGTCGGCTCCATCACCAGTCCGAAGCTGCGCAGCACGCCAAGCAGCTCACGGTGGCCGAAGGCCTGGCAGCCCGACGCGAAGCCGACGCGGTGGGGCGGCTGCTGCAGCAGCGAGTACGCGCCGTAGGCCTGCAGCAGGCCGGTCTGCTTGTAGTTGGAGTTGCCGTGGATCACGCAGTGCGCGCGGCCGAGCGGACCTGAGGCGTGCACCGAATCCAGTGAGGTGTTGATCCGGGTTGCTTCGCGTGGCGGCATCTGGTTCATGACGCCGGCCGCCTGCTCGGTGAGCACCCGCAGCTTCTCCGCCTCGGGCAGCCCTTCGATCTGCTCGAGGACCGCCTTGACGATCTGCGGCACGCCCAGCATGAGCGGGCGGTTGAACACGCCGCCCAGCACCTTGACGTTGGCCACCCTCGGGTCGCGCTTGAACCAGACCGGATGCGAGGTGCCGCCCCACGGCAGCGCGAGACCGGTCTCGTGCTGGCCGGGAATCGTCACGTCGTACAGCGTGCCGTCGGCGGGCCATTCGACGTAGGAGTTCTGCTCCAGGTAGTACGCCTTGGCCAGGGCCGCGTTGACCAGGATGGTCCGGGTGGACGCGACCGTCGGCATGCCCTTCCAGAAGACCAGGATGTCCAGCGTGTCCACGCCCGGCTTTTCCAGGCACAGCTGGGCGGCGATCTCGCCGGTGGTGTACATCTGGGCGATGCCCGGCGCGAGCAGCAGGCCTTTTTCCGCCATCCGCTTGCCGTAGTCCTCGTCGCAGGTGATCAGCCAGTCCTGCTCCCCGGTGGTGTCCAGGTAGTGGGTGCCGGCGTTGATGCAGGCCTCGACGACCTCGCCGCCGTACTGGCCGAACGGCCCGACGGTATTGCAGACGACGCTGGCGCCGGTGAACAGTTCCGTCAGCGGCCCCGCGTCGTGGGAAACCTCGACGATCTCGTGCTCCACCGTGTCGATGCCGGGCACCTTGTCCAGGGCCTCGGCGATGCGGGCCTTGTCGCGTCCGGCCGCCACGAACGGCACGTTGAACTCGCGCAGGTACTCGCAGATCAGGCGGCCGGTGTAGCCCGACGCGCCGTAGACGATGACAGGCTTGTCTGTGCTCACGATCAGTCCCTTTCCTTACATGCCCATGCCGCCGTCGACGGGCAGCCCGGCGCCGGTGATGAAACGAGCCGCGTCGGAGGCGAGGAAAACCACCGCGTCCGCCATGTCCTCGACCTCGGCGAGGCGACCCTGCGGGGTGAGCCCGATGACGGCGCCGATGGCCTCGGGCACGCTCGGGAACAGCCCGAGTGTCACCACGTCCTGCGCCAGCTGGTTACCCATCTCGGTGGGGCACAGGCCCGGGTAGATGCAGTTCACCCGGACGCCGTAGCCGAGCTTGCCGGATTCCATGGCCGCCACGCGGGTCAGCCGGTCGATCGCGGATTTGGTCGCGGAGTAGACCGCGATCCCGGGGAACGCGATCGTGGCGGCGACCGAGGAGATGTTGACCACGGCGCCGCCGCGGCCGGCCGGCCCTCCCGGGCGCATGGCGCGGAAGGCGTGCTTGAGGCCGAGCGCGGTGCCCACGATGTTGACGTCGAGCATCTTGCGGATGTCATCCGGGTCGAGGTCGGCCACCAGCTGGGTGATCTCGACGCCAGCGTTGTTGACCACGATGTCCAGGCCGCCGAGCTCGGCGATCGTGCCGTCGACGGCCCGCTCCCAGCTCGCGTCGTCGGTCACGTCGAGCGGGAGGAACGCGGCGTCGGCGCCGGTTTTCTTGATCGCGTCCGCGGTCGCCTCGCCGAGTTCTTCCCGTATGTCGCCGATGACGACGGCCGCCCCGGCGCGGGCGAGCGCCTCGGCCATGCCCGCGCCCAGCCCGCGCGCTCCGCCGGTGACCAGAGCCTTACGGCCGGTCAAGTCGTACGCACTCATGTGACATCTCCTCCTTGAGACGGCCCTTGCGCCGGCCGACGCTGACCCGCTGTACTGGTTCTTCCGGGCACTGCGACGTAGGTCACAGCGTAACGAAATCTGGACAGTCGTCAAGACTTTCTTGGACGATTGTCAAGTTCGTTCTGGGCCAGGCGCGTCATCCGGGATACAGTTAGTTCCGGGCTCGCAGGGTGCGTGCCTCAGGAGCCGACGGGAAACGTGCCGTGACCGTGGCAGAGACGAACCGGGAGCGGGTCTCGCGGCGGCAGGTCGACAAGTTCTCCGAACGGCGAGCCCAGCTGGCCGACGCCGCGCTGCAGACGCTCGCGGAACTCGGGTACGCCCGCACCAGCCTGCGCGAGATCGCGCAGAACTCGCAGTTCTCGCACGGCGTGCTGCACTATTACTTCAGCGACAAGGAAGACCTGATCACGCACTGCGTGCGCCAGTACGAGGCCGCCTGCGTCACCCGCTACGACGAGATCGTCGCCACCGCGGGCTCGGCCACCGAACTCAAGCGCGATTTCAGCGCGGCGATGGCGCAGACCCTGCGGACCGACGCCCCGATGCACCGGCTCTGGTACGACCTGCGCAACCAGAGCCTGTTCGAGGAGTCCTTCCGCACCGACGTGCTGGAGATCAACCAGCGCCGCGAGGAAATGATCTGGCGTGTCATCAGCCGGTACGCCGAGTTCGCCGGCATCACCGTCGCGCTGTCCCCCAGCGCCGCGTACGCGATCCTCGACGGCCTGTTCCAGCAGGCCCTGCTGCATCTGCTGGCCGGACACGACGAAGCGGCCGACGAGCTGCGGTCCAACGTCGTCGGTGTCCTGGACAGCCTGGCCAAGCCCGCGGCTAACTGAGGCCGCGCTGACATCAGGCGGGCCGGCGGCCGCCGTAGATGACGTGCTCTAGCTGCTTCCAGTAGACGTCGATGCCCTCGAATCCGGCTGACCGCAGGTACTCAAGCTGCGGGCCGAGCGGGAGGATGTAGCGGACATGGTTGTCCCAGCGCGCTTGCTCCAGCGGTGTCCGGTTCGCCCGCCTGGCCGCCGCCTCGGGGTCGCCGGCGTCGTTCACCCGTTCCCAGGTGGCTTCGACGACGGGATCCGCCGCGCTCACCGGGTCGTAATTGAGGTACCAGCCGCCGGGGGCCAGGCGGGCGAAGATCTCGGCGAACAGGGCCCGCTTGCGCTCGTCGGGAAGGTGGTGGACGCACAGCGAGGTGACCACCGCGTCCAGCGCCGCGGGGATCGCCGCGGGCCACGGGCCGCCGCCTGACATGTCGAACTCGACGTAGCGGTAGCGCCCCGCGAACGGCTGCATCTCCCGCTCGCCGGCCCGCATCATCTCGGCCGAGAAATCAGCAAGGATCGCCGCGGCGCCCGGGTGCTCGGCCAGGATCGTCCGCGACGCGGCGCCTGTGCCCGCCCCCAGGTCCAGGAACGTGAACGCCTCCCCCGGGGCGAACGGAAGCAGGCCCGCCATGAAGTGCCGGTGCGCCGCGCGAGCGCGTTCCTTTCGTCCCGCTTCCGCCGACCAGGCCTGCACCGCCTCCGCCGACTGCCAGATGGCCGCGTTCGTATCCGGCGAGGAGTCCATGGGGGCAAGGTTACCTAGCCGCCGGACGCACTTACTATGGCGTTATGACCGAGCAGGGCGAGGCAATTCGCACGGCCATCCTGACCGTAGACGACGACCCCGGCGTGTCCCGGGCCGTCGCCCGTGACCTGCGGCGCCGGTACGGGGAACGGCACCGGATCGTGCGGGCCGAATCGGGAACAGCGGCGCTGGACGCGCTGCGCCAGCTGAAGCTGCGCGGCGACCTGGTGGCGGTGATCCTGGCCGACTACCGGATGCCGGAGATGAACGGCATCGAGTTCCTCGAGCAGGCGATGGANNGACACCGGGGCCGCGATCGACGCGATCAACGTGGTCGACCTGGACCACTACCTGCTCAAACCCTGGGACCCGCCGGAGGAAAAGCTTTACCCGGTGGTGGACTCGCTGCTCGACTCGTGGTTTTCCTCGGACCACCGGCCGGTGCCCGAGACCAAGGTCGTCGGCCACCGCTGGTCGGCACGCTCGTCCGAGGTCCGCGAGTTCCTCGCCCGCAACCAGGTGCCCTACCGCTGGTACGCCTCGGACGAGCCGGAGGGACAGCGGCTGCTCGACGCGGCCGGGGCGGACGGTCTTTCGCTCCCAGTGGTGATAACCCCGGACGGCGATCCGCTGATCGAGCCGAGCGACGCCGAGCTGGCGGCCCGGGTCGGGCTGGCGACCACGCCCTCGCAGGACTTCTACGACCTCATCGTGATCGGCGGCGGGCCCGCCGGGCTCGGGGCGGCGGTATACGGCGCCTCGGAGGGACTGCGCACCGTCCTGGTCGAGCGGACCGCGACCGGCGGCCAGGCCGGCCAGAGCTCACGGATCGAGAACTACCTGGGTTTCCCGGACGGGGTATCGGGCGCGCAACTGACCGACCGGGCCCGGCGCCAGGCCACCAAGTTCGGCGCCGAGGTGCTCACCACGCGGGACGTGGTGGGCCTGGACATCAAGGGATCGGCCCGCGGCGTCCGGTTCGCGGACGGCACGTCGATCAACGCGCACACCATCATCTTGGCCACCGGGGTGTCGTACCGGCAGCTGGACGCGCCCGGCCTGGCCGACCTGACCGGGCGCGGGGTGTACTACGGCTCCGCCCTGACCGAAGCCTCGGCCTGCCTGGGGCAGGACATCTTCGTCGTCGGCGGCGCGAACTCGGCCGGGCAGGCCGCGGTGTACCTGGCGCGGCACGCGAAGTCGGTGACGATCCTGGTCCGCGGGTCCTCGCTGGAAAGGTCGATGTCGTACTACCTGATCAAGCAAATCGCGGATATTCCGAACATCTCGGTGCGGACCTGCACCGAGGTCATCGCGGGTTCGGGCGATGACCACCTGGAGAACCTGACGCTGCGCAGCACAGCGACCGGTGAGACGGAAACAGTAGACGCCCAGTTGCTGTTCTTGTTTATCGGGGCGGCACCGCTCACCGAGTGGCTGGACGGAGTCGTGGTGCGAGACGACAAGGGTTTCGTGGTGGCGGGCCCTGACTTGTCCGTGGAGGGCGAGCGGCCGCGTGGCTGGGAGCTCGACCGGATGCCCTACCACCTGGAAACCAGCGTGCCCGGCGTGTTCGTGGCCGGGGACGCGCGATCGGAGTCGGCGAAGCGAGTCGCTTCGGCCGTCGGGGAAGGCGCGCTGGCCGTCATGCTGGTGCACCGTTATTTGGAGAAGACATGACCGCTGAGCCTGCTGAGCTTCCGGCGCCGCCAGAGACTGAGGTGCTGCAGTGCGACGTAGATGAACTGCGGACGCTATTCCTGTTCGAGAAGCTCACCGACGACCAGCTGCAGTGGCTGTGCGAGCGCGGGCACACCGAGCTGATCCAGCCCGGCCCGCTCTATGCCGAGGGCGCCCCGGCGACCTGCTTCTACGTGCTGCTTGAGGGCACCCTGGTGATGTCGCGCCGGGTGGGGACGGACGACATCGAGACCGGCCGGACGTCGGAGCGCGGCGTGTACGCGGGGGCCTTCATGGCCTACCTGGGTAACCGGATGCCGCAGTCCTACAACAACTCGGTGCGGCTCACCGAGCCGTCCCGGTTCTTCGTGCTCGACGCCGAGGTGTTCGCCGAGCTGATGCACGAGTGGTTCCCGATGGCGGTACACCTGCTGGAAGGGCTGTTCTTCGGCAACAAGAACGCGCAGCAGGCGATCGGGCAGCGGGAACGGCTGCTAGCTCTCGGCTCGCTGTCGGCGGGCCTGACCCACGAGCTGAACAACCCGGCCGCGGCGGCGGTGCGGGCCACGGCGGCGCTGCGCGAGCGAGTCGCCGGGATGCGGCACAAGCTCGGCATGATCGCGGGCGGTAAGTGGGACCGCACCACGCTGGAGACGCTGATCCGGCTCCAGGAAGAGGCGGCCGAGCGGGTACCCAAGGCCCTGGCCCTGGCGCCGATGGAGGCATCGGACCGCGAGGACGAGATGTCGGACTGGCTGGATGATCACAGCGTGCGGGACGGCTGGGACCTGGCGCCGACGTTCGTGGCGGCCGGACTAGACGTCGCGTGGCTCGAGCACGTCTCGATCACGGTGGAGCCGGAGATACTCGAGAGCGCGCTGCGGTGGCTGAACTACACCGTCGAGACCGAGCTGCTGATGAACGAGATCGAGGACTCCACCACCCGGGTCTCTACCCTGGTCGGCGCGGCCAAGCAGTACTCGCAGCTGGACCGGGCCCCGTACCAGGTCGTCGACGTGCACGAACTGCTGGACAGCACGCTGCTCATGCTGTCCGGGAAGTTCCCGCCCGGGATCACCGTGGTCAAGGACTACCAGGTCGGCCTGCCGCATATCCCGGCCTACGCCGGCGAGCTGAACCAGGTGTGGACGAACCTGATCGACAACGCGGTCTCGGCGATGGGTGGCTCTGGGACGCTGACCGTGCGCACCGGGCTGGACCGCGATCAGGTGTTCGTGGAGTTCGGCGATACCGGGCCGGGGGTGCCGCCGGAGATCAAGGACCGGATATTCGAGCCGTTCTTCACGACCAAGCCGGTGGGTGAGGGAACCGGTCTGGGGCTCGATATCAGCTTCCGCATCGTGGTCAACAAGCACCACGGGGAAATCAACCTAGAATCGTCACCTGGCGACACGCGCTTCCGGGTCTGGCTGCCGCTGACCGCGCAAAACGACACGGTAGCGGCACCGGACGGCCCGGACGCCGTGCACCTCGCCGCGGGCGGCGCGGGTAGCCCGTTTACTAAGGAGAGCTGAATGACCGAGATAGCCGGGATCGACCCTTCGGTGCCGCCCAGCGGAACCGGGTGCGTGGAGTGCGAGGAGGTCGCCGGCTGGTGGGTGCACCTGCGCCGGTGCGCCCAGTGCGGGCACATCGGGTGCTGCGACACCTCCCCCGCGCAGCACGCGTCCGCCCACGCCGCCGCGGCCGGGCACCCGTTCATCCGGAGCTTCGAGCCGGACGAGGACTGGTTCTACAGCTACGAAACCAAGGAAATGTACGAGGGCCCGGCGCTGGCGCCTCCGCAGAACCATCCGCTTGACCAGCCGGTGCCCGGGCCCGCGGGCCGGGTGCCGAGCGACTGGCGGTTCCACGTCCACTAGGCTGCCCCGTGGCCACGGCGTTTTGCCGCGCTACATGCCCACTTGATAGGCGGGGACCTCCTCGGAGACGGCGGGCCGCACCTGGGTCATGGGCGGACGCTCGAGTAGCTCGTTGAGGTGCTCGTCGAGACGGAGGCCGTCCTCGGTGGCGACCGCGTGCAGGTAGGTCTCGGGGCGGCGGAGTTCCCAGACGTCAGGCTCCCGCGGGGTGAGCATCTGCTGTTCCAGCCCGGGCACCCGGCGGGCCAGAGCGCGCAGCACGGTCGAGCTCATCCTGGTCAGGTCCCAGAGCGGCTGGTGGCGGTTCTGTCGCGAGCCGAGGTCCACCTGGGCCATTGCGGACAGCCCGGCGTGGGAGAACACGTCGATCAAGATCGCGATCTCGACCCCGTATCCGGTCAGGAACGGGGTGCGGAACAGCAGGTCGCGGTACCCGGCGAACTCTCCGGCCAGCGGCTGGACGAATCCGGCGAGCTCCGGGTAGAAGAAGTTCAGCAAGGGCTTGGCCATCAGCTCGGTCACCCGGCCGCCGCCGTCGACGACGGATTGGCTTTCGCTGGTGAAAGGGCGCCGGTAGGCGGCCTTGCTGAACTGGACTCCGGGCACCGCCAGGAGCGGTCCGACCGTGCCGTAGATGAAATGCTCGCCGAAACCAGGTGTGTCGGTGTCGGCGTACATGACGATATCGCCGCGTGCCGCCGACAGGCCGCGCCACATCGCGTCGCCCTTGCCCAGGGCAGGCCCGAACTCGGGCAGCAATTCGTTCTCCGAGTAGACCTCGGCCCCGTGGGCCCTGGCGATATCCGCGGTCCCGTCGGAGGAGTCCGCGTCGACCACCAGCACCTGATCGACCAGGCCAGTTCGTTCGTTCAGCCTGGCCACCGTGTCCAAGATCGGGCCGATGGTACCGGCGACCTCGCGGGTAGGCAGGATCAGCGTGATGGAGGGGTGGCGCCTCGTCTCCCCCGGATTGGCCAAACCGCCAAAGTCCCGGTAGTGAAACGATCGCCGTTCGAACCAATCCCAAACGGCCATTTATGTACGACCTTCGTTTTGGGCCCGCGCATTTCGCGGAGTAAGCGGGAGAAATGTCGGTGTCGTTGCCCCATTAGTGCCTTGCGATCACCCCCTCGCCGTCAGCCACAGCGGATGAGACACGGTAGCCCCGCATTGTTGACGGCTTGTGACAATTTGTTGCGTCCCGGTAAACCCGTTTGCGAAGGAACCCGGGTTACCGGTCCAGGCCCAGCGCCGCTGAGATAGCGTTTCATCGCCAGGTCGACAGATCGNNGTCGCCGTATTCGTGGATTTCGAGAACCTCGTCCTCGGCGCGGTCAAGGAACTGCCGGACCAGGCGAACCCGGCACCGTACGAGGCGCTGACCCGGCTGTGCCGCGGGTACGGCAACGCGTCGGTGCGGCGGGCGTACGCGGACTGGGCCAATACGCGCTTCGGCAGTCACCAGGAAGACCTGGCGATGAACGGCGTGGACCTCATCCAGGTCGCCCGGGTCGGCTTCCAGAACAAGAATGCCGCCGACATCAGGATGGCGGTCGACGCCATGGAGACCCTGATCGTTCACCCCGACATCAGTGTGTTCGTGCTGGTGAGCGGGGACGGGGACTACTCGCCTCTGGTGCAGCGGCTGCGGGAGTTCGGCAAGTGGGTGGTGGGTGTCGGCACCGAGGCGAACGCCAGCCGCAAGCTGGTGTCGGTCTGCTCGGAGTACAAGTACTGGGGCACGCTGGTCGCCGAGGTCGAGCCGGACGTGCGGCCCGCGGTGAACGCGGCCTTCGACATCGGCGAAGCGGAGCAGCTGCTGGTCCGGGCGTTCGAGGAATCCAACGCCGAGACGCTGACCGCGGGCGGCCTGAAGAGCAAGATGCTCGCGCTGGACGCGGCCTTCGACGAGCACAACTACGGGTGCCGGAGCTTCCGGGCGTTCCTGGCCATGCTCCCGCACCGCGTCCAGATCGTCGAAACCGACGGCCCCGACATCGTCGTCAAGCTGATCGAAGAACCGCGAAAGCCGACGAGGACAAGAAGCCGCAAGGCCTCGGCTCGGTCGAAGAGCTCCTCGACAGCGGCCGCGGCCGCGGCCCAGCCCGCTGAGGCCTAGACCTGAGCTCCGGCGAGGGCCGCGGCATGTCGTCGCCGGGAGTTCTCGCGGCCTGCTTCTCCCCCGAACGGCTCGCCGCGCGCCTGCCCCGGCCGGGTTCCTGGCGGCCGTACCCGGCGGTGACGGACCGGGCGGCCTGGGACGGCGTGCCCGCGGTGACCCGCGATCATCTGCTTGGCCAGGCGGCCCGCGTCCTGGCCGGTCCCTGGCCCGTGCTCACCGCGACCGACTACGGGCGATTCAGCCGGGACGGTGACCGCCAGGCCTACGAACGGCCCTACTTCGCCCGCCGCCCGGCTGGCCGCCGCCGTCCTGGCGGCGGCCCTGGCCGGGCCGACGCGGGAACGGATCGACGATGTCATCGATGGCGTGTGGCTGCTGTGCGAGGAGACCAGCTGGTGCCTGCCCGCCGCGGACCTGTTCGCACGCCGGGCCGGACAGCCCCTGCCTGACCCGGCGCAGCCCTGCGTCGACCTGTTTGCCGCGGAAACCGCCGCGCTGCTCGCCTACACCGACCTGCTGGCCGGCGACCTCATCGAGTCTTCCGCCCCCGTGGCCCGGAGCCGGCTGCGGGAGGAGGTCCGGGCCCGGGTGCTCGGTCCCTACCGGGACAGCGACCAGTGGTGGTGGCTGGGGCTGCGGAAGAAGGACCTGAACAACTGGACACCGTGGATCCACGCCAACCTGCTGGCAACGTCGCTGCTGCTCGATGACCGGCCGCAAGACGTCCTGGTGACCGCTGAACGCGCGGTCGGGGCGCTGGACCGCTACCTCAACGCCGTTGCTGATGACGGCGGCTGCGACGAGGGAATCAGCTACTGGTGGCGGGCGGGCGCCAGCCTTTTCGAGGGCCTGGAGACATTGGCCTGCGCCTGCGGCGAGGACTACGGCGTCTACGAGATCGGTAAAATTCGCGCGATCGCTACCAGATCGTCGACCGCCTCGCCCGCGACGGCCTGATCGAGTCCGAGCGCCAGCCGCAGCCCGTCAAGCCGGACCGGCTGGTCCACCAGATCACCCAGGCCGGGCGGGAGGAACTCGACCGCTGGCTGAACGAGCCCAGTGTGCGCACCCGCGGCTACCGCGACGATTTCTTCCTCAAGGTGATGGCCGCCGCCCAAGCAGGAGATCCGGCGACGCTGGCCGCCGTGCTGCGGCGCCAGCGGGTCCATCTGCTCACCGAACTGCGCAGCCTGGCCGAGGCCAGACAAGCCGCGTCGGAATCACCCGTGGTGGCCCTGCTCGTCAAGGCGGCCGAACTGCACGTCCGCGCCGATCTCGGGGTGGTCGACGCCGCCGAACACGACCTCACCCCCGAAACGCTCGCGGCACTGCGCGTCCACTCATCACCCGCCGCGGCACCCGGTGCTCGCGCCAACCCGGCGTCATGACCGGCCCGGGCCTCCGATGCCGCTAACGCTCAGCGGATCACGACCCGCCAGAGGATCTCGAATTCGGCCTCGCGATTGGCGTCCGCCGCATCGCAGATCTCTTCGACGACCCCGGCTACCTCACCGGCCGGGACGCGCCGCGAGAACACGCGGTCCGGGCGCGACGGCTCAACAGGACCGTTGTCTCCGTCGCGCAGCACCATGTCGTCGGCGAGCATGGTCAGGCCGGGCATGTTGATCTGCTGGCCCGCCCGGAGCCAGGCCCTGTCCGCCTGAATCGCGTAGCAGACCACGACGAGATCACGGACCGGGCCGGGCAGACCTGGCTGTTCGGAGTCGATCCACTCGCGCAGCTGGCGGACGCTCGCCTCGGGCGCGCGGTCGGCCTTCCGCTCGATCAGCTGCGGCCATTCCTGACCGAGCACGAAGGCGTCCCCGTGCATCACGCCGAGCTTGAGCGGGCTGGCGACCTTGTTAAGGGTGGCGAGGTCGGCCTGCGGAACCTCGTAACGACCGGCCTTGTCCCGCGCAGCCGCCTCGACCGCCCGCACCACGGTGTCGAGTTCGGTGACCTTGAGCTCCTGCCCCCGTACGTTCGGGTCAAAATCGGGATGGCCAGGGTAGAGGTGATCCAGAAGCTGAAAGCTGAGACGCTGCAGAGCTCCCCTCAGCGGCTGGCCGAGCAAGACCCGCGGCTCGAGCCCCGGCTCGAAGGCGAGCACCTGCTCCTCGGCGGCAGACCCGAGGTCGGAGTCTTCCGCGCTGTTCACCCCGTAGGCGCGGGTCAGCGCCTCACGCAGCCGGGCCGCGAGGGTGTCACGCCGGGTTTCGAGCTGAGCGCGCGCGTAGTACCGGTCGTCGGCGGTCAGGTTCGGGGTCAGGTCGGCCAGCCGGTCCTGTTCCAGCACGTAGTTGACCACGACCAGGTTGGACAGGTCGGCCTCGCGCGGCTGCGAAAGGTGATGCGCGAACCACACCAGCGTGGCTGGCCCGTTCAGCTCGTCACGCAGGCCGCGGACGCGGTTCAGCGCATCGGACGGGTTGAAGCCGGGGTCAACTGGATAGTCCATGACCACGCGGACCGTGCCCGCCTCGCCGGGAGCGAACTCCGCCTGAGGCAGCCGCTCCTTATCCCTGACGTTCTCCAGCACCACCTCGACCCGGCGCCCGGTGCCCCGCCAGATCAGCTTGGTCACGGCGACGGACGTACCCTGATCGGCCAGGCCGAGCTCTTCCCAGAGCAGATCCTTGACCACGCGCCGCCGGGCCGCATCGTCGTCGGCGTGACGCGCGTCGCCGAGAATCCCCTCGGTGTCGACGGCGACCAGCGCCAGGTCTGCCCGCGGGTCGACCTCGCGGGCGTGCGCCTCCGCCGGAATCGCGACGAGGTCCCGCAGGAGCCCTTCGGTCATGATCCTCCTCCCGCCGCCGCCTGCTGGCGGAACCCGCGGATCCGCTGGCGGACTAACCACTAGGTCCTTGAACGCTTCCGGCACCAGATCGGATACTGGATAGGAAAGGCGGACCAAATATCAGATTTGCCATTTACAGCTGAAGATTGAACCGCGTTCGGGGGATCGCTGGAACAACCGTATGGTCCAATTCCCGGAGACGCCAATTTCGAGCCGCCGGCGGCAGCAATCAGTACCGGGCATCGGGGTAGTGACGGCCGCAGAAGAGCCCGGGCCCGCACCAGCAATTCCGCTCGCCTTCGCGGGCCGGGCTCTCGCTGATCGTAGTCACCATTCCAGCCCGCTTCAGGCCGGGCATTAGGCGCATTTCGCCTCCGTGTACCCGGCTGCATGATGATCGCGTGCAGTTGCCCCCCGCCAGGCGAGCGGCCTGCCCGGTGTTCTACGCTTGCGGCCGTGACGAAGCTAGGCAAGACCGAGCGGAACGCGATGATCGTCGACCATCCTCCGGCTGGCCGGGAATCGATCGCGGCCTGCCGGCACTGGGCGCGCTGATTATGAGCGAATACCAGTACTACGAGTTCCTCGCGGTGGACCGCCCGCTGACAGCCGGCGAGCAGGCCGAGGTACGCGAGTTCTCCACCCGGGCCAGGATCACCGCCACCAGCTTCCACAACGAATACCACTGGGGCGACTTCCGCGGCCATCCCGGCGACCTGATGCGGCGTTACTACGACGCTCATTTGTACCTGGCCAACTGGGGCACGCGCCGGATCATGCTCCGGCTGCCGCGGACCCTTCTTGAGCCCGAGGTCGCGAGGCAGTACTCCGTCGATGATCAGGTGACCGTGACGCTCACCGACGAGCACGTGATCATCGACATGGTCAGCGAGGACGAGGAGGGCGAATGGGAAGAGGACACCGAGGATTCGCTGTCGGCGATCATCGGGGTCCGCGCCGAACTCGCCGCCGGAGACCTGCGGCCGCTCTACCTGGCGTGGCTGTCGGCCTACGGAGTGTGGGAGCGCGATGAGGACGCCTTCGACTCCGAAGACGAGGACATACCCGAACCGCCGGTGCCCGCGGGCCTGCAGTCGCTGACCGCGGCGCAGCGCGCCCTCGCCGACTTCCTGCGCCTGGATTCCGATCTGCTGGAGGTCGCGGCCGAGGCCAGTCCGCCCCGGCCTTCTGCCCAGGACGATCTGGGCGCGCTGGCCGCCTGGATCGCCGGCCTTCCTGACGATGAGAAGGCAAGGCTTCTCCTGCTGGTCGCTCAAGATCAAGGAGCACGGGCCAAGATGGAACTGCTGCGCAGGTTCCGCGGAGAGCCGGATAGCGGTGGTTCCCGGTCCACGCGCAGGGTGGGCACGCTGCTGGACGCCGCCGCGCTGCACCGCCAGTAGGTGTCTTAGGCGCAGTAGGTGTCTTAGCCGTTCCCGCTTCGCCGTGAGCGGCGTAAGGTAACCAGCGGCAGCATCACGATCGGGCGGGCAGGGAAAAGAACTTCGCGGTGGCGATGGCGATGGCAGGCGGCTCAGCCGATTCCTACGATCTTGATGCGCTGGCGGTCAGCGATAGGTTCCGGCTGTTCAACTTCACCCGCCGGGACGAGGCCCTCGCGTACCTGTGGGTGCTGCGCGCGATGGACCGGCTGCGCGGGATGCATGTGGCGCAGTCCCATACCGATGACGTGGCGGCCGTGCTGAACGAACTGGAAGCCGCGCACAACGGCGTCCCGCCATCCGTCGGCAACCTGCGGGAACGGCTGGACAACCTGTCCGACGACGGGGTGCTGCACCGGCTGGAGGACGCGTCGCGGGCCGGGAGCCTGGCGCGGTACCGGAACCGGCAGTCGGTCTATCAGTTCACCGAACTCGGGCACCGCGCCTATACGGCGGTCGAGGGCGTACTGGCGGCGCGGCTGCAGGACGCGAACCTGTCCCGGCTGGTGTTCTCCGACATCGTGCGCGACCTGCGCGGCCTCGCGGAGGCGAACCGCGACGGCGATGGCGACGAGGTGGTGCGCCGCCTGGCCAGCCTCGACCGGGTGACGGAGGATATGGCGCGCCGGTCGGACCTGTTCCACCTGACGCTCAGTGACATCACCCGCTCGACGGAGGCGTCGCCGGAGATGTTCCTGCGCTATAAGCACGCGCTGATGGCGCATATGAGCGACTTCATGGCCGAACTCGACCGCTACCTGCCGCGTTTGGCCCTGGCGGTCGAGCAGGTCGAGGCGACCGGCCTCGGGACGCTGCTGAATCGCGCGGCCGAGGCCGATGACCGGCCGCTGATGCGCCGCGACGAGGTGCTCGAGGACTGGCGGCGCCGGTGGGCGGCGATCCGCGCGTGGTTCGTGGTCGAGGCGGGCGAGCATTCGCGCGCCGCCGAGCTGGCGACGGCGACCCGGGCGGGCGTCTCCAGCGTGATCGCCTTGCTGCGCCAGATCACGGAGTCGCAGCGGGGCGGGGTCAACCGCTCCACCCAGCTCAGGCACCTGGCGCAGTGGGTATTCGACGCGGCCGACGAGGATGCCGCTCAGGCGCTGATGTCGGCCGCGTTCAACCTGCGGCTGGCGCGGCACGTCGGTGGCGTGCACGACGACAGCGACCTGATCTCGCCCCGGCTGTCCTGGCAGGACGCGCCGGGGGTGGAGGTGGCGATGACGCTGTTCCGCCGGGGCAAGGCGCCCAGCCCGGGCCTGCCGCAGCGTCTGGCGGCCCAGGCCGGGATCCGGGCCGAGCTGCGCCGGCGCCAGGCCGGCCAGCGGGCGGCGGAGCGCGACGCCGCGCAGCACCTGCTCGGCACGGGGGCGGGCGACCGGGTGCTTGATGAGGCCGAGACCAGGGTGCTGCTGAAGCTGCTGACCCGGGCGCTGGAAGCCAGGTCGGTGGTGGCGGGACGGATCACCGGCGGGACGGGCGGGAACGACGTGATGACCCTGCGGCTGGTGCCCTCGGCCGCCGGCAGCGCCGTACGCACGGTGCATGGCATTTTGCACCTGCCCGGCCTGCGTCTCGAAATCGCGCCCGCGCGGACGCTGGCCCGGGGGCCGGCCCGGATGGCGGTGGCTGATGGCTGAGCCGCGGGCGGCCGACGGGGTCGCGCCGAGCGATCTCGGCTCGTACCAGTACGCCGTTCGGCTGGTGCTGACGAACGATCTGATCACCGCGACGCGTCCCCGGGCCGGCGCGCTCGCGTCGGTGCTGCGCTGGGCGGACCTGATCGCCAGGGATTTCGCCGGGTTGCTCGGGTACACGCTGGTCGCGACCGCACACCAGGTGCGGCTGCTGCGACGGCTCGACACGCTCGACGCGACGCAGCGTTCGGTCTTCGCGGCCAGGAGCGGCAGGCAGTTCGACCGGCGGCGGCTTTCCTACCTGTGCCTGGTGCTCGCCGTCTTCCAGCGGTCCAGGATCGAGATCAACCTCGCGGATCTGGTCCGCACCTTCGCGCCGACGGCCAATGCGATCGACGGTCTCGGTTTCGATGCCACCATCACCGAGCACAAGCGCGCCGTCGTCGACGTCCTGGACTGGCTGACCGACCACGACGCGTTGCGCCTTTCCGACGGCTCGGCGGAGAACTGGGCGCACGACAGCGAACGCGGCGATGCCCTCTACGACATCGACCATGATGTGTGCGCTTCGCTGTTCCGGCCCGCGCGGCCGATCCAGCAGCTTGGCGGGGCCGCCGGGCTGCTCGACATCCCCGGCATCAGTAACCGGCGGTCCGCGCAGCGGGAGGCCGCCGCGCGGCGGGCCCGGCGCCTGCTGGTCGAGTACCCGGTGCTGTATTACTCAACTCTCGATGCCGAGACCGCCGCCGCGCTGCGCGGTACCGAGCTGGCCGACAACCTGGCCCGGCTCACCGGGCTGGTGGTGGAGCGCCGGGCCGAGGGCGTGATGCTCGTCGATCCCACCGGCCGATTCACGGACCAGCCGTTCCCCGGGCGCGGTGGCGCGGTCAACCGGACCGCCGGGCTGCTGCTCGCGAAGATCGCGGACGCTATCGAAGATCCAGACGACGGGCCGGCACTGACGCGGATACCCGTGCCTTCCGCCGTCGATGACCTGCACGATCTGCTGGAACGCATCGACGCCGGGATGCCGGGCGGCTCGGAAACCCAGGACGTGGCGGCCCTGGGGGACGGTGCGGGCGACCCGCTCGAGGTGCCTTTCATCGACCGGACCCGGCTGGAGCACATGCTCGACGAACTGTACGGGCACTTCGGTCCGGCCTCGTTCACCGTGCAGTGGCAATACGACCGGCGCGGGCTGCTCGATGCCGCGACCCGGCTCCTGGATGACCTGCGGCTGCTGCGCCGGATGCCCGGCGGGACGGCGATCCTGCCCGCGGCCACGCGCTACCGAAACATCACCGCGGCGCTGCCGGAAGGTGCCCGCCGCGACGGCCAGGCCATGTTCGACTTCTCCGGGCCGGGAGGACCCGCATGACCGAGACCCGGTTCAAGCCGGTCCGCGCCGGGATCATCAACCTGTGGGATTACTTCGACGAGGAGTTCGTCTTCGCCGACGGCCGACTCGCGCTGCGCGGCCACAACGGCTCGGGTAAGACCAAGGCCCTCGAGGTGCTCTTCCCGTTCGTCCTCGACGGCAGCCTGGACGCCCGCCGCCTCGACCCGTTCAGCGGCGAGAACCGCACCATGAAGGCGAACCTGCTCTACCGGGGGCAGGATTCCGAGCACGGCTATGTGTGGATGGAGTTCGCGCGACCGGGCGAGACCGTCACCCTGGTCGTCGGCCTGTCGGTGCACAAGAACATGGACCGCCCTCGTCCGGCGTTCTATGTCACCGGCAAGCGGATGGGCATCGATTTCGGGCTGCTGTCGGCCGATTCCCGGCCTCTGACGGCCAAGCAGCTGACCGCGATCCTCGGTCGCGATGCGTACTACGGAGACAAGCGGGGCGCGTACACCGATGCCGTGGACGCCCGGCTGTTCGGGCTCGGCCGGGAACGGTACGCCCAGCTGCTCGACCTGCTGATCGCGCTGCGCCGTCCGCTGCTCGCCAAAGACCTGGACCCGGGCAAGGTCTCCGAGACGCTCACGGCCGGCCTGAGCCCGGTCGACGACGATCTCGTCACGCAGGCGGCCAGGGATTTCGAGAACCTGGCCGCCGTCCAGAAGCAGTACGACGACCTCGCCGCCGCGGACGCCGCGGTGCGGGCCTTTCTCGATCAGTATGTCGCTTACCTGCGCGTCCACACACGGCATGAGCTTGATCAGGTGGCCGGACGGGTGTCGGCGGCGGCCGGTTCGGCGGCGGCGATCGGGACCGCCGCGCGGGAGGTCTCCCGGGCAGGCTCGCGGGAGCAGCGGTGGCGGCAGGCCGAAGCCGACGCGAAGACCAGCATCGAGACGGGCCAGGCCCGCCTGTTCGCGCTGAGGGACCGGGACGGGTACAAGGACCACGAGAAGCTCGCGCTTCGGCGCGGCCACCTGGAGCAGGAGAAACGGGACCTGGCGGCCGAGCAGGCCCGGCTGGGCCGTGCTCGCGCCAACGTGTCAGAGGAGTCGGCCGAGGCGGCTCGATTGGCGGACCGGCTGGCCGAGGTCGAGCGAGCGGCCGGCCGGCACGCGCGACAACTCGCCGAGGCCGCGGACAGCTCCGGCATCAGCCGGGATGGTTCACCGGCTGATACGGGTACGGATCTGCTGCTCACGGCCAGGGCCAGGGCCGCGGCTCGCCGCGATGACATCCGCGAGGTCCGCGACCATATCGCCCTCGTCCGCGACGCGGAACGGGACCGGGTCGGCGCCGAGAGCTCGCTCGGCACGGCCCGGCTTGCGCTGGAGACCTGCGAGAAGTCCTGCCGCGAGGCCGACGGCCGGCTGGCGGCGGCCCGCGTGGATCTGTCGGCTCGGCTGCAAGCCTGGGCAGGCCGGTGGACCGGCGACGAGCCGTATGCCGCGGTCACCGCCGGCCAGGCCGAACTGCTCGCGGCGGCGCTGGACCGGATCGGCGAACCGGACGCGCCGAGCCTGGCCGAGCTGTTCGGCACGCTGACCGCCGAACGCGGCCGTGCGCTGACCGCTCAGGGCCAGCGGCTGCGGACCCGCGACGCCGATCTTGGTGAAGCCGCGGCGCGGCTGGCCGGCGAGCGGGAGACCGTAGCGGGCGAGCGAGACGACGGACCGCCGGCGTCCGATCTGCGACCTGCCAGTCGAGCCGAACGAGCCGGGGCACCCCTGTGGCGGCTAGCGGATTTCCGTCCCGGGGTGGACGCCGACACCGCCGCCGCGATCGAAGGCGCGCTGTACGGCGCCGGCCTGCTTACCGCCTGGGTTCATCCCGATCCGTTGCTGACCAAGGCGGCTGTCGGCGCGACCGAGGCGGACGGTTACCTGATCGCGCTGCCGGCCGCGGCCCGGCCGGCCGGGCGGACGCTCGCTGAGGTCCTCGTCCCCGAGCAGCAGGACATGGTCGCGCCGGGGTTGGTCGAGGCGGTGCTCGCGTCGATCGCCCTATCCGAGTCGATACCGGCCGGTTCCTTGGCCGGTCCTGTCGTTTCCACCCAGGCCCAGTTCAGCTACGGCCCGCATCTCGGCGCGCGGCCCAAGCTGGCTCCGGAGTTCATCGGAGCGACCAACCGGGCGGCCAGGCGCCGCCTTCGCCTGGCCGAGCTCGACCGGCAGCTCGCCGAGATCAAGCGGCAGCGTGATGAGCTCGCGGCGGAACTTGGCCTCGTCGCCGACGCGCTGGCGAACTTCGAACTCGCCCGGCGCGAACTGCCACGGACCGCGCCGGTGCTTGATGCGCTGCAGAAGGTTAGCGAGGCCGCCGCCCATTTCGCGGCGGCCCGCGACCGGCTCGACGATGCGAAGGCGATCCTCGACGGGAAGATCGCGGAACTCGACGCAAGAACCCGGCGGCTGCGCCGGTCCGCGGCCGACCGGGACATGCCGGCCAGCCCGGACGAGGTCAGCACGGTGGAGCAGGCCGTGGCCGAGTTCGAGCGCACGGCCACCGATCTCGTCCGGGCCCGCGCCGATGCAGCCGACCTGGGCGCGGACCTGAAGGGGCGGCGCGACCGCATCGACCGCCTCATCCGCGAGAACGACGAGACCGCAGACCTGCTCGGCGAAAGGCAGTCCGGTTACCTGGCCAGCGAGGAGGAAGTTCGCGTCCTCGAGCAGGCCAGCGGAGCCGAGTACGAGCAGATCAGCGCCGAGATAGCCGAAACCGAGGGTGCCCTGCGCGCGGCGAAAGCGGAGCAGAAGACCGCTGGCGATAATGCCGCGGCGGAACACGACAAGCTCGTGGCCGGGCGGCGAGACCTGGAGCGAGGCGGCGAGGCGCTGGTGGTGGCGATTTCCGAGCTGTTCGCCCAGGCGGCCGTGTTCGCGCCGTACGCCCACGGCGACCTGCGCCCGCTGCTCGGCGTCACGGAAACCGCGCCCTGGCCTGGCGCCAGCTCATGGCCTGCTCCCGCGCAAGCAGCCGCCGCCCTCGCCGGCCAGGCGCCCCCCGTTGAGGCAGACCCTGCCGAATCAGACCCTGCCGAATCAGGCACCCTCGAGGCGATCCGTGCCGTCCTGCCGGCCGGCGTCACCGCGCTGCTCGACGCCTACACCGTCGCGACCAGGGGCGGCCGCGCTACTACCGACGGAGTACGGCAGAACGCCGTGGACCGGATGTGGGGCGCGTACCGGGAATTCGAGAACGCGCTCAAAGCGGGCGAGGACGGCTACCAGGCCGACCTGACCGGGAGCGCGCCCTTCATCGTCGAGGTCGCGACCAACGAGGGACGCAAGTCGGCAGCCGCCTTCGCCCGCAAGATCGCGGAGGACGTGGAGAACCAGGGCATCCTGCTGGAAGAGCGCGAACGGACGGTGCTTGAGGATTCGCTGCTCACCGCGCTCGCCCGGCAGATCCACTCCCGGGTGCTCGCGGCCAAGGACCTGGTCGCCGCGATGGACGCCGACACCCGCTCCAAGCCGATGTCGTCGGGCATGGCGATCGGGATCAGCTGGGTCCGTTCGGACAAGCGCACCGAGCAGCAGGCCCTGGTGTCGAGGTTGCTCGACCGGGACGCCGCCGGCCTCGGTGCGGAAGGGCTGGCCGAGTTGCGCGGACAGCTCCGGGCGATGATCCATGACCATCGCGCGGGCAATCCGCGCGATACCTACCGGGAAGTCCTCGCCGCGGTGCTCGACTACCGGTCCTGGCACGCCTTCGAACTTCAGCTGCTCTCCCCCGGCAGTCCTGCGCAGCGGCTGACCAGGAAGAAGCATTCCGAGATGTCCGGTGGGGAGAAGTCCGCCGCGATCCACATGCCGCTGTTCGCCGCGGCCAACGCGCTGTACCTGTCCTCGAAGCCGACCTGCCCGCGCATGGTCGCGCTCGATGAGGCGTTCGCGGGGATCGATGACAAGTTCAAGCCCGAGTTGCTGGGCCTGACGGTCAAATTCGACCTCGACCTGTTCATGACCGGACACGACCTGTGGGTCAACTATCCGACCGTTCCGTTGATCGCGCACTACGACATGCAGCACGACAAGGCCGCCCACGCGCTCTCGACCCTTCTTGTCCTCTGGGATGGCGAACAGCTCATCGACGCCGACGCCGGCTACGCGGGCAACGAAGAACTCTCCGCTGAACTGCTCGGCTTCCGTCCCACCCGGCACGTCCCCGCCGAGGCCGGCGGCACGCTCGTGGTAGCCGCCGTGGAGGATCTCGATGAGGACACGGACGCGGAATGAGCGGTTCGGAGGATCCTGAGCCGAGCCTGGACCGGTATCGCGGTCCTGAGTACGGGCGGCTCCTGGCTGCGGCGCGCCGATCCCTGGAGCGAACCGGCGGCCAGCTGACCGGCCGGATCAGCGTCGCGGACCCGGACGACGCCGAGCGCAAGGCGATTATCGGCATCACCGGCGTCCATCAGCCCGCGGGAACCAGGCGCATGACCGTACCGCTGGCCGAACTCGACGCTGCTCTGAGCCGGGCGACTGGCGTCGGCCTGGCGGGCGTGCTGGCCGGTCTCGGCGCGCCCCTGCGCAACCGGCCCGCCGAGACCGCTTGGCTGGCCGACGCCCGCGCTGGCCTGATCGCGGTGGCCCAGGGCAGTTCGCTGACCGGGTCCTGTCCCTGGTACCGCACCTGGCTGACTGACCTGAACGGGGACGGCACGATCACGCGCCTGGCCAACACCGGCGACACGGCGGCCCTGGGCCAGGCCATCCGGGTCCTGGAGTTCCTGGCCGCCCGCCCTGTCGACGCCCCGCCCACCGCGTTGCCCGCGCTCGCCGCCCGCATCACCGGCGACACGAAGGCACTGAATCACGGCAGCGCGCTCGCGACGCTGATCATGCGGGCGCTGGCCCTCCGCGAGGGCATGGCCCGCCCCGTCTCCGCCGCGCAGCGCCGCGAGCTGTGGGACCTTTCCGGCGTTATCGTCGATGACCTGGCCAGCCGGGTCCTCGTCCTCAACCTTCCCGCGCAGGGAGACGGCCTAGCCGAATGGCTGACCGGCGCGGCCCGCTACGGCACCCCGTTCCAGGTGACGCTGCAGCAGCTCGACGCCCACCCGATCCGGCTTGCTCCGGCCCGGATCTTCGCGTGCGAGAATCCCGCCGTGCTCCGGCGGGCCTGCACGGAACTCGGTCCCGCGTGCCCTCCGCTCCTCTGCGCGGAAGGCCAGCCGTCCACGGCGTTCCACAAGCTGGTACAGCTCGCCGTGGCGGCGGGCAGCCAACTGGCCTACCACGGCGATTTCGACTGGCCGGGCGTCGCCATCACCGCGAGGGTCATCGACCGTCACGGCGCCCGGTCCTGGCGGATGACCGCAGCTGACTACCTGTTGGGCGTCAAGGCCGGGGATACGGCGGTCGCGCTTAAGGGCGACCCCGTGCCGACGCCATGGGAACCCGGGCTTCGCGAGGCGATGCGCGAGATCGGGCGGGCGATATTCGAAGAGACCGTCGCCGACCAACTCCTGGCAGACCTCTCGGCGAGCTGACACGCGCGCTTAGAGCAGCATGCCCCAGGACCCGCGCAGTCCCGCGCTATCTGAGCGGCGTCATGGAGATCGTCCGCGAAAATGGCGGGGTCCACATGGGAACTCTGCTGCCCGCCCAGACGGAGATAAGCTCCACGTGGATATCGGCGGCCTGCGCGAGGTCCCGGAGGTCTTCCGGGTCTGAGGTCAGGATGTCATCCCCGTCCCCCGCCAGGCATACGACCGCTGCGTCGATCGCGTCCGCTCGTCCGCTGCGGGCCAGCAACGTTCCCGCGCGGCGTCCAAGCGCATCATCGAGCGGGACGACGTCTACCCCGGCCAGCAGCCGGCGGCCGGGGCCTGCCTGCCGCTACCGCCACGCCACACCTGGCCGACGACACCTCCGTTAGTGACCGCGCCCGCGCGCTAGTACGCGGGCGGTTCGGGATCTACTACACCTCGGCCGGGAGGCTTTACAACTGGGCCGCGGCGTCGGCGTTCAGGATCGAGTCGAGCAGGCCAGGGAAGCGGCGGTCTACGTCCTGCTTGCGTAGCTGGGCGTAGCCCTTAGCACCCTGGATCCGCTTGGTCACGAGCCCGGCTTCGCGCAGGATGCGCAGGTGGTGGGAGAAGGTCGACTTGCTCAGCTCGAGACCGGCATCCTGGATGACCTGAGTGCAGCACGACTCGCCGTGGCGCGCGAGGAACCGGACGGACGCTAGCCGGTGCGGGTCGGCCAGCGCGGCCAGTACCTTCGGCAGCAGCATGTCAGCCACCGCCGGCTCGGCTACGTCGTCCATCACGTGCACCAGCATAAATCAAAGTTGCGATGAGTTCGACGCCTGTCGTACTGTTCGATATAGGTCGAACTTCGATGACCTTCGAACACCCGAACCCTCGACTGCTGAGGAGCTGTCCGTGGCAGATAGGGCATCCTCACCGGCGCAGCCTCAGCCGCTCAGGCCCGGGCCGGAGCCACGTCGCTGGCTGATGCTGCCGGTGGTACTGCTGGCAATGTTCATGGCGGGCTTTGACATCTGGGTCGTGAACGTGGCCGCCCCTTCGCTGCAGCGCGATCTGCACGTGAGCGATGCGGCCCTCCAGCTGATCGTGGGCGGCTACGCGTTTATGTACGCCAGCGGAATGGTGACCGGCGGACGGCTGGGCGACCTGCTGGGATACCGGCGGATGTTCATGATCGGCGTGGCCAGCTTCGCCGCCGCCTCCCTGCTGTGCGGGCTGGCCCAGTCCCCCGCCGAGCTCGTCGCCGCCCGCCTGCTGCAAGGGCTCACCGGCGCCGCGATGGTGCCGCAGGTGCTGGCCCTGATCACCGCGATCTTCCCGGTTTCCGAACGCAGCAGGGCACTGTCCTGGTTCGGCGTCACCATCGGGCTGTCCTTCGTATCCGGTCAGATCCTCGGCGGGCTGCTGCTCCAGGCGAACGTCCTGGGCCTGACATGGCGCCCGATCTTCCTGGTGAACGTGCCGGTCGGCGCGGCCGCGCTGATCGCCGCGGCGCTGGTGATCCCGCGCACGGGCGGTCAGCGCAGGCCCCGACTCGATCCGGTCGGCGCGCTCGGGGTGTCGGGCTCCCTGGCCCTGGCGCTGGTGCCGCTGACCCTTGGTCACGACGAGGGCTGGCCGGCCTGGACCTGGGTGTCGATGGCGGCCTCGGTACCCGCCTTCGTGCTGACCGTGATCTGGGAGCGGCGACTGGCCCGCCGGGGCGGCGAGCCGCTGCTGGACCTCGCGTTGTTCCGCGACCGGGCCTTCTCCGCCGGAATCGGCGTGAACTCCGCCCTGCTCTTCTTCTTCGGCAGCTTCATGTTCGTGCTGACACTGCTGCTGCAGATTGGGCTGGGGCAGTCGCCGCTGCACGCGGGTCTGGAGACCGGCCCGCTGGCCCTCACCTTCACCCTGATGTCGATACTCGGGCCGCGGATGTCGGCCCGGTTCGGACCGCGTTCGATCACGATCGGAGCCGGGCTGGATATCTTCGGCACGATCGCGCTGATCGCGACGGGCGCGCGTTACGGCGGCCACCTGACCGCATGGGGCCTGGCGCCCGCGACCGCGGTGATCGGCCTGGGGCAAGGGCTGGCGATGCCGTCGCTGATCGGGGCCGCCCTGGCGGGCGTGCCCAGGGATCGAGCGGGCGCCGCGGCCGGGATCCTCACGACCATGCAGCAGTTCGGCACGGCGGCCGGCATCGCGGTCATCGGGGCGGTGTTCTACGACCGCCTGGGAGACGTGCCGTCACGCGGGAGTTCGGTGTCCGCGATGGTGCTGGCCATGGTGGTCGAAGCTGTGATCGTGCTCGGCGCGGCCGGGTTGACCTTTCTCCTGCCGCGGCGGGCAGGGCCGCGGAGCGAGGCCTTGGCAGAGGAACCCGCTGCGGAGTTCAGCGCCGGGGCGGTCCACTAGGAGGCGGGCATTGACATTGTCCGGCTACCGCTCGCGGGGTAGTTCCAGGCCGTGCAGGAGACGGTCGAGGACGGTGCCCATCGCGGCGCGGGCGGCGGGGCGGTCGGCGGCACGGGCTATGTAGAGGCTGGACTCGGAGATCATCGCGATCAGCAGGCGGGTGAGCGGCTCGATCGGCAGCGGGGCGATGCGGCCCTGCTTGACAGCGCGGGACAGCCATTCCGCCAGGAGGTTCGAGCCGTGGCGGGCCACCAGGTCGTCCCAGGCCTCGTGGCCGAGTACCGCAGGTCCTTCCACCAGGACGATGCGCTGAAAGTCATCGGTGACGACGCACAGGTCGAGGAACGCGCGCAGCCCGTCACGGACCTCGTCCCAGGCGTTGGCGGGGGGCTGGGACGGCGCGGCCGGGCGGGCGAGTTCCGCGTCGATGAGGTGCTCGGCGACCTCCCGGGCGATCTGCTCCATGACGGCGCGGAACAGGTCGGACTTGTCATGGAAGTGGTGATAGAGCGCGCCGCGCGTCACGCGGGCGGCGGCCACGATCTCCTCGGTGCCGGTGGCGGCGTAGCCCTGCTCGGTGAAGAGGGTACGCGCGGCATCGACCAGGGCCTGACGCGTATCGGCCACGTGCTCATCTCGACGGGTAGGGCTCATGGATGTATTGTCTTACATACAAGCTGTATGTAGCGAACATCGAGTATGGAGAGGGGTGGACGATGGGCTTGCCGTTGCACCTGTCGATCAAGCTCGGCACGCATCTGATGAAGATGAAGCTGCGCGGGGTCGAGAAGTTCCCGATGATCGTGGAGGTCGAGCCGCTGTTCGCGTGCAACCTCAAGTGCGTGGGCTGCGGGAAGATCCAGCATCCGGCGTCGGAGCTCAAGCGGCGGATGCCGGTGGAGCAGGCCGTCGCCGCGGTCGAAGAGTGCGGGGCGCCGATGGTGTCGCTGGCGGGCGGCGAACCGCTGATGCACCCGCAGATCCACGAGATGGTCAACGAGCTGGTCAAGCGCCGCAAGTTCGTGGTGCTATGCACCAACGCGGTGCTGCTGCCCAAGCACCTGCACAAGTTCACGCCGTCCAAGAACTTCGCCTGGATGGTGCACATCGACGGGTTGCGCGAGCGGCACGACGAGTCGGTCAGCAAGGAAGGCGTATTCGATCAGGCCGTGGCCGCCATCAAGCAGGCCAAGGCGGCCGGTTTCCAGGTCTACACCAACAGCACGTTTTTCAACACCGACTCGCCGCAGGCCGTGATCGACGTGCTGAATTACCTCAACGACGAGCTCAAGGTCGACCGGATGGAGATCTCGCCGGGCTATGCCTATGAGAAGGCCCCGGCCCAGGACCGGTTCCTGGGCGTGGAGCAGACCCGTGAGCTGTTCGGGGCCGCCTTCGCCGAGGGGCGCAGGAAGAAGTGGCGGCTGAACCATTCACCGCTGTTCCTGGATTTCCTCGAAGGCAAGCGGGACTTCGCGTGCACGCCCTGGGGCGTTCCCTCCTACTCACTGCTCGGCTGGCAGCGGCCGTGCTACCTGCTGGCCGATGGCTACGCCAAGACCTATGCCGAATTGCTCGACACGACCGACTGGGAGAACTTCGGCCGGGGCAAGGACCCGCGCTGCGACAACTGCATGGCGCACTGCGGCTACGAGCCAAGCGCCGTGCTGGCCACCATGAGCTCGCTACGGGAGAGTATCCGCGCCACCGTGTCCGTGTGACCATAAGGCCCTGGATGCCGCACTTCGCTAAACCAGATGCTAAAGGCGAAGCCTGGGGAACGAGCCGGGACAATAGTGCTTATGGAGCAGACCGGTGCAGGGCCCGAGGGCGCAGCTCCGCTGCGCCTGCGGCGGGCCGGGCGGGTGATCGTGCTTGACCCGGATGACCGGGTGCTGTTGTTCAGGTACGACGACGAGCTGCCCAACGGGCGGCACTGGTGCACGCCGGGCGGCGGACTGAACGACGGGGAGGACTACGCGGCGGGCGCGCGGCGGGAACTGGCTGAGGAGACCGGCTGGACCGATGTGCCGCTCAGTGGTGAGGTGCACGAGCGGACGCTGACCATGAAGTACGCGGACGAGGTAGTCCGGCAGCACGAGAGGTTCTTTCTCGGACGGGTGGAGCTGGTCCAGCGCGGGCTCGGTGAGGTAACGGCCATGCACACCTCGGACGGGATCGCCGCGTGGCACTGGTGGACTCTGGCGGAAATGGACACGACCACGGAAGTGATCTGGCCGCCCGGACTCGCCGACCTGATCAGGGCTCTGCTCGGCCAGCAGCCAGGCTCGTGGATGTAACTGGGCCAAGGCATGCTGAGCGCGCGGATTGCCTTCGGCCAGGTCCTGCAGCGGGATCGCGACAGCGTCCTCGCCGCGGGAGGCGATGACCGCGTGGCCTGCGGTGAGGTCGGCGATGAACGTGCAGAGGGTGGTGGCCGTGCTGTCCGGCCCGGGTTCGGCGCGGACGCCGTCGGGCAGCGGCGCGCCGGCCAGGACCTTCAGGAACCACGCCGGGCTCGGGTCACTGGCCGGGACGGCGAGGGTGTCGAGCAGCTTGCCTCGCGCCACACTGGTGCCCCGGCTGGATGGCTCGGCTCCGGGGACATACCGGCCGTGGTTGGTGTGCCACAGCAGCGGTCCGGACCCGGCGCCGGCCTCGACGAAGGCATGGCATCCGGCGGCGGCCTCGACATTGGCGACGCGCCCGGCCCGGTCGCCGATTGTGTAGGCGAATCCGCCCGCCGAGGGATTCGCTCGCAGGTAGTCAACGGCCGCCTCGACGGTGCGCGCCGATCGTTGCAGGCCACGACCCACAAAGTGACGGCCTGCGCCGTCGCCGGGCGAGGCGACCGGCAGGTGATCAATGGTCCACACCAGCCCGTCCCCGGTCACGGCGAACGCGTTGGCCGGCAGGAAGCCCGGATACCAGAAGGCGGTGACCGGCGGCCGCCCGTCGGCCGCCAGCGTGAGCAGCCCGCACCGTCCTACGTCTTCCGGCACGCCGTCCTCGTTGTGCGCGATGACAGAACGTTCCCGGCACCAGGCCAGGTCGCTGCAGCCGATACCCCCCTCTACCAGGCCGAGGTCACCACGGAAGTTCAGCAGCACCAGGTCGTCAAGCGGCACCGCGGCCCCCTCAGCGAACGCGGCCAGCTCGGCCCATTCCGGGCCGTAGCGCGCCGCGGTGGCCTGGCACACGGCGGACAGCCGATCGCGCCCCGGCGAGCCCGAGACATGGCGGCGCAGCCGGGGCAGCGCCGGCCAGGCCTGCGCCAGCGCGGTGAGCTCGCCCCGAACGTGCTCGCCGAGCGCGCGGAACGCCGCACGGTCCGGGCCGGTCAGCACGATCCAGCGAAGACGGCCCAGCCTATGCTCATCCAGTACGACGCTCATGTCCCCGGCTCCACGTTGACGTGCTCAGGTTTGAGTCCACCAGGGGCGATCGGCGGACGGCGGAGAGGAAGCTGACGGGGGCACGGGCGGTGCGGCGGCCGGCCGGGGTGCGTCGGGGACTGCCGGCCGGGGTGCGGTCCGGGAGTTGTAGAGAACCGCGGCGCCGAAGACCAGCGTGAGGACTCCGGCGACCAGGAGCCAGCCCACGGCCGCCTCGAGCGCGGTCACCAGGCCGCAGTCATGCGCCACCGTCGTGTCGAAACCCTGCGCGAGCTGGCCGATCCCCGACTGGCAGAGCGCCGCTTTGGGGGCCGCGAACTCGTGATCAACGATGCCCGCGATGACCAGGACAACCCCCACCGCGAGAGCGACTGCACCCGTGGTCTTCCGTCGCAACATGGCCGCTCCCGCAGACGTCGCCTCTTCGCCGCCAGCATTAGTCTGCGCGACGCCGGGTACTGGTTGCTACCCGGCCTCAGCGGTCAAGCGCACGGTCGAGGTTGACCGCCGCGCTGATCAGGGCCAGGTGGGTGAACGCCTGCGGGAAGTTTCCCAGCGCCTCCCCNNGCCTCGACGTACCAGAACGAGCACAGGCTGAACGTGCCCTCGCCGTCGGCGATCCCGTCGTGCCCGGTGCTGGCGTACCTGGAGACCAGGCTGTCGGAGGTGAGTTCCGCGGTGATCCGGTCCAGGGTGGACAGGAACCGGGGGTCGGTCGGCCCGGCGAACTTCACTAGCGGCATAACCAGCACCGAAGCGTCGAGCAGCTTGCTGCCCGGATACATGACATAGCTCCGCAGCTCGGGATCCCAGCAGGACTCCTGTACATACCGGTGGGCCGCGGCGGCGAGCTTGCGCCACCGCTCCACCGGTGCGGGCAGGCCCCGGTCGCGGGCCAGCCGGCCGGCCCGGTCGTAAGCCACCCATGTCATCAGCGCCGAGTAGGTGAAACGCTGCCGCGGGCCGCGGATTTCCCAGATGCCCTCGTCCGGCTCCTGCCAGTGCTTGGCCAGCCAGTCGAGCCGCTTGCACAGCCCGGTCCACAAGTCGTAGGAAATCGGTGCCTCGCGGTTGTACAGGTACACCGAGTCCATCAGCTCGCCGTACACGTCGAGCTGCCGCTGGCCGACGGCGTTGTTTCCGATCCGCACCGGCCGCGACCCCTGATAGCCGTCCAGGTGATCAAGGATTGTCTCCTCGATATCCTCGCCGCCGTCGATCGAGTACATGATCATGACGTCGCGTTCGGCGGTCGCGGACTCGCACCGGCGCTGCACCCATTCCATGAACGACGCGGCCTCCTCCAGGAAGCCGAGCGTCATCAGCGCGTAGATGGTGAACGCGGCATCGCGCAGCCAGCTGTACCGGTAGTCCCAGTTACGCCCGCCGCCCAGTTGCTCGGGAAGCGACGTGGTCGGCGCGGCGACCAGGGCGCCGGTCGGGTGGTACACGAGCAGCTTGAGCACCAGCGCCGAACGCTGCACCATCTCCCGCCACCGTCCCCGGTACCTGGACTGGCTGACCCAGTTCTGCCAGAAATCTGACGTCCGGGTGAACAGCTCCTCGGTCTCCCCTTCGGCCAGCGGCCGAACCTCGCCGTTCCATTCCAGCTCGATGTCGACGCCCTGGCCTTCCTCCAGGGTGAAGGTCGCGGCGACACCGGATTCCTCGATCTTGAGCGCCACATCGGAGCGCAGCACGCAGCGGCCAGCGGATGATTCGAAGACCGCGCCGACGCCGGTTACCAGCCGCACGGCATGCGGCGCCCGGCCGTAGTCGAACGCCGGCTGGCAGGCGAGCTCGAAGGTGACCCGGCCACGGACCGCGCGCGCCTGCCGGACGAGCAGGTCACGCGCCCGGCCGGTACCGCTGGTCTCCGGCACCATGAAGTCGATCACCTCGCCGACCGCCTCCGCCCCCTGGAACCGGGTCAGCAAGATGTTGGTGTCCGGCAGGTACAGCTGCTTCGGCCGGCCGGTGCTGCGGCTACGCAACGAGAAGTAACCGCCCTTGCGGGCATCAAGCAGCGCCCCGAACAGCGAAGGAGCGTCGAACCTGGACGGGCAGTACCAGTCGACCGTGCCGTCGGTGCCGACGAGCGCTACCGTCCGCAGGTCACCGACGATCCCGTGCTCTTCGATCGGCAGGTAACCCGCGGGCGGTACCGGACCGCCGTTGCCAGCGTGAAGGTACGCCATGGCTGCCATGATCTGTTGTCAGGGTTACATGCGTGTTACCGGGTGATGCCGAACGGCAGCAGAAGGGCTGGTCAGCCGCCGAACTGGCAGGGCAGCCGCTTGATGCCGTTGACGAAGCTGGACAGCAGCCGGTCGGGCTCGCCCGCCGTGATGTCGGGGACGCGGGTGAGCAACTCACGCAGCATGACGGTGAGCTCGCGGCGGGCGAGATGCGCGCCGAGGCAGAAATGCGGTCCGGCCGCGCCGAATCCCACGTGCGGGTTCGGCGAGCGGGTGATGTCGAACCGCTCGGGGTCAGGGAACACCGCCTCGTCCCGGTTCGCCGAATAGTAGTACAGCACTGCCTTGTCGCCCTCGCGGTAATCCTGCCCGTTCATGGTGTAGTCCCGGGTGAGGGTCCGTCGCATGAACAGGACCGGTGAGGCATACCGCACGATCTCTTCGACCGCCCCCTCGATCAGGTTCTCGAAGTCCGCGAGCAGTAGCGCGCGCTGTTCTCCGAACTCGGTGAACAGCATCAGCGCGTGCGACAGCGCGGTGCGGGTGGTCTCGTTGCCGGCCACAACCAGCAGGATGAAAAACGAGGCGAGCTCGGCGCTGGTCAGTTGCTCCCCGTCGATGTTCGCGGTGACCAGCGCGGAGACCAGGTCATCGGCAGGCGCCCGCGCGCGGTCGGCAGCCAGGCCGGTGACGAGTTCGGCGAGGGCCTGGCCGGCGCCGAGTATCTGGACCACGGCCTCGTCGAGATCCTGGCTCAGGAACTCCGGATCCGACCCGGACAAGATGATGTTGCTGTTGGCCAGGACCGTCTCGTACGCCTCGCCGGGGATGCCCATCATGTCGCAGATGATCTTCAGCGGCAGCCGGGCCGCGACGTTCGGCACGAAATCGCACGGTCCGGTCACCAGCAGGTCATCGACAACCGCGACGGCAGCCCGACGCACGTCGTCTTCGAACTTCGCGATCAGTCGCGGGCTGAACGCGCGGGAGACGATCCGGCGCAGCCGGGCGTGCCTGGGATCATCCATGTTGATCATCGAGCCGAAGTACTCGTTGAAGTCGGCCGGCAGATCGACGATGTTCGTCGCGCCTCGCCCGGAGCAGAACACCTCGGCGTGGCGGCTCGCCTCAACCACGTCCGCATGCCGCACCAGGGCGTAGTACCCCGGGCCCTTTTCACCGAACGGGACCACGGGCTCGGCGTAGAACCGCGGCCGCTCCTGCGCCCGCAGCCGGGCGAAGGCGGCCGCGCGGTCGGCGAGCGGCTGCCCCCAGAACGCCATATCCGACAGGTCTATCGCGGCAGCAGTCATGGCCTGGCCCCTGGGGTTACTCTCTGCCGCGCTCGCGCCTCCGCAGCACAACCAGCGTGCCGATGATGAGGATCAGCAGCAAGCCCGATATCACCCAGTCCATACCACTCGCCTCTCGTTGTCCGAAGTTTAGCAGGACGAGCTGACCCCATTGCGAGCCGTGATCCCTTGGTGCCTGCAGCCGCCGAGCCTACGCTGATCTTGTGACCCAGCCCGCCGCCTGCCTGATCGACGTCTACCAAACGATTCTGACCTGCGATTTCTCGGGCCATAACAGGGAAATGCCGGCGTTGGCCGGGGTCGCGCCTGATGCCTGGCGCGCAGGGATCTGGCGTGTCGGGCCGTTGTTCAACGTCGGTCGGCTGACCAAAGCCGAGGGCTTCGGTCAGATCCTGCAGGAGTGCGGCGTCGAGCCACGGGCAGACCTGGTGCGCGCGCTCGTCGAGATGGACCGGGAACTGCTGCTGGCCTCCGCGCACCTCTACGACGACTCCATCCCGTTCCTTGAGAACCTCAGATCGCACGGCGTCAGGGCCGCGATTGTCAGTAACTGCTCCGAGCACACCCGTGATCTGCTGGTCAAGATCGGCGTGCCCGAACTCGTCGACGCGGTGGTTCTCTCGTGTGAGGTGGGCGCGGCGAAGCCGTCAGAGCAGATCTTCCGGCACGCGCTGGAACAGCTCGGCGTTCCGGCCGGTGCCGCGCTGTTCGTAGATGATCAGGCGGCTTTCTGCGCGGGTGCGGTGGCCCTGGGCATCAGCGCGGCGCAGATTGTCCGGGGCGGGGTCGACGGGGTCGACGGGAAGTTGCCCGTGACGGGAACCACGATCGTTCGGTCGCTGCCGGAAGTCGAGGCCATGCTCTGGGCATAAGCAAGGCCAGGGCCGCTCTTAGGTCCGGATATCGCGTTCGAACTCGCCTCGGGCGGCACGCGCGGCTAGCTTTTCGGCTGCTTCCAGGCGCTTAACTCGCTTGACGTACTCCCGCAGCGCGGTGTTAAACGGCTTTCTTCTTGGTGGTGCTACCCATGAGGCGCATCGCTTCGGAGAGCGCATCGTCGTCGATATCGATCTGCGTGACGCTCATAAGGCACCTCCGATGTTGGCCATTTACGAGGATTACATACATAGCCGGCAGGTGCGGTGATGGCCGAGGCCAGACGCTTCGACTCAATCGTCAGTTCCGTCGAAGACCGGGAAACTCCGGCCCGGCCGGCCGGCGAACCGGTATCGTGCGGTTCGTGCTGGACGGCGACCTGGTCTTCGTGCCGAGCGAGATTCCCCGGCGCGGCGTGTTCGCGCGCTGGGGCACCGGCTCGGGATCCGCCAAGCTGGAGCTGGTTTTCCCCCGTGGCCCGCATGACCTGCGCAAGCGCCTGGTCTCGGCGGACCTCATCCCGCTCGGCGAGGCTCTTCCCCCGTTGCTGGCCATTGGTCCTGACGAGCAGGCCGGGTCGCCGATGCGGCGCAGCGCGCGGGTCTGGGCCGCGGCGGCCGCGGCGGGTGTCGGCCTGGTGGCGCGCGGCAGGCTCCTGCCGACCGTCGGCGCTGACGATACCGATGTCTGGCGCGCCGGCCCGCTCGATCCAGCCGACCTTAGCTGGCTGCGTGAACTCGCCGCCGCCTTCCCGCCGGCCGCACACGCCCTGGCGATCCCCGGCTCGCGTCCGATCCGGCTCCGTTCTCCGGACGCGCTGATCCGCGACCTCTGGGACGCGATCGCCGATATGATCGCCCGCTCGCCCGCCGCGCCGAGGACCACCGCGTCGCGCGCGTTCGCCGCCGCTGAGCCGACCCGGGTCAGCGATCTCGCGGAGTGGCTCGCCGATACCTCCGACGGCCTGTCGGCTGGGGCACGTCTCGGTCTGCGGATCGAGGCGGTCGCGACGCCGCCCATGCCCGACGACGAGGAGGACTACCCGGGTGCGGCGGAGGTGGATCCGGGCGAAGGGCGCGAGGGGGCGGGAGGACCCGATGGGGTGGATGGCGCCGCGCCTGAGTTCCGGCTGGTGCTGCAGTTGCGCAGCAACGCCGATCCGAGCCTGATCGTCGACGCCGCCGCGCTGTGGAGCCAGCCGGAGACTGTGCTCTCCAGGTTCGGCTCCCAGGCGGAGACGGACCTGCTGCTGGCGCTGCGCCGCGGTGCGGCGATCTGGTCGCCGCTAGCTCAGGTGCTCCTGCAGGCCAGCCCGTCGGTCATCGACCTCGACGACGACGCGCTCACCAGCCTGCTCGGACCGGCGGCCGAGGAACTGGCGGGCACCGGCATCGAAGTGCTCTGGCCGTCCAGCATGCTTGGTGACGGCCTCAAGCTGAGGGCTGTCCCCACGCCGGCGCCGGGAAAGCTGACCGAGGCCGGCTTCGGCCTCGCGGCGCTGCTGGATTTCCGGTGGCAGCTCACGCTCGATGGCGCGCTGCTCGACGCCGACGAGATCGCCGCATTGGCCGAGGCGAAACGGCCGCTGATCAGGCTGCGGGGCCGCTGGGTGATCCTCGACCCGGCCCTGCTCGACCGGCTGCGCCGCCCGCCGCGGACGCGGATGCGCACGTCCGAGGCGCTCGGTGCCGTCCTCGCCGGCTCGGCCGAGATCGACGGCGAGACCGTCGAGGTGGTCGCGGAAGGCCGGCTCGCCGACTTGGCCGCCCAGGTCGCGGGGATCGCGTCCGCTCCCGTGCCACTCGATCCGCCGCAAGGGCTGGTGGCAACGCTGCGGCCATATCAGCTGCGGGGGCTGACCTGGCTCGCCGCGATGTGCGATACCGGGCTCGGCGGCTGCCTCGCCGATGACATGGGACTCGGCAAGACGATCCAGGTGATCGCGCTGCACCTGCACCGGCGGGAGGCCAAGGCGGGCCCCACCCTGGTGGTGTGCCCCGCGTCGCTGCTCGGCACCTGGGAGCGTGAGGTACGCCGGTTCGCCCCCGACGTCCCGGTCCGCCGGTACCACGGCGGCGGGCGGCACCTGCAGGACCTGGCCGTCGATGAAGTCGTCCTGGTCACCTACGGCGTGGTCCTGCGTGACTCGGCACGGCTGGCCGAGGTCGGCTGGGGTCTGGTGGTCGCCGACGAGGCGCAGCACGCCAAGAACCCGCTGTCACGGACCGCACGTGAACTACGGGCGGTGCCCGCGCCCGCGAGGGTCGCACTGACCGGAACGCCGGTGGAGAACCGGCTATCGGAACTGTGGTCGATCCTGGACTGGACGACGCCCGGCCTGCTCGGCCACCTGGAGACCTTCACCCGCCGGGTGGCGGTGCCAGTCGAGCGGTACCGCGACGCCGAGGCGACCACCAGGTTCGCCGGTCTCATCCGGCCGTTCCTGCTGCGACGCAAGAAGACCGACCCCGGTATCGCCCCCGAACTGCCGCGCAAGACCGAGACGGACCTGTTCGTCCCGCTGACCGCCGAACAGGTGACGCTGTACGAGGCGATGGTCCGCGAGACGATGGAGGCGATCGAGACTAGGCAGGGCATCGAGCGGGCCGGCCTGGTGTTCAAGCTGCTGACCGCGCTGAAGCAGATCTGCAACCATCCCGCTCAGTACCTCAAGCAGCCGGGACCGCTGGCCGGCCGGTCCGGGAAGCTCGCCGCGTTCGACGAACTGACCGACGTCATCTTGGCGGGCGGTGAGTCGATGCTCGTCTTTACTCAGTACACCCAGATGGCGACGCTGCTGCAGCAGCACCTCGACGCGCGCGGAATCGGCTCCCTGTTCCTGCACGGCGGGATTCCCGTGCCGCGCCGTGAGGAGATGGTGGCCCGGTTCCAGGCCGGCCAGGCGCCGGTATTCCTGCTGTCGCTCAAGGCCGGCGGCACCGGCTTGACACTGACCCGCGCCACCCATGTGCTGCACTACGACCGGTGGTGGAACCCTGCGGTGGAGGATCAGGCCACCGACCGGGCGTACCGGATCGGCCAGGACCGCCCTGTGCAGGTGCACCGGCTTATCGCCGAGGGGACGCTCGAAGACCGGATCGCGGCCCTGCTTGAGACCAAACGCGAGCTCGCCGACGCCGTGATCGGTTCTGGTGAGGGCTGGATCGCCGAGCTATCCGACGCGGAGCTCACCGATCTCGTCAGCCTGCGAGCCGCCCCGTGAGCGAGGTGACCGGGACCGGCCCGACGAGTTCCGCGCAGCCGGCCTTCGGCCGGACGTGGTGGGGCCGAGCATGGCTCGAGGCGCTGGAGCAGCGGGCGCAGCTGGACCCCGACCGGCTGCCACGGGGCCGGGACTACGCGCGCTCCGGCGCGGTCGGTGGCCTGATCCTCGCGCCGGGAGAGGCACGTGCTCAGGTCCAGGGCCGGAAGACGGAGCCGTATGAGGTCAGGATCCGGGTGCGGCGGTTCACCAATGACGAATGGGACCGGGTGCTCGCTGCCATCTCAGCCCGGCTCGGCCACGCGGCGGCCCTGCTTGATGGCGAGCTGCCGCCCGAGATCGCCGACGACGCGGCCAGCGCAGGACTTGACCTCCTGCCCGGTGGCGGGGAGCTAGGGCCTCGTTGCAGCTGCCCGGACGACGCAGACCCGTGCAAGCATTCGGCGGCGACCTGTTACCTCCTCACCGACGCGCTGGACGCTGACCCCTTTACCCTTTTCCTGTTGCGCGGCCGGACCCGTGAGCAGGTACTGGCCGGGGTCCGGACCCGACGGCGTGGCTCAGCGCCGGGTCACGCGACCTCGCCGGGACCCGCGGCGGAAGCTCCGGCGGGCGGCCAAGCCGAAACAGCGTCGGTGGCCAGCTCCCCGGCCACCGACGAGGGCGTGGACGCCAGGGCGGCGTTCGGCTCACCGGCATCGTCCGAGCCGGTTCCAGCCGTGCCGTTGCCACCCAGGCGGCCTGGTCATCCGGCGGCTCTTCCGGTGGATCCGCCTCCTTGGCGCTCCGGCCTTCGTGATGACCTGCTGGAACTAGCTGCGGATGCGGCCAGCCGGGCCTGGGACATGGCGATGGGCCTGTCCGCCGACGCCGGGCTGACCCTGGACCCTGACGCCGATCTAGCCCGCCGGGCCGCGCGGGCGCTGGGCACGCCGGCGTTCGGTGTGCTGGCGGTGCGCTCTGGGGTCGGTGAACGTGACCTTGCCCGCCAGGCGCTGGCCTGGCGGCAGGGCGGCATGACCGGCCTGGAATCGCTGCGCGCCGAATGGGATCCGGCTACCGACGATCCGGACGCTTTCGAGCTGCTAACGGCGGCGCGGGCGGCGCTGCGCATCAAGGCCAACGCGGCGGAAACCGTTCAGGGCAACCGGATCACCGCGGGCCGCCTGCAGTTGCGCCTTGGCCGGGACTTGCGCTGGTATCCGTACGCGCGATCGGACCAGGACTGGGAACCCAGCGGGTCGCCGGAAACCGATCCGGCCCGGGCCCTCGCAGACCTCTGACACCGGTCAGCGCGGCGCCGGGAGGCACCGGCTCAAGCAGAACGCCCACGGCTAGGCTTGATGGCATGGATACCGGCGTAGCGATCTTCCCCACTCATGACGCCATCGCACCCGCCGACATGGCGCGGCTAGCCGAAGAGCGCGGGCATGAGTCACTGTTCTTCCCCGAGCACACGCACATCCCGGCCAGCCGGCAGTCACCTTACCCCGGAGGCGGCGAGATGCCGCGCCGGTACGCGCACACCTTCGACCTGTTCGTGGCGTTGACCGCCGCGGCGACCGCCACCTCGCGGCTGCGGGTCGGTTCTGGCATCTGCCTAGTGATCGAGCGTGACCCCATCACCACCGCCAAGGAGGTGGCCAGCGTCGACTTCCTTTCCGGCGGCCGGTTCGAGTTCGGCGTCGGCGCGGGCTGGAACCGGGAGGAGATGGCCAATCACGGCACCGACCCGCGACGGCGGATGGCGATCCTGCGGGAACGGGTCGACGCCATGAAGGCGATCTGGACTCATGACGAGGCGAGCTACTCCGGCGAGTACGTCGCGTTCGACCGGATCTGGTCCTGGCCCAAGCCGGCTCAGCGGCCGCACCCGCCGGTGCTTGTCGGCGGGAACGGGCCGGGCGTGCTTGACCGGGTGCTGGCGTTCGGCGACGCGTGGTTCCCGAACCATGCTCGCGACGGCATCCTGGACCGGGCGGCGGAACTGCGCTCCCGTGCCGACCGGCCGATCGAGCTCATGGTCATGGGCGTTCCCGCCGATGCTAAGGTCCTGGAAACCTACGCCGAGGCCGGCTTCCGGCGGGCCGTGCACTGGCTGCCTTCGGCCACGCGCGGGCCGGTCGAGGACGCTCTGGACCGGTTTGAGGCGGCTGTCGCGGAGTTCCACGGGGAGTAGTGGCTGCCGGGACCTAATCTAATCTGGTGGCCCACCGCGACGCATGTCTCCTCGACGCCTACGACACCATCGTGTACACCGATTTCAGCGCGCACAGGGATGAACTGCCGAAGCTGGCGGGCATCTCCGCGGACGCCATGTTCCGCGAGTTCGGCCGGCTCGCGCCCGCGCTATCCGTGGGCCAGATCTCGATCACCGAGGCATTCGCGCAGATCCTGCAGGCTTGCGGCGTAGAGCCCCGGCCCGGCCTGGTGCGCGCGATGGCGGACAAGAGCCGGGAACTGCTTCTGCTGTCGGGACGCTTGTACGATGACGTCCTGCCGTTCCTGCGTACGCTCAGGTCCCGCGGCATCAAGATCGCGATCGTCAGTAACTGCGACGAGAACACCCGCGACCTCCTGGTCGAGCTCGGGGTGGCCGCACTAGCAGACGCCCTGGTCCTCTCGAACGAGGTCGGCGCGGTAAAGCCGGCGGCTCAGATCTACCAGTACGCGCTCGACGAACTGGGTGTGACCGCGGAGGCGGCCCTGTTCGTCGATAACAATGCGACGTTTTGCGCGGGTGCAGCGGCCTTCGGGATCCGCGCGGTGCAGATCGTCCGGAAGTCTCGGGAAGCAGGGACCACGGGGATCCGGTCGCTGTCGGAACTTGAGGTCCTGCTGTAGGCGCGGACCTGGCCCGGGCGTGCATGGTCCGGATAATGGCGGCGGGAACCGGGTCCGGCGGGTCAGGCCGGCGGGCTAGGCGGTGCGGACCAGGGTGTCGAAGAGGTGGGTGAGCTCAACGGCTGGGTCCGTGGTGAGGCCGCTGTGGACGGGGCCGGGCTGGACGATGGTGGATCTGGGCGCGGTAAGCCAGCGGAAGCGCTCGCCGAGCGGCCGCCCGGCCAGCGGGCCTTCGGTGCAGGCCTTCTCGAAGGCGGACAGGGCCGAGCGGACCGCGTCCACGTCGGCGGCGGGATCGACCGCGAGCAGACGGTCCACGTCCAGCCCGATCCGGACGGCCAGGTAGCGGTGACCATGGGCGTAGACGATCACCCCTGCGTTGATGGCCTCGCCTCGCTCGACCCTGGGCACCACCCGGACCAGCGCATACTCGAAGACCTCGGTCATTCGCGGATCACCTCGAGCACGATCGGCGCGCGCTGCCCGAGCTGCTCCACGTAAGCTTCGGCGCCGCGGTCGCCGAACCATGCGGGCGGGACCAGGCCGGTCACGTGCCGCAGCAGGGGTTCGGTGATCTGGGGCGCGAGCCTGGCATGAGCTTCGGCCAGGTCCGTGGCCCGTTCCCTGAGCACGTGCTCGCGGGCGTCGAAGGGGCGTCTGGGATCCGCGGTCGGCCAGTTGTGGTGGAAATACAGCGCCGCGCCATGGTCGATGAGCCAAATGTCGCGGTGCCAGACCAGCAGGTTCGGGTTGCGCCAGGTGCGATCGACGTTCTGCACGAGAGTGTCGAACCAGAGGACCTGGCTGGCGAACTCGCGGTCGGCGGTCCAGCCGAGCGGATCGAAGCCGACCGAGCCGGGCAGGAAATCCACCCCGAGGTTCAGGCCCTCGCTGACCCTCAGCAGATCCTGGATCTCCGGGTCGGGTTCGCTGCCCGGAATCCGCGGGTCGAGCTCGGCGAGGACCAGGTCCGGGGTGCGCAGGCCGAGCCGGCGGGCCAGCTCACCGGCGATGATCTCGGCGACGAGCGCGAGGGGGCCCTGCCCAGCGCCGCGGAACTTCATCACATAGGTGCCCAGATTGTCCGCCTCGACCAGGGCAGGCAGCGACCCGCCCTCCCGCAGCGGGGTCACGTACCGCGTCACCGTGACATGTTCGAGCACGCGGGCCAGGCTATCGCCCGCGCCTGGTATGCGGGGCGAACGGGGGGCAGGGGCCCGGCAACGCGGGCCCCGGTCCGAAGGGAATCTCAGCGGGAAACACATCGGTGCCGCGGTGACCTGGCCTATGTTCCCGGATGCAGCCAGGCCCGGGTGAGTCGTTCCAGCGGATGCGGCGGAGCTCCCGATGGGGCCAGAACCACGCCGTCGGCGCGGACCGTCGGCACCGGCAGCGCCCCGCCGCGCTGCGCGGCCTGCACCAGCCTGCGCATCCGGCGCTGGATGGCCAGGTAGAAACGCCGCTGAGTCCAGCGGCCGAACAGGGCGAACCCCCACCGGATAACCGGGCTGGGGATGGGAGCGGCCCGCGAATAGCCGGACACGCGGAAGGTGACCCGGCCGGTGCCCAGGTTCTTGATCACCTCGTAACTGAGGCGGCCCTGTTCCAGGTGGCCCTCGAGCGTCTGGTAACTCCAGCCCCAGACCCGCTCGGGGCCACCGTCAGCGTCCCTGGTCTCATCGATGACCCCGGTCACCCTGACGCCGAGATAAAACCGCAAGCCGACGAACCTGCCCTCGAGCAGCATGTCGCGACCCGCGAGTTCACTGTCGCCGCGGTAGACGGCGCGCAGGATCCGGGGCTCGACGAACTCGTACTGCCGGACCAGAACGCATCCGACTTCCCAGGGGCCGCCGCGGACGGGCGGGCCGGGAAGCTCCTGGCCGATGACCGCGTCGCCGGAGTCGACGTGCCAGTGCCCGTCGGGCCGGCCATCCTGCGGTGCCCGGGCTGGGTCGTAGTTGACCTGGCGACCGCGCAGCCCCGCGAGCGCGGTGCCCTCGTCGACCGAGCCGAGCAATTCCTGCCGCAATTACTCGGCCTTCTGCACGGAGTCGCCGATGAGCCACAGCGTGGGGGGCCACAGTCCGACGAACAACGCCCGCCGCTCGGCATTGCCGCGTTCGTCCTGATCGACGGTCTTTGCGCGGATCCACAGGCTAATGCACAGCCCCACTGACGCCATCGACGCAGCGTGCAGATACATACTGCGCAACCCGACCCGCCGCAGAATCTCCCCCGTGGTCATCGAGAACCTCCCTATCCGGCACCCGCAGCACGGAACGGCTGCCGGGCATGGGACGATCCTGCCATGGCGACGGCGAGCCGGCCGGACCGGCTGGGGATCGTGCTCCGCTGGCCGATCGGGATCGCCCTGGTCAGCTGGCGGTACATGTGGCGGACCACTCCCCTGCACCGTTCCGAAGAAGTCGGCAGCAGCGCGGATCTGCCCGGGCCGCCGGACGAGGACAACGACACCGCAGCGGGGCGCCAGCCGCTCGCGGCGGGCGTCGGTCCGCTGCTGCACCGCTCGTATGCTGTGCGGATCGTGGGCAGCGCGATGAGCCCGGCGCCGCTGATCGATCTCGTGGCCGCCAACCTCAACCAGTCCTCGCCGGAAATGGCGGTGTTCCGCAAGACCCGCGGCAGCAGCGACGAGCTGCGCCGGGGCGACGAGTTCGTGGTGCGGATGCCGGGGCCTTGGGACGGCCCGGTCCGGGTGATCCGCCGGGACGATACCTCCTTCCGGCTGGGCACCCTGACCGGTCACCTGGAAGCGGGAGAAATCGAGTTCCGGGCCACCGCCTCCGGGGACATCCTCCACTTCGAAATCGAGTCCTGGGCCCGGGCCGGGGACCGGCTTGCCGACGTGCTCTACAACAAGCTGCGGCTGGCTAAGGAGATCCAGCTGAACATGTGGTCGCACTTCTGCGTCCGGGTCGCGGCGCTGGCCGGCGGCCGCCCGCAGCAAGGAGTAACGATCCGCACCCGCTGGGTCACCTGGCCGCCGCGGGACAGTCAGGACTAGGGCGGCCCACGCTCAGCCGGGATGACCGCGGTGCTGTGGTCACCAGAGGCTGTGGTCACAGGCCAAACCGCGAACGGCGGTCGGCCGGGACCAGGTCGGCATATTCGCGGTGCCCGGTGATCCAGCTCCGCACGAACGGGCAGTAGGGCAAGACCTCCAGGCTCCGGTCCCTGGCTGCCTCCAGAGCCGACTGGACGAGGCGCCCGGCGAGGCCATGACCGCGGAAACGATCTTCGGTCGTGGTATGGGTGAAGGCAATCTCGTTGCCGCTCATGGAGTACTCGGCGAAACCGGCGAGCTCGCCGTCCGCGCGGATCTCGAACCGCGACTGGTCCGGATCGTCAGCTACCTGCAGTTCCATGACACCTCCGGGACCATAGGCTATCCGCCTTTGGCTACGGCCGGTCTGGGCGGAACCGCCGGGACGGGGTGCGCACCGGGTCAGCCAGCCTTGGAGCGGACGAAGGCCAGGGCCTCGCGAGCCAACGCGGACCAGTCGAGGCAGGACTGCTGGTCTACGCTGAGCCACTCCTTCAGCGGCGTGCCTTTGTTAGCGTCGAACCGCACACCATGACCGCCTGCGACCAGCTCGTCAACGCGGTGCCTGGGCAGTTTCAGGACCAGCTGGCCGCGGACGA
>PMST01000203.1 GCA_003168295.1 Actinomycetota bacterium
CCGGTGGGCGCCACCGTGATCACCACGCTCATGGCACGGGTACCGGGCCCCACGGCGGCCCGCCGGCCGGAGCGGCGTTGACCAGCTTGCGGTTCACGAACTCGCCGAACCCGAGCTCGGCGAGCTCGCGCCCGAAACCGGAATTCTTGATGCCGCCGAAGGAATCTCGGGGGCCGTCCACGCGGGCTGGTTGATGTACACCATGCCGCTCTCGATTTGCCTGACCACGATGATGCGCTTGGAGGAGACGCAGCTCTGTCCGGTGTTGAACATCCGGCCGAACAGCGCGCCGGCCAGGGCATGCTGCAGGTCGGCGTCCTCGAGGACGATCAGCGGGTCGCTGCCGCCGAGCTCCATCACGGCCTTCTTCAGGCTGCGGCCGGCGCGTTCGGCCACCGCGGCTCCGGCGCGCTCGCTTCCGGTGACGGTGACGCCTGCGATCCGCGGGTCCTCGATCAGCCGCCCGATCTGGTCGATGCTGGCGAACACGTTCGTGTAAACCCCCGCCGGGGCGCCAGCCTCCGCAAACAGCCGTGCGAACGCCAGCGCGCACTGCGGGACGTTCTCGGCGTGCTTGATGATCAGGACGTTGCCGGCCATCAGCTGCGGTCCGGCGACGCGGGCGAGCTGGTAGTAGGGGAAGTTCCAGGGCTCGATGCCGAGGATCACCCCGATCGGCTCGGTTTCGATCACGGCTCCCGGCGATTCCGGCAGCTCCTGCGGGGCGAGGAACGCCTCGGCGTGGTCGGCGTAGTAGTCCAGGATCGCCGCCGACAGGGCGACTTCTGCCTCCGAGGTTCCGATCAGCTTGCCCATTTCGGCGGTGACGTACTGCGCATACTCGGCCGCGTTGGCTCGCAGCGCGGCCGCGGCCGCCCTGACGATTCGCGCCCGGTCCGCGACCGGCCGGTGCCGCCAGTCGCCGGTGTAACAGGATCGGGCCACCTCGACTGCATTATCGAGGTCGGCGTCGGAGATGTCCCCAAACGTCCGGGCCGTCTCGCCGGTCGCCGGGTTGATGGTCCTATAGGTCATTTTCTCACTCGCCCCTTGTGCCCGGGGCGAGGGCCAGGTTGACGGGGAGCTTCTCCGCCTGGGAGTAGGGAGTCGCCTTGTTTTCCTGGATCCAGCGCTTCTCGGCCACGGACTCGAACGGGGGCGGGATCTCGCCCTGCAGCGACCACAGGTCGGCCGGCGGTTCGGTGATGGTGAACTCCCAGTCGTAGCCGCGGTCCCTGACCCAGGGTGCGATGACCTGGTCCAGGTTCCTGACCCACCATTCCCGGATGACCGGGCCGGGCAGGGTCCGCGCCATCTGGTCGATCTGGAGCCGGACGAACATGTCATGGGACTCGCCGCCCACGTAGAACGAGTCGGCCGCGACCTCCTCGAAGAGGACGACGACATAGAACCGGGCAATCGGGACGGCCTCGTAGACCCGCGTGATCGCCTCGGCGAACTCCTTCTTGTCCTCGGGCGTGTAGGCGTCGACCGGGTGATGGATCTTCCAGAGTGGCATTTCAGTTCCTCACATGTCCGTACTGCGGGGGCGTTGAGATGGGTGACGTTCTTGGGAGGGCACCCTCGTCAAGATGCTGACCCACTCGGTATTTGCCGAGGTATCGGTGATCCGGATCACCCTTGCGCACTATCAATAGAACACAGATTGAGTATTGAATCAAGACTTAGTTGTAAAAAACTATCCACTCGTTTGGACCTCAGATCGCTGCGGATCCTGGGGATGTTGAGTGAGGGAAGAAGACAGAGTCGCTCCACGTCGCGCGATGCGATTCACCGGTCACGAGTCGGCAGTCATCAGTCGCTGGGGGACCGATGCCGGCGACCGTCTACCGGTGAAGGCCGCGGTTCAGCTGGCGCGTCGGTTGGGCTGGGCCGGGCGCGTCCGCTTGGCGGTAGCCCGCTTGCCGGGGCTCACTTCGTCACCACTGGCCTGAACTGGAGCCGGTGCTAGCCGGCCGCGCATATCGAGCTCAGGGCGGACATCGTCGGGGTACCCCGGACCGACACAGAACTGGATGTCGGCGTGCTCGACGGGCTCGCCGCACTCGGCGCAGATGACCTGGCTGGCGATCTTGTGCCCCGGGTTGCGGTGGTGCAATGTGACGGGCGCGCCGCCTCCGTCGTCGAGCCATTTGTCTCCCCAGGCGAGCATGCTCGCCAGGACCGGGAAGAAGTCGCGGCCCATCTCGGTGAGCAGGTACTCGTAGCGCGGGGGATTGTCCTGGTAGAACCGCTTCGTCATAACTCCCGCATCCACGAGCTTGCCGAGCCGGTCGGACAGCGTGTTGCGGGCGACGTTCAGGGATCGCTGGAACTCGTCGAAGCGCGTTAGTCCCTGCAGTGCGTCGCGGACGATGAGCAGCGTCCAGGAATCACCGAAGACATCGACGGCACGAGCCAGGGAACACGGCCACTCGGCGAACTCGCGCTTCATAAGTCTAGTTTAGCAACTGAGTTGCGAGGCGCAAACCAGAACGCAGTGACCAAGGCCCACGCCCGGTCAGACCGATCGCGCGCCGGGAGGCGCAGGAGCTGGGACGGTGGCGGGCGGCTCGTTGCCGGGAGCCACACCGACACGTGGGCGGGCTGGAACGCCGCGTCGACGACGCCGGACAGATCGCCCCGTAGCGTGTCTAGATCGATGGTCTGGCGCCACCGCGCGGTGAAGGCGGTCACGATGGCCTCGGTATCGTAACGCGCCCGGTTGAACCGGCGGTCGACGGCACGCTGCACCCGCTTGCGCAGCGGGTTGAACAGTGCCGCGATGACCAGCGTGGCCACGGCCACGTCCACCGAACCCTTGACCGCCAGCACGTGGGTGGCCAGGAGAATCAGGCCGGCGAACAAGCCGCCGAGCAGGGCCGTGATCAGCGTGTAGGAGACCACCCGGCTGATGACGCGGTTGAGCTCGTATAGCCGGTACTTCAGTACCGCTACCCCCATGCAGACGGGCAGGGCTGCGGTGCCGAGGATCAGCACCGCGCCGATTACCGTCTGGTTACCCCAGCCGGGGGCGTTCCACGCGATGAGCTGGGCGATGAACACGCCGAAGATCAACGAGACCACGAAGATGCCCGCGCCGCTGTAGAGCCACTTGAGCTGCTGGCGGTACTCACCGCTCGCACGCCGGTAGGCCGGTATCTGGATGGCCAGCCAGGCCGTCCAGCTGACCAGGGTCCCGGCGACCACCACCACGCCGAGGACATGAAACGCTGCAGGCAGCGGGTTGGCCAGGTCGCCGTCGGCCTCAATGCGGACACCACCTCCGACGGCGAGCAGCACGCCGCGGCTCGAGGTGGCCAGGCCGACCAGCAGCCACCCGATCGCGGCGACCGCCGCGGGCCGGTGCCACCGGCCCGCCGGCAGGGTCCCATCGGGGAACAGCCACAGCAGCAGCGTGATGAGGACCAGGAACATCGGCCAGCATTCCTCGATCACCACCGCCGCCCCGCCCAGGGGCAGCTCCCCGTGATGCGTCCGGTAATCCAGGATGAGGTACGGGCCGGCCGGGCTGACCTCCAAGATGATGATGGCCAGCAGCATCCATCCGATCGGATTGCGCGGCCGGCGAGCGGCGAGCAACATCCCCACCGCGGTCGCAGGCACCACGCCGACCGTCGCGCGGAACGCGTCGGCCGCCGGCCCGCCGGTCCCGGGCTGGTGGGTGACGCGGTCCAGGAGGACGGAGGCCACGCCGAGCCCGAGCGCGACCAAGCCAAGCACGACGGTCGCCGCAGCTGCCGCCCGCGCTCGCCAGATCGTGCTCACCGCAATGCCCGCCTTCCCCGCGATCGGCCGCGATCGCCCGCGATGAGCCAACCTTAGGCGCGCCGCGTTCCGAGATCGTTACGGCCCTCGTGCCAGCGGAAACCACTGCCGGTCGCACTGGCGGCACCCTGATTGACGGGTGAGCCATCTTGGGCGTTCCCGTGAACCATGCCAGACGCAGGGAAGCTAGCGGTATAACGGTATAGCGGTTTGACCGCTAATATGCTTTACGGCAATATAGAGCGATGGGGAACTATCATGGTTATGCGGCCATCCAGGCCCGGGGCACCGTTGCGCTCCCAGCTGAGCTGCGGCGCAAGTACCGGCTGGATGAGCCCGGCGCGCAGCTGGAGGTGGTCGAGCGGTCAGACGGGGTGATCGAGCTGCGGCCGACCTTGCCCGTGCCGCTGGATGAGATGTGGTTCTGGAACCGGGGGCACCAGGCGGCCGAGCGGGAGGCGGAGGAGGATCTGGCGGCGGGTCGGTTCCGCACGTTCGATGACGAGGAGTCGTTCCTGGCCGACCTGGCTGAACTTGAGGCCGGGGATGAGCATGGCCGGTGAAGTACTGCTCCGCGGATTCGTTCCGCAATGACTTCCGGAGGTTGCCCGCTGAGCACCAGCGAACGTTCCAGGAGGCCTTGCGGAAGTATTTCCTGCCCGCGGTAGCCGCCGGGTCGTTCGGCGGCTCGCCCCCCTGGCCGGCGCGGCTGCGGATCCACCGGCTGGCTAACACCGAGATCTACTCGCTGACCTGGAATTTCTCCTCCCCCGACGGAAGGGCGACCTTTCATCTCGACAAAACCGAGGAAGGAGATCCGGTGCTGGTGTGGCGGCGCATAGGTGACCACGGCATCTACGATCGCCCGTGACCATTCGTAAGAATCGGCGAAGCCCTGCCCGCCGCCGTGACCTACGGCGCACAGCGCCCAGGTCTCCCGGCCGCTAACGAAGCTAGCCGCACCTGGAGCGCACTGGGAGTCTCGGCTCAGTTGAGATACGCAGCAAGGGTCCAATGCCCGCCAGGTGCGTGACAGACTGGGCATGGCTGCAAGTGCAGGTTGCACACTCGCGGCGCCAGTTACTTCACGGGAGAAGATAGTCCAGGTGATGCCCGATGGCGACCTTCAGAACATACGCGGAGGTTCTTAAGCCCGACCATCCGATGATGAAGAACTACAAGGCTTCGACCACGTGGCGCCCTAGCAGATATCGGGCCGCCGAAATCGAGCAGGCCATACGAACTGAACCGGGTGCTGTTCTTGGAGACGTACTCGAGCAGACCGGCGGCGTCTATGAAACCACGACCCGGCTTAGGCCGAAGTTCCGCGAGGACATTCGCGAGATAGCGGAGCTGACATCGGACGACCACCTACTCAGGATCGCGGAGCTTCCCAAGGTGCCGGTGTCACTGGAGCTTCTTCGTCATGTGGATCCGCAAACCCGCATTGTCGTTGGCTGTCGGCTCGATGTCACTCCGGCCGAGAGTCCATGGCTGCGCCGTAGGCTAGCGCTTCCGCCTGATCCCACGATCACGCTGCACTTTGACGAGGTTGTCGTTACGGATGCGTTCACGTCCAGGTTCTGGGGCGCAATGCGCTTCGATACCAACGGGCAGGGCCCGCCCGGTTCCAAAGCCGATAGTGCCGCTTAGTGAGATTGGGGCCAGGGCCGCAAGGGGCGGAAGGTGCAAGAGTCCAGGCCAGGGTGAGGTCCGGGGATGGCTCGCTAAGTGTACGTGTCCGCCCTCCAGGACAACGGGCGCAGGTGAAAGTGCTTGGTGAACGTACACGCGAAGTCACGCTTGATCCTGGAGACCTCTGCGGACACTCGTAGAATCCACCAGCGCGGCCCTTAGCTGACCGCGCAGTAAGGATCTCACGGATCAGCACCTGGGAGAAGTAGCCTCGTAGATCTCTGAGGCGGGGGGCCGGCGCGGGCAATGACAGGCGAGGACTGGATCGCGGTGTGGGCCCGTCATGATCAGTACCTGGCCTGACCGACGGTAAAGGCCCAGGTCAGGGAAGTCCCGGGCCTGGGCCTTGATGTTGCGAGGCGGGCAATTATCTATCAACCACCGGCCACCCTTTCGCGGCGGTGCTGAACACCCAGACGCTAAGCGCGAACACGGCCACGGCGGCAGGGAACAGTGTCCAGCCCCAGGCGATGCCCGCCGACAGCAGTATCGCGCCGAGCACGACCATCCACAGCACGACCAGCAGTCGGATGACCAGGTAGGTGACCCGGACGGGCCGGATGTACTCCCAGTACCGGACGAGGGCGCGCTGGATGCGAGGGCGAGTTTTCAGGGTGGCACGGCTGGGGTTCTTGGTCACTCCACTGGCCGGAGATCGGAGAACGGTGTCGTGATTCTGTGCGTACATGGGGTGCCTCCTGTGGCCTTCGGTGTCCGGCCGTGCCGACCACCTAGTAAAAATGATATCACTTTGATAGCGCAAGTCAAGGGCGCCGAAGGCTATTCGCCGGGAGCAAGCACCACGGTCCGTTCGGAAAGCGGACGTCGATGAGACCGGGCGGGCAGCGGCACCCGGGCTGGTGCCTGGAAGCGGGTCGACTATATACGTGTAACGCGTATATAGTCTCGTCATGAGCGAACGGCCTCTACGGGAACCCGCGTTCCTGGTCCTGACCGCGCTGGCAGGCGGGCCGATGCACGGGTACGCCCTGGTGGAAGACGTACTCCGGCTGTCCGACGGGCAGGTCAGGCTGCATACCGGCACGTTGTACGGGGTGCTGGACCGGCTCCGCGAGGCCGGCCTGATCATCGTCGAGCGCGAGGAGATCGTGGATTCCCGGCTGCGCCGCTACTACGCGCTGACCGACGCGGGCATCGCGCGACTGGCCGCCGAAGCCGAACGGATGCGGCGTAACGCCAGCGCGGCCACGGTCCGGCTCCGCCGGCTGCGGCCTGCGGAGGGCACGATATGAGCCGCCGGGATTCGCCGCGCACTGACGGGGGCGCGCGGCGCGAGCCGGCGGCGGAGGCGCTGGAGCGCAGGTACCGGCGGCTGCTCGCCTGGTATCCGCACGTCTACCGCGCCGCCAACGCCGACGACATGCTCGGTGTCGCGCTGGCCAGGTCCGCGCCCGGCCGGCGCTGGCCCGAGCCGGGCGAGGCGGTCAACCTGACCGTGTCCGGTATCGGCGAGCGGCTCGGCGGGATGCTGCGGCAGCCGGACCGCCGGGACACCGCCGCGGTGCTGGCCATCGCCGGGCCCCTCCTGCTGGCGGCCGGCGCCATGCGAACCATGGCGAGTCCGTTCCTGTTCACGCCCGCCATACCAGCTCTCGTGACGCCGGAGCGGATGCTGGTGACCGCCGTCGCCTTCGCGGCCTGGTGGACGCTGGTCGCGCTGGCCGGGATGCTGCGCTGGCGGCGCGTCGCCGCGACCGGGGCCTGCCTGGGCCTGGCCGGGCAGGTGGTCTTGCTGGTGCTCGCGGTTTCTGCTAACGACGGGGCGCTAATGGTGGCCTACTGGCAGGCCGCGATGGCGCTGGTGACCGTCACAGCGGCACTGGGCAGCCTGCGGGGCCAGGGCCGCACGCTGTCGTGGCGGGCTGTGACGGCGCTCGCGGCGGCCCCCGCGATACTGGCTGGTCGGTCCGCCGTGGAGACGGCGTTCATCAGGTATACCCCGCGACCGGGCACCTTCGGTACGATCTCGGACCCGTTGTCGGGCAGCGAGAGATGGCTGGGAGTCGGGCTCTTCGCCGTCGCCCTGATCCTCACGCTGACCGTTATCGCCACGCTGCGGCCGGCGGTGCGCCGGCGGGCTGCCGTCCTGCTGCTGCCGGCCTTGCTGACCACGACGCTGGCGTGCTGGGGGTTCCGGGGTTTCGTGCCGGCCGGGCCGCCGATAGGCCTGCTCGCGCTAAGCCCGTTTCATGGGCAAGACTTGGTGCTGGTACCAGTCATCGGCGTGGTCGCCGGCTTCATCGTCCTGCAGTTCTACGAACGCCTGCTCCGCCGCGGGCCGGGAAAGCCGGCCGACGCCGGCCTTTCCTAGGCCGGGCGGTAACAGAGGTAGACGGTGCCGCTGCCGAACCTGTGCTCCTGTGCCAGCGCCAGGTTCAGCCGGACCTGGTCCGGCAGGGCCCGGGTGCCGCCGCCCCACGACCGCCGGGGCGGCACTCGGTGGAAGTCCTGCGCCGCATCTACCACCACTCGGTCGGCGGCCAGGACGAGATCCTGATCGCGCGGATGGACGCCCACCGGAGGCGGTCATTATGGGGCCCGTGGGGGACACATGGGGGACGGAATACGGCACAGGGCGGCATCGGAGGGCAACGCATGGCACTGGCTGACATCACAACGATTTACGTCATCGCTGGTGAGAGGCAGTTTTCCCCTGGTCAAGCGAAGCGCCCCCAGCAGGATTCGAACCTGCGCACACAGCTCCGGAGAGCGCAGATCAAGATGGCGCTGACCAGCACCAATCCCCGCAGAGGGCCAAGTCCGGGCGGCTAGAGGGCGCGAAGCCCTGGGCGCGCGGTGCCGAGGTCGCGGATACAGGCCGCCCATTTTTTGAAGGTCATCCTAGACACGACTCACCCCTCAACAGTGCTTCGCTTTGTCTGCCGGCACCCTTCGTCTATCGATCAGCCGGTTACTGTGAAGGTCGATGCGTCGAAGTCGGCCACTTCGCCGGTGCTGCCGGAGACCGTGTTCTGCGTCTGCACGACGCCCACGACGGTGACCTTGGCACTGAAGGTCTGGCCGGGTTGGACGTTCCCTAGCTTGGAGGCGTCACACTCCACGACGAAGTCGTTCCCGTTAGCGTCGGTAGCGACAAGCGCGGCGTTCTCGACCGTGGCGAAGGTATTGCTGTTGATGTTGTATTCGGCGACGGTGCCCGAGATGGTGTAGATGTCCCCGACGTAGGCCGACGGGTTGCGGATGACCCTTCCCATTGGTCGGCCGAGATCGGGGTATTCTCGGCGGCGATCTTAGCGGCCCTGGCCGCAGCAGCCTTTGCGGCAGCCGCCTTCGCAGCGGCCTTCCTTGCGGCAGCCGCCTTAGCCTGTGCTGCCTTCTGTGCGGCGAGCTGGGAAGCGGTCAGCTGTGCCGTGGGAAGGCCGCAATCCGCCGCAAGAGTATTGATGTCGTCATTAACCTCCGCGTAGGCGGTCTGCCACCCGGCGGCAAGTGTAGGGCTATTGGTTGCAAGATACTTGGACGCATCAGAGTGGAACTTCCCGGCATTATTGTTCAACTTGTTCGAATTGTTCGCCTCGTCTGTGTCATCGATGAGCACCTGAAATCCATATAACCACCGCCACTCGCCCACGCCTCTTGGTTAGCCGTATACCCGGCTTTAAGGTCCGTGACTACGGCTGCAAGATCACTATGAATTCCCGCGCAGGTGATAGTTGGCACTGAAGCGGCGGCTTGCTGGGTCGTGGTGGTGGCGGTGGTGCTGCTACATGCTGCAAGCGCAAACGCGAGTGCGACAAGCGCGCTATACCCCATTATGCCCGGCGTGATCATGAACGATTTGCTGGCCCGAACTCCCATGACGATCCCCTCCCTCCTCGGTACTACGCCACTAGGACGGGAGTTATTGTCGCCGTGTTAGAACCGTGATCCGTTTGTGTCATATGCGGGCATCTGAAGTCATAAATCTGGCCGAACTGGCAAGCGCCTTGACAGTTGATCGACGACCGAGCTGGCAGGGTCTCCCGGCCACGCTGGCCGCTATTTGGCCGCACAAGGGCGCTCAATGTTGCCACCTGATGCGTATCGCTGAACAGTATTTCGGCAGGTCAGTGGCAGGATAGGCCGGTAGCTCATGCGACTGTAGATCTCTACGGATCAGAAGGTCGTGGCTGAGGAGTAGCCGTGGCTGCAGGACGGTGAGATCATCAGCACCGGCGTCGTCAGAGCTTACGCGCAGATCAAGAGGCCGTCTTGTTCGGAACACCAAACCCTAAGCAAGACCGTGATCGCCGCACGAACGCGGAGATGACCCGCGCCCAACTCGCTATTCAAACGGCCAAGTTGCGCGGGAGCATACGCCACTGGTATCGCTGGCTCGCGCGGCGGAAGCCTGCGGAGCGCTAGAAGCCGCGGGCTACCACCCACTTGACTGCTTTCGTATTGGCAGGTGCGCAGCCGTACGGCAGTGGGATACAGCAACCGGCGCGCGCTGCAGCCGTAATGAGCAGCCACCCACACACGCCCTAGACCGCACGGACGTGCGGCAAGCACTGACCACCAAAGCTGACCACAACGGGGTCCGACATGGGCCGATCCCTGCGGACACACTCGTAGCGTAGGACCAGGTGAGCGACTGATTCCGACAGTCCGGGTGTACTTTGCAACCAGGTGGTCAGCCCGAAGCCCGCCAGGAGCCGAGTAACCAAGTGAGTAACAATCGCCACCGNNCTGGCAGTCGGCACCGCGACTTGACTTCGGGACGAAGAGGCCGCTTGCATTGCCGAATCTAGCCGTATAGGTGTCAAGGCGGCGCCTCACGGCGCCGCTGGCCCGGCGTCAGCGCCGGGCTCTGCCTTGGCGGCCCGCCCGACGCACGCCGGGCCATGCGCAAGGCTCACCAGATCAGCACGACGCACTCGTACGCACAACGGATGCATGGCCGCTGCATCGCGCAGCGAAATTCACCATCGCTGTCGGCGTGTGCTCAGTGAGCACCCATCACATCTTGGAGTTGGCCAGTGTCCGCGTACTGCTGGAAGCTCGCCAGTTTGCCGTTGCGCATCTTCAGCACGTGACAGACCTGAGCATCAAGACTCTTGCCGGTCTGCTTGTAGACCCCTGAGTAGCGCACTTCGACTACGACCGCAGAACCTGCATCAAGGAACTCCATGGGACGCACGGTGAAGCCGTCCCATTCCGTTCCGAGCTTGATGAACAGGTTGTTCAGGATTGCATCGGGACCCAGCCAGGCCTTGCCATCGGGCTTGTACGGATTGCCTTCTGCTTCGCGCCATTCGATGTCGGGATCCATCATGCCGAGCACAGCAGGAATGTCCCCCCGGCCGAAGGCATCGTATATGTCTCGCGCCAGCTGCACATTGTCCACCACGGACCTCCCCTCCCTACGACTTCCTTGCACTGGACCGTACGCCGATCCAGCCACGTTGACAATCGCCCAGGCGCGGGGACCGCCTGGTCTAGGGCGGCATAACCGGGGAAGTTGCAAGGACCCCCACCAGACTGCCGCCGGTACACGCGAATCGGCCCTTGACACCTCCCCTCCGGCGAATAGGGCGGCAGCAGTCAGTCCGATGGGGGGAAGGGGCGGGGACCAGGACCACGGCCGGTGCTGGACGGTGCCCGGCACGACGGCGGCGCAGGCGGCCGGGGCCGGACGGGCAGGCGTCGCGCAAGGCCCGACACGGCGGGTCACAGCCGTCGCTCGCGGCCGGGGACGACGAGCAACCGCCTCCGCGTGGCCGATAGCGCGGAGAAACCGGTAGCGAGCCGTGAACCACGGACGCTCTTGAAACCGCTAGGCAGTGCCGCAGCGTGGCTCGGGCTGGGAGCCACGCTGGGAGCCACACGGATGAACAACCTTCGGATGATCCGGACCTGCACGGACAACCGGGAGAGACGAGCCCGAGGTTACGAACGGTCCTGAACGGGTCCGGACGCCCAGACGGGAATCTACGGATCAGAAGGTTCATCCGTGCCCGCTGCGTGCTCGATAGGACAGTCATCATAGGCAACTCACGGTCACTCGCGGATAGCCGCACATGCTTGCTGACCCGCGGACAGACTGGCCACGCATGGACCACCCACGTCCTAGCAGTCAGGGCGTTCCCGCTACATGCCCCGAGCGGAGGAGCAACCGCGGGCAGCCATGGTCTCTCACGGACAACGTGTTAGCAGATGCGCAGGTCAGCCAATTCAGGTGTTCCCCCAAACCTCTGTGCCCGCGTACGCTTAGACAACCGGGGTATCCTCCGTTTGAGGGAACCCGGCGTTCAAAGGGGACACGGAATGGCGAGTCTAGCGTTCATCAGCTACCGTCGCGACGACACAGGCCCGCTGGCCCAAGGTCTCTATCTTCAGCTAAAAGCCCGGTTTGGTTCGGGCCAACTGTTCATGGACGTGAATTCGGTACCAGTCGGCAAGCAGTGGCCGCCACGAATACGGGACAAGCTCCAAGAGGCCACCGTAGTCCTGGCGGTGATAGGACCCACGTGGCTTAGCGTGAGCGATAAATGGGGTCGACGGCGGCTGGACAAGGCTAATGACTGGGTGCGGCTCGAACTCGAGACTGCCTTGGATCAGCGCAAGGATATCATCAACCTACTCGTCGGACATAAGATTTCTCGCCCACCCGATAAGGCTCTTCCAAAAAAATTGCGAGGACTTTTCGATTATCCTTACTTGCGGCTGCGCCCGGAGGTGGAGACGTGGGCCGAGGACATGAACTCTGTTGGACGCCAACTAGTCGAGTTGGGCCTCAAGGACAACGAACCGGGCCCCGACGCGCTGCCCACACCGTTGCCGTGGAAAGCGGATCTTCCTGGCCTCACGGAGGATCAACTTAACCAGGCGCTGGACGGTCTCCCAGATTGGGAACCGTGGCAGGACACCCTCCAGCGAGAGTACCCACACTCCCGTCAGGAATTGCGGAAAAACTTCATCTTCAACTCATTCGAGGAGGCAATCAAATTCATGTCTTACCTCGTACCACGCTTTACCGACCTCAACCACCACCCTCGCTGGGCCAACGAATGGAAGACGGTTCAAATCCGGCTAGCGACCTGGGACGGTAGAAACAAGATTACCACAGAGGACGTGCGAGCCGCGCAAGTGGTCGACAGGGCATACCAGGAATTTCTCACGCAACTCAGCTCTTCCTGACCGCGTACTGCATAGTCCGCGATACTGCGCTCACACCTTCAGACAGCAGCCGCGGAGTCGCTTCCACGGAAATTGACCAGCCAGGACCAGCTGCGAGCAACGCACGAGAACACGCTCGTAATGCGTAGATCGCTGGTGCTTATGAGGGGCCAGGGCGCCGAGGTGCCAAACGTCGTACGCGACCCCGGACGTCGTACCCGTTTTTCAGTCAGCGCACCGCCCGCTCCGCGGGGGTTGCAACTCAGTTTGCAGTGCAGCACCATACGCAGGTGCCCCAGGGCAGCCCAGTTAGGGACATTGGCCCGGGGAGGCTGGCTTCAAGGAACGCAGTCAACCCAACCGTATTTGCAGCTCGGGTCGCAGCCGTCCGGGTCGCTCGGGCTCCCCCCTCAGGCCTCTGCCGTAGGCCAACCAAATACAGCCGGGCCATTAGCGGGCCATTAACCTGGGTGACGAGGGGTCCCTCACGGTCACTCGCGGACATCCCACGCCGCAGGTCAGACGACATAGCAGCCCGGACAGCGCAGATTCCCAAGCTGACAGTCCGGAAGGTCCCGTACGCCCGAGGCTAAGGCCGTCCGGACCGCAGGCGAAGCCTGTCCGACGCCGACTGATCGTTGACACGGCCGGCTTCCTCAAGGCCCGCACTAGCTGTTTGCCTGAGGCGAAGACAGACACTTACCGTCGTCTTAAGACACGCGTTACCAAGGCGACAAGGACAGGCCCAGAGCGCGGTGAGCGCACCATCTCTCGTATCGAGGAAATCGGAATAGCCCGCTTGGTCTATTGATGCACCAGCGTGCACCGCGAGCCAGAGCAAGCTGCACCGCGCGGTGCACGGGATCAGGCTGATTACGCTAGCCCCGCACCTCGACCGTGCAGCCGCGCACGGCGAACCATACCGCGAAGCAAGGGAGGTGAACGTGACGACTAAAGCATCCCGTACCCCGGGCAACCCGGGCGCCAGCGAATGGCTGACCGTCGAGGAGGTCTGCGCCGAGTTGAAGATCAGCCAGCGGACTTTCTACCGCTGGCGGGCGCTGGGCACCGGCCCGCGCAGCAAGCGCATTGCCGGGGGCTGCGTCCGCGTCCGGCGGAGCTGGCTGGACGCATGGCTTGACGAGCCCGAGCAGGACATCGCGTGAATAGCTACGACGTCCGGTTCTGGCAGATCGAGACGCGGAAGGGCAAGACGGTCACCTACCGCGTCCGCTGGGTCGGGCAGTTCAGCGACTCGTTCACCACGAAGGAACTGGCCGAATCGCATCGCGCCAAGCTCAGGGCGGCGGCCAGGCACGGCGAAGGGTTCGGCACCGAGACCGGACGGCCCGAGTCGATGGTCCGCACGCTGCGGGACGTGTCCTTCTACGAGCACTGCGCCGAGTTCGCTGCGGCGACCTGGCCGGTATCGTCCGCCAAGACAAGGCTGTCCGTCATCGAGACCCTGACCAGAGTCGTGCCCGTAGTGGTCAGCGACCACAAGGGCGCTCCCGACCCGGCGGTGCTGCGCTCGGCACTGCGCAAGACCCTGAACCCGGGCGGCCACGCAGGCGAGCTCGACGAGGACGAGACCAGAGCCGTCGCCTGGATAGCGCGTGCCTCACGCCCGGTCGGCTCACTGGCAGACCCGGCCGTGATCTGTGACATCCTCGACGCCCTCACGGTCAACCTAGACGGCAAGCCCGCCGCCCCGGAGTACTTCTCCCGGCGGCGCCGGATCATGCACCGCGCCCTGGCGTACGCGATCCGCAAGAAAAGACTGACGGCCAACCCGCTGTCCAAGCCCAACCTCCCCGAGGGGTGGACCCCGCCGCAAGCTCCTGACGACACCCTAGACCCGCGGTCGGTGGGCAGTCCCGCGCTCGTCGCGGCGATGCTCGAAACCTGCAAGGGCACCGGCAGCAGGCAAGGCAGGCGGTTCGCCGCCTTCTACGGCTGCATGTTCTACGCCATGATGCGCCCCTCCGAGGTCGCGGCGCTGACCCGCAGCGGGTGCGAGCTGCCCGAGCGAGGATGGGGTCACCTGACGTTCGCCGACGCTAGTCCCGCCGCAGGCAAGGCGTTCACCGACGACGGGCAGATGCACGAGCACAGAGGGCTGAAAGGCAGGACCAAGGGCCGCCCCACCACCCGGGCACGAAGGCCCGCCCGGAGAGTCCCCATCCCGCCCGAGCTGGTGGCCCTGCTGCGCGAGCACATCGACCTGTTCGGGACCGACGCTGACGGCAGGCTATTCCGCAGCGAGAACGGCAACCACATCCACCCGTCCACCTGGTGGCGAGTCTGGCACAAGGTGCGATGCGCCTCGCTGAGCCCGGAGGACCTGGCGGGCCCGCTCATGCGCCGTCCATACGACCTGCGGCACTCAGGTGTCACCTGGCGCCTGAACTCCGGCGTCCCGGCCACCGAGGTAGCCGCGTGGGCCGGGCACTCGGTGGAGGTCCTCACGCGCGTGTACGCCCGGTGCGTGACCGGGCTGGAAGACGTATGGATCAGGCGCATGGAGGGCGGCCTGCGCCTAGAAGGTGGCCACCAGGACGAGGGGGAGGGGGAGTGACCGTGGGCGCGTATTGGGCGCGGAATCTGGCAGACGGCGGCATCCGGTGGCACGAGCTGTCTCAGCCTGTCACCCAGGAGTTCCAGCGTCGTGCCAGGTCAGCGTGCGATTTCCGAGGGTATGAGGAAGCGCCCCCAGCAGGATTCGAACCTGCGCACACGGCTCCGGAGGCCGATGCTCTATCCCCTGAGCTATGGGGGCTGCGCGACGTGGGAAAGGGTACCAGCCGCAGGGCCCGTCCGGACACTCAGCCACGGACACAGCGCCGCGCGCAAGCAATCGGGCACGCAACCAGGGACCGCGCCCGGGAAGGCGCCGAGGCCTGGGCCCCGACAAGGCGCAAGCAGGTGCGCCGAGCCACTACCCTCACGCGAGTGACGCACGGAATGGGACGAGTGCTTGTCGTCGACGACGACGAAGTGATCAGGCGGCTGATCGAGGTCAACCTCTCACTTGAGGGCTTCGACGTGTCGACGGCGGTGGACGGGCAGGACTGCCTGGATAAGGTGGCGGAGATCAATCCGGATGTCATCACGCTGGACGTGATGATGCCGCGGCTCGACGGCTGGGAGACGGCGGTCCAGCTGCGCCAGTCACCGGACACGGCCCACATCAAGGTGGTGCTGATCACCGCGCGCGCCCAGGAAGTCGACAAGGCCCGCGGCGCCCGGGTCGGTGCCGACGCCTACCTCACCAAGCCTTTCGACCCGAACGAGATGATCCGCTTGGTCCGCGAGCTGGTCGGCCCCCGCTAGGTGATCACCGCCGAGCTGCGGCGGGCGCTCCTGGCCGCAGCCGGTCGCACCGACGGCGACCCGCAACTTCGCCCGGCCGCAGGCCCGGGACGTTACGCGTCCAGCCTGCCGTTCCGCCTGACCCCGCCCGGCCAGGACCCGCGTGCCGTCGCGGCGCGGATGGCCGCCCGCCTTGAGACCGAGCCCTGGATCGCCACCGCGGAGGTCACCGGCGCCGGATACCTCACCGTCACCGTCACCCCCGACGCCCTGGCCGCCCTGGCGGCGCGGATCCCCCGCGCAGGCCCGGCCTGCGCCGCGAGCGACACGCTGCGCGGCTGCATCGTCCCGGGCCCGCCGCCGGCCAACCCGCTCACCGAACTCACCTGGTCACGGGCCTGGGCGGTACTCGCCGCTCAGCTGACCGCCCGTCTCGCCACCACCGCAGGTGCAACCCTTTTTTCTCCCGAACGGGGCCTACTTCCTCCCCCCGCCCCCGAATCTCCCGCCCCTGGCGAGACCGGACCAGTGGTGGCGGCCGTCGCTTACGCGGGCCCGGACGCGGTGCGGTTCGCGCTGGCCCGGATGCCCCCCGGCGCGGCGGCTCCTGATCCGGCGCTTGTCGCGCGGCACGTGCTGGCCAATCCGGCTTATGCTGTTCGGTACGCGCATGCCGCCGCTGCCGCCGTGCTGCGCTGGGCCGCCGCGCTGGGGACCAGTCCAGCCGGATTCCGGCCGCGCTTGCTCGCCGAACCCCCGGGGTCGGACGAGCTGGCACTGCTCGACGTGCTGTCCTGGCTGCCCGAACGGGTGGCCGTGGCGGCGCGCCGTGGCCGGCCCGATGAGTTCGCCGGCTACTTGGAGGAGCTGGCAACTCGGACGATTGACACCATGAACACCACCGGTTTTACCACGATATCGAGCATCAGCAGCGAGAGGCTATGGCTGGCGGACGCGGCGCGGACCGCTCTGGCCACCGGCCTCGGGCTGCTCGGGGTCGGCGCACCCGGCCGCCTGTAGGCCGCTCGCCGCACATGAAGGGAACCGCATGAGCCGTGTCGCGCACCCGGCCGGGCCACGCCACGGTGACGTGCTGCCCGCCGATCATCCACCCGCCCCGCCGCGGGACCTCAACGCGCTGCATCCTGGCATCTGGCCGCGGAACGCCCGGCGTTCCGATGGCGTGCTCACGCTCGGAGGGATGGACGTCCGGGACCTAGCTGAGCGGTTCGGTACCCCGCTCTACGTGTGTGACGAGGAAGATGTGCGGTCACGCTGCCGGGACTACCTGGAGGCGTTCGGGCCGGACGCGCGGGTGTTCTACGCGGCGAAGGCGTTCTGCTCCCGGGCGATGCTGCGCTGGGTGAGCTCGGAAGGCCTCGGCGTGGACGTCTGCACCGGCGGCGAGCTCGAGGTCGCGCTGTCGGCCGGGGTGCCGCCCGAGCAGATCGCGATGCACGGCAACAACAAGTCGCTCGAGGAGCTATCCCGGGCGGTCGGCGCTGAGGTGGGCCATATAGTCGTGGACTCCTTCGAGGAGATCGCGCGGCTGGCCTACCTCACCGGCTCGGGCCTCCCGCCCGCCGCTGAGCCCGTGTTCCGGCCGAACGTCCTGGTCCGGGTCACCACCGGGGTGGAAGCGCACACCCACGAGTTCATGGCGACCGCCCACGACGACCAGAAGTTCGGTTTCTCGCTGGCCTCGGGGGCCGCCGACGAGGCGGTCCGGCGGGTCCTGGCCTGCCCCGGCCTGGCGTTCGCGGGGCTGCACTCCCATATCGGCTCGCAGATTTTCGACACGGCCGGCTTCGAGGTCGCGGCGCACCGCGTCGTCGAGCTCGCGGTCAGGATCCGCGACGAGCACGGGGTCGAGATCGCCGAGCTCGACCTCGGCGGCGGGTTCGGCATCGCCTACACCGAAGAGGACGACGCCCCCGAGGCCAAGGAGGTCGCGCAGAGCCTGCGCGGCATCGTCGACGGCCAGTGCCGTGCCGCCGGGCTGCCCCGGCCGCGGCTGACCGTCGAGCCGGGCCGCGCGATCGTCGGGCCGTCCACGGTCTCGCTGTACTCGGTCGGCACCATCAAGGACGTGGACGGGCTGCGGACCTACGTCAGCGTGGACGGCGGGATGAGCGACAACATCCGGACCGCGCTGTACGACGCCTCGTACGAGTGCGCCCTGGCCTCCCGCGGCTCGTCGGCCCCGCCGATGCTGTCCCGGGTGGTCGGCCGGCACTGCGAGAGCGGCGACATCGTGGTGCGGCACGCCTACCTGCCGTCCGACCTGGCCCCCGCCGACCTGCTGGCCGTCCCCGCCACCGGTGCCTACTGCCGCTCCCTGGCCAGCAACTACAACCACGTCTCGCGCCCCGCGGTCGTAGCGGTCAACGCGGGCACCGCCCGGGTGATCGTCCGCCGCGAGACCCTAGACGACCTCCTCAGCCTGGACCTCGGATGACCCGCACCCCGCCCGCCCCCAGCCCGCCCGGGCGCCGCCTGCCCTCCAACCCGCCACGCCTGGATGCCAGATGAGTGATTCGCCCGTGAAACCGACCGTGCCCACGCTGAAGATCGCGCTGCTCGGTTGCGGCTCGGTGGGCTCCCAGGTAGCCCGGCTGCTCACCGAGCAGGCCGATGACCTGGCCCTGCGGATCGGCGCGCGGCTGGAGCTGGCCGGGATCGCGGTCCGCCGGGTCGGCCACCCGCGGTCCCCGGGGATCGACCGGTCACTGCTCACCGCCGACGCGTACGCGCTGGCTACCCGGCCGGACGTCGACATCGTGGTGGAGGTGATCGGCGGCATCGAGCCGGCCAGGTCGCTGCTGCTGGCCGCGCTGAAGAGCGGCAAGCCGGTGGTCACCGCGAACAAGGCGCTGCTGGCCGAGAACGGCGCGGAGATCTACGGCGCGGCCCGCGAGTACGGCGCCGACCTGTACTACGAGGCTTCGGTGGCCGGCGCCATCCCGCTGCTGCGGCCGCTGCGGGAGTCGCTGGCCGGCGACACCGTGCGCCGCGTGCTCGGCATCGTCAACGGGACCACCAACTTCATCCTGGACCGGATGGACTCCTCCGGCGCGGGCTTCGCCGAGTCGCTGGAAGAGGCGCAGGCCCTCGGCTACGCCGAGGCCGACCCGACCGCGGACGTGGAGGGTTTCGACGCGGCCGCGAAGGCCGCGATCTTGGCCAGCCTGGCCTTCCACACGCCGGTAACGGCGGCGGACGTACACCGCGAGGGCATCACCGAGATCACCGCCGCGGACATCGGCAGCGCGCGAACACTCGGCCGGGTGGTGAAGCTGCTCGCCATCTGCGAGCGCTGCGACGCGGGAGTGTCGGTCCGGGTTCACCCCGCGATGATCCCGCGCTCGCATCCGCTCGCCTCGGTCAGCGAGGCGTACAACGCGGTCTTCGTCGAGGCGGAATCGGCGGGCCGCCTGATGTTTTACGGCGCGGGCGCCGGCGGCACCCCGACCGCGAGTGCCGTGCTCGGCGACATCGTCGCGGTGGCCAGGAACCGCCTGGCCGGCACCCGCGGCCCAGATGCGTCCACCTACGCCGGGCTGCGCGTCATGCCGATGGGCGAGACGCTCACCCGCTATCACGTCTCCCTCGATGTGGACGACAAGCCCGGCGTGCTGGCCCCGGTGGCCGAGGCTTTCGCCCGGCACGGCGTCTCCATCGAGACGGTCCGCCAGGCCAGCCGGGGCGAAGAGGCGCAGCTGGTGATCGTGACGCATACGGCCAGGGACGCGGCACTCGCCGCGACCATCCGTGAACTCGAGGCGCTGCCGGTCGTTCGCGCGGTGGTCAGCGTGATGCGGGTAGAAGGGGAGGAAGAGTGATGCCGGTGACCGAACCCAAGCCGCTCGCGGCCCGGGCCAGACAGCAGTGGCGCGGCGTAATCGCCGAATACCGGAACTGGCTTCCGGTCACCGAGGCCACGCCGGTGGTCAGCCTGCGTGAGGGCGGCACTCCGCTGCTGCCCGCCCCGGTGCTGTCCGCCCGGACCGGCTGCGAGGTGTACCTCAAGGTCGAGGGGGCGAACCCGACCGGTTCGTTTAAGGACCGGGGGATGACGGTGGCGATCAGCATGGCGGCGGCGGCCGGCGCCAAGGCGGTGATCTGCGCCTCGACCGGTAACACCAGTGCGAGTGCGGCTGCCTACGCGGCCCGGGCCGGGCTCACCTGCGCGGTGCTGGTGCCGCGCGGCAAGATCGCCATCGGCAAGCTCGCCCAGGCGCTGGTGCACGGAGCCCGGCTGCTCCAGGTGGACGGCTCGTTCGACGATTGCCTGGAGCTGGCCAGGAAGCTGGCCGCCGAGTACCCGGTGGCACTGGTCAACTCGGTGAACCCGGACCGGATCCAGGGCCAGAAGACCGCCGCATTCGAGATCGTGGACGAGCTCGGCGACGCGCCCGAGGTGCACTGCCTTCCGGTCGGGAACGCGGGGAACATCACGGCCTATTGGATGGGATACACCGAGTACCAGCGCGCAGGCTTGGCGACCCGCGCGCCGCGGATGTTCGGTTTCCAGGCCAGCGGAGCGGCGCCGATCGTGATCGGCAAGCCCGTGCTGCAGCCGCAGACGATCGCGACCGCGATCAGGATCGGCAACCCGGCCTCCTGGCTGATGGCCGAGGCCGCCCGCGACGAGTCCGGCGGCCTGATCGATTCGGTGACCGACCGGGAGATCCTCTCCGCCTACCGGCTGCTCGCGACGCAGGAAGCTGTGTTCGGTGAGCTGGCCTCCTCGGCGAGCGTGGCCGGGCTGCTCCGGTCCCGCGCGAACGGCCAGATCGCCGCGGGTACCCGAGTGGTCTGTACCATTACCGGAAATGGCCTGAAGGACCCGGACTGGGCGCTGTCCGGCGCCCCGTCCCCGGCCACCATCCCCGCCGACGCCAACGCCGCCGCCACCGCTCTAGGCCTGGCCTAGCCTCCCGTGCCCCCAAGCTCCGCCCGCCCCAGCACATGCCCCGGCATGGTGCCCCGCCCCAGCAGCATCCTCGCCCCAGCAGCATCCCCCGTCCCGGCACCATCCCCCGTCCCGGCATGGTGCTCTGCCCCGGCCTCTTAGCGCGCCACCCAGCCGGCACAACGGTCCATCGTGCCGGCCAAGGCCGGGGGCGTTCGGCTGTAAATGAGTTACTGGTGATACGTGGATTGTGAATTGTGACCTAAGTGAGGAGCAGCATGGCCTGGGCGCATGACGTGGTGCGGGTGCGGGTGCGGGTGCCCGCGACCACCGCCAACCTCGGTCCTGGCTTTGACGCGCTCGGGCTCGCGCTGACTTTGTACGACGAGGTGGACGCGTGTATTCGCCCGGCCGGGCTTTCCATTGAGATCTCCGGCGAAGGCGCGGACCTGGCGGTCGCGGGCGAGGATCACCTCGTGGTGCGGGCCATGCGAGCGGCGTTCGCCGTCACCGGGACTCAGCCGCCGGGAATCGGCCTTCGCTGCGTGAACCGGATCCCGCACGGCCGGGGCCTGGGCTCATCAGCCGCTGCGATCGTCGCCGGCATCTTGGCCGCGCGGGCCCTGGCCGGAGCGGACGGCCAGGCTGGGGATGAGGCTGAATCCGGTCCGGCCGCGGACGCGCTGCCGGACGATGCCGTGTTCAGGCTCGCCACCGACATCGAAGGCCACCCAGACAACGTGGCCGCCTGCCTGGGCGGCGGGCTGACGATCGCGTGGACGGTATTCGGCCGTCCGCACATGGCACGGCTCGAGCCGCTGCCCTTGATCAGTCCTGTCATCTGCATTGCGCCGGCTCCGGTGCGTACCGAGGTGGCCAGGCGCCTGCTGCCCGACCTGGTGCCGCATAAGGATGCGGCGGCCAACGCGGGACGCAGTGCCCTGCTGGTTGCCGCGCTGACGCAACTTCCCGCGGCCATGTCGCCGGGGGCGGGCTGGCCCGATGGGGCCGACGTCCTGTTTGACGCGACGCAGGACTGGCTGCACCAGGACTACCGGTCGGCGGCGATGCCGGAGACGGACGCGCTGGTCCGGAGGCTGCGAGGCGAGGGCATCCCCGCCGTGGTGTCCGGGGCAGGTCCCTCCGTGGTCGCGTTGCTCTTTGGTCGCGAAAGCCCTGATTATCGTCGTCACCTGGACATCTTGGGTTCAATCGTGAAAGAAACGGGTATTGCGTGGCACATAAGCTCGCTAGACGTCGAGCGGCATGGTGCGCGTGTCCTGCCTCCTGAGCCTTCGTCAGGCTCCTGATGCGGGAGACGAGCGGTCAGCCCGTCCGACGGGCAGATGGCGACAGCGCCAGGTCACGTCATCACTCCCTGGAACTGAGTACGTCGGATGTGTGATCCTGCTGGCGGACCTCATGGGACCGTTGCCTATTCTTCCGCGACACGGATGGCTGCGAAGGAATGCCTTGAGTCCTCATCGTGTTAGGCTTAGTGGCGCACCGGGTGCCCCCCTCTGGACTGGGTGCTCGTCGGCAAACCGGGCGCTCGCCGGCAAACTCCTATGGGACGGTATTGTTGCCGTACCCCAGGTCTTTGACACAGGATGTTCCGCTCTCTTCCTAGATGGGGAGCGGGGTCAGCCTAGTGCGAGCGCGCGATCTGGGGACGCGGGCGAGCGGTACGGCCGCCCGGGTGCTCTCCGATTCATCTCCCAGACTTGCGGATACATAGCGACGCACGGAGGAACGCAAAGCGTTGCCGGGATTGTGGATATTCGGTGGCTGTCCGAGCAGCGCGAATCAACTCTGGCCCCGCGGGGGGCCGCTATACCGGGTCGACGGGCCTAGCGGGTTCACCCAGGCGGTCGAGAATCATGGAAGGACCATTAGTGAGCGACACATCCGAACTCCTCAACGGCGCGTCCACCGCGTCTGAGGACGCCCCCGTCGGTACCTCAGCGCCTTCGGTGGCCGCTGGCGGACCATCGGAGGGAGACTTGGGTTCACCAGTAGCGATGACACCGGCGTCCAAGTCGCGCAGTCGCAGTGGCACCGGTCTTTCCTCGCTGCTCATGCCCGAACTGCAGCGGATCGCGCAGACCATGGGCATACCGGGGTCAGGTCGGATGCGAAAGGGCCAGCTCGTCGAGGCGATCGAGGCGCGGCAGGGCGGAGGGCCGCGTCAGGAGGCGAGTACTGCCAAGCAGGGCTCAGACCAGCGTGTCGCGTCCGCGGGAGCTGGCTCGACTCGCCCGCGGAAGCAGGGCGCTATGGAACCAGACACAAATTCGCAATCAGGTATTGGAGCAGGTGCGACGTCCGGCCTCGGCGACTCCGTGCGTGGCGGTATCGGCACCGACGGAGCCGGGCAGCAGCTCAGCTTCGACCAGGAGACCGCGACCGACCGGCCAAACGGGCGGACCCGGCAGGCTTCGCCCCGGCACGCTTCGGTGCAGGAGGCATCGGCCGTGACGGAGGAGGCCGCGGCTCCGCAGGCCACGGTCGAGCCGCAGGGCGACTCGGCCCTGGGTGAGTCCGCGCCTAGTGAAACGCAGCGTGGTGACCGGCGCCGCCGGAATGGCCGCCGCGATGAGCCGTCCCGCAGCCGCGAGCAGTCCGGCCGCGA